>QCDA01000006.1 GCA_003281065.1 Pelagibacteraceae bacterium AG-349-E10
TTTAGGAGCTGCTTTCTTTTTTGCAGCTTTCCTTTTCTTAGGAGCTGCTTTTTTCTTTGCAGCTTTTCTCTTTTTAGCCATTATAGCCTCCTTACTTTTTACACTTACTAGTAAGTATAAAACGAATATCTAATGATATTCATTTTCTTAAAAAAAATTTAAGAAAGTATTTAATTAAGTCAACATTTTATTTATGGTAACTTCTTTTCATTGAATGAATCAAATTGAAATAATTTTAGGTCCAACTAACACTGGAAAAACATTTTACGCTTTTGAACAAATGTTTTCCTTTAAAAACGGTGTTTTTGGTTTCCCTTTAAGGCTTTTAGCAAGAGAAAATTATGATAAAGCATGCAAACTTTACCCAATAAATCAAATTGCATTAATAACTGGAGAAGAAAAAATAATTCCTTCAAATGCGAAATATTTTTTTTGTACAGTCGAATCAATGCCAGATGATTTTTTTGAATTTGTTTGTGTAGATGAAATTCAATTAGCCTCTGACTATGAAAGAGGACATATTTTTACTCAAAGACTTTTATATTCTCGTGGAGAACAAAAAACTATTTTTCTAGGTTCTCTCACTATGGAGGAAATTATTAGAGAATTAATTCCTGAGGCAAAAATAATTTATAAAAATAGATTTTCTGAGTTAAATTTTATTGGCCATAAAAAAATTCAAAATATTAAACCTCGATCAGCAATAATTGCTTTTAATTTAATCGGTCTTTACGAAATCGCTGAGCAAATTAGAAGCTTAAAAGGAGGTGTGGCTCTTGTGGCCGGAGCACTCAGCCCTAAAACTAGAAATTCTCAAGTTAAATTATACGAGGATGGTGAGGTTGATTATATTGTAGCCACTGATGCTATTGGAATGGGTTTGAATTTAGATATCAACCAAGTTTATTTTTCTGGTTTAGAAAAGTTTGATGGAAAATATGTTCGATCTTTGAATGATATGGAAATAGGTCAAATAGCAGGAAGGGCAGGTCGCTATACAAAATCTGGTTATTTTGGGACTACTCTTGGAGCTAAGTTTACAAATCTGGAGTCTATAGAGAACATCCAAGCCCATAAATTTGAACCAGTTAAGAAAATATTTTGGAGAAATCATCTTCTATCATTTAAGTCAGAATATGAGTTAGTAAACTCGTTGAAAAAGAAATCAGATAATCACCGACTAATTCTAAAAAAAGATGCTGAGGATCAAAAATTTTTATTAAGGTTTCTTAAAGACTATAGAAAAAATTTTAAAATTGACAATCCTGAAACTTTAAAACAATTATGGGACGTTTGTCGAATACCAGATTATCAAAATATTTCAGATGAAAAACATGTTGATTTGTTAATAAAAATATTTAATGAACTCATAAAAAATCAATGGGTATTTAGTGATAAATTTTTAGATAAAGAAATTTCTTACTTACAAAATTATAACGGTAGCATTGATGATCTTATCTACAACTTAAATGAAACAAGAACTTGGCTATATATTACTAACCAGAAACACTGGATAAATAACTCTATTTGGGTTGAAACTGTAAAAAATATTGAAAACAAACTGTCTGAGCAGATACATTTAAGCTTAATGCAAAAATTTGTCGATAAAAATAAAAGTGAAATTATTCAAAATTTAAATATTAGTAAAAAAAATATATCTTTAACTGATAATAGATATGTTAAGATAAAAGATGAAAAAATAGGAGTTATAAAAGGTTTTAAAATTTTTTTTGATGAAAAATATAAAGATATTTTAAATAACAACTACCATAGAATAATTAAAGAACAAATTTTCCCTTATATGTCTTTTAACGTTGATAATTTTATAGCAGCACCGAATGAAAGCTTGTTAATCAATTCAAAAGTTGATGAGAATGGAAATTTTCAGAACTTATATCTTAAATGGGGGGATGCAAATGTGGCAATTTTTAAAAAAGGAATTGATATCACCCATCCGATTTTAGAACCAATTTTAGACGACTTACTATTATCACCCGATCAAATTAAAAAAATTCAGGAGAAAATTCAAAAATGGTTCGAGGAAAATTACCTCTCGAAGTTGGATTTATCGGACAAACTAAAAAAATTTAACTCAAAACCTGAGGAGAGAAGTTTTATTTTTAAGATAATTGAAAGTCAATATAATCTTTACCAAGTAAATATATTGGATGAATTTAAGTTATTTGATGAACCACAAAGAAAAGAAATTCATTCCCTAAATTTTAGATTAGGAAAGAATGTTATATTTAATTCTGAATTAATCAGACCTGAATACATGAAGTTAAAGTTTTATCTATGGAATTTGTATAATAATGAATTTTTAAATATTGATGAGTACATACCAAAAGATGGCAATGCAACACTTAATATTCAAAATAAGTTAAATGAAGAACTATTAACTTTCCTAGGTTTTATTTCTAAAAATGACTTACTAATCAGGCTTGATATTTTTAATGAATTTGAAAAACAATTATTTAAAAGAGAAAATAGAGGCCCTTTCTCACTTCCTATGGATTTATCTAATCTTTTGGGAATTAAAAAAGATAAATTAATTAATATTATTAGAAGTAGATCTTTTAATATACAAGAGATAGCAGAAAATGATTTAATTATTTCTAAAAAGATTAATTCTAATAAGACATTAGAGTTAAAACAAAAAAAAAACAAAAAAGTATTGAAAAAATCATCAAAAAAAGTAAAAAAGCCATCATCAAAAAAATTATTTAATAATCCTTTTGACCAATTAAAAAATATAAATGTTGAATAAATTCTTCCAATCCTTCAATGAAAAGAAGGATAAAAATGATGATCACTCTTTTGAGTCAGATTTATATAATCTGATTTACGAAATTATTATTGCAGATCATGAAATTTCGGAACAAGAGATTAATTTTGCCTCTGAGTTATTAGAATTTTACTTTAAAATACCAATTCAAAGTAATAAAGAGCAATTTACTAAATTAGCCAATAAACAGCATTTCAACACCGACTTATCTCAGTTCTCATACAGACTTAAAACATCGCTTAGTTACGAACAGAGAATGGATGTAATTTTAATTTGTTGGCAAGTTTTAATGGTTGATGGCAAAGAAGATCAGCTTGAGGTTTCTACTGCAAGAAAAATATCAACGTTACTTGGCCTAGAAGATAAAGATTTTATATTGATTAGAAATAGAGTAAAAGACAGCCAATGACCTACTTAGTTAATGACAAGTGTATCAAGTGTAAATACATGGATTGTGTTGAGGTATGTCCCGTGGATTGCTTTTACGAAGGTGAAAATATGCTTGTCATTAACCCTGATGAATGTATTGACTGCGGAGTATGTGAACCGGAATGCCCGGTTGAAGCAATTATCCCAGATGACTTGGACGATGGTACAAAATGGTTAGATGTAAATGAAAAATATTCACAAGTTTGGCCTAATATAACTACAAAAAAAGATGCCCCTGATGATGCAAAACAGTGGGAAGGGGTAGAAGATAAATTTAAAAATCATTTCAGTGAAAAAGGAGCTGATTAATGCCTGTTAAAAAAAAAGCTTCAACAAAAAAAGTTTTAAAAAAAAATATAAAAGTTAAGACCAAAAAAAAAGTTAAAGTAAAAAAAAAGTCACCTGCCAAAAAACAACCCTTAAAAAAAATAATTAAGAAAAAAGTTTTAAAAAATGTATTAAAAAAAGTAGTAAAAAAAATTGCTACACCAAAAGCTCCTAAGATTAAAAAAGTAATAGTTCCACAAGTATTTAAAGCAGGAGAAAATATTGTTTACCCTACCCACGGCGTAGGAAGAATTCTCACTATAGAAAAGTTCCAATATGATCTAGTGGAAGAACAATTGTATGTAATTCAGTTTTTTCAAGACAAGTTAACAATCAGAGTACCCTTTGCTAAAGCAAAATTGATTGGTTTAAGAAATATTACTAGCAAACCATCTATGACTAGAACACTTTCTGTTTTAAAGCAAAAACCTAAAATAAAAAAGGCAATGTGGAGTAGAAGGGCTCAAGAGTACGACCAAAAGATAAACTCTGGTGACATAAAACTTCTCTCAGAGGTCGTCCGAGACCTATTTCGAAAAGATGATCAAACTGAACAGTCATATAGTGAGCGCCAAATGTTTCAGGTTGCTTTTGAGAGATATACTAGAGAATTTGCAATATCCGCAAGTTTAAAGTTTGAGGAAGCATCTACAAAAATACTAGAAATTTTGAATAAAAGATAAACTAATTAGTTTCTTCTTCGTTTTTATCAGTTGGGATATCAATACTGATATCTTCTGCTAGGTTATCGGTATCTTCAGTTTGGGTATCAGTATCTTCTGTTTCTTCAATTAGGTCTTTTAACTCATCATTTTCTTTGGCAGTTTTAGTGGGTGTTGCAACGCTTACTCCCGCTTTTCTTCCTCTTTTAGGTTTTGCTATATTTACAGCTTCAATAGATTTACCACACTCTGGACAATTAATTACGTCCTGATAAAAATCATAATACTTGACGCTACCACAGGGGCATGTTCTTTTGTGACCTAAATCGATTTGCTCTTCTAGCATTGTGGGCAGATTTATACATTATTATTGTAATTTATACAAATTTTTATTATGTTATCGCTCTAATATGGCAGTTCCAAAAAGAAAAACCACACCTTCAAAAAGGAATATGAGGCGCTCTCATCATAGAGCGGGCACTCAACTATTCGCAGAAGACAAAAAATCAGGTGAATTGAGAAGACCCCATCATATTGATCTCAGTACTGGTATGTACAGGGGTAAGCAAATAATTATTAAAAAAGCTAAAAAAGACAAAGATGCTGATGGTCAAGCACCTGTAAATACTGACGAAACAACTAAAACTATTGAAGCACCAGCTGCTTCAAAGTAATTAATCTCTAATTGCTTTATATATCGAATTTTCTGAAAAGCTTTGCTGATAGAGCTTTTTTTTAAGTTCACTAGTTTCTAACTTCGATAGTTTCTTTCTTAAAATAAATCGTTTTAAAATATTTAGCTCTAAATCTGGATTTTCAGATACCTTTTTAGAGATATATTCCTCAATTAAGCTTTGTTCAAAACCTTTTTGATAAAGTTTAATTTTAATTTTTTTTATAGAAAACAGTGATTGTTCATAATAATGAAATACAGTTTCAATAAATTGCTTTTCATCTATTATCTTTAAATCATCTAATTTTTGTAAGATATTATCAATAAGTTCTTGTTTAGAGATATTTTCCGGGAAAATGACTTTCTGATAAGTTTTTTTATTTTTGAGTCTTTTTTCTAGAATTTCAGAAATTTTTTTTTTAGTTGCTGGATATTTACCCAAGTATTTTAGTGCTTCATTATAAAGATATTCATCAGCTTTTTTTTTCATAGTTTATATTTTATGAATTATTATTATGAAGTATACAAACAAAGGCGCTTGTAGCTCAGTAGGATAGAGCACCAGATTCCTAATCTGGGGGTCGCAGGTTCGATTCCTGCCAAGCGCGCCAATAACTTTGACATATTAAAAAAAATTTTTATAAATTACTTATGGTAAAAGTTTTTTTTCTATTAAATCTTTTACTTTTCACTTCTTTCTCAAATGCCCAGCTAATGGAAACAAAAGACCCTAAAGCTTTATGCTCCAACGGTGAGCAAGCGACATTTACCTTTTTTGAGGGCAATACAAATAATTGGTTAATGTATATTCAAGGAGGGGGTGTGGCTGCAAACGAAGACCAATACAGATCAAGAAATAACGGTTTAAAATCTCCTGCAGTTTCAAATGAAAGAGGTAAAACTTATATGGTCGAAGACTTTATTAACAACAACTATAATGTAATTTACATTCCTTATTGTAGCAATGACATACATCAGGGCACGCACGTAAACAATATTGATGGAAAAAAAGTTTATTTTCATGGTCGATACATTATTGAGGACATTTTTAATCAGTATGATGAAAGGTTTAAAAAAGCAGATAAATTAATTTTTGCAGGTTATAGTGCTGGGTCCTTGGCTTTGGGTTTAAACGTCGATCTAATTAAAAGATATGAAAATCCATATATTATTGCTGATAGTTTTTGGCTAGACGCAGAGTCTCTAAATGTTCGTTTAGGATGGAATGACGGACCATGGCCTAAAATTGTAAAGTTTTTATATAATGACAGGGTTGAGTATTGTAAAGATTCTCATTGGGCAAATTGTTTTTCTTCAAGACAATTATTTGAAAGAAATAATTTGAATAATGTTTTTTTTATTTGGAACATAGGTGATCCTTACATGAAAGGTAATTTAGATAAAGTGAGACAATCTATAAATGAAGACGCAACTTTTTATAAAGCTGGTTTTTCAATTAATGCTGAAGAAAGAAAGTTAAAAGGAAATATTGAGTGGGGGCATGTTATGACAGCTACTGATTTATATTACAAAGATTTTGAAGGTACCTCATTACAAAAGTTAATTTGGAATTGGATAAACGGATCTGGGAAAACTATTTATATAAACAATTAGTTTTTCTCGTGTAAAAAATCCAAAAGTCTATCTAAATATTTTTCATCAACATTATATGCTTTTTTATAATGTTCAATACAATATGGTTTTGTTGGAATATTCTGACCACCACAATAGTGAAATCCCTCCTCAAGTGGATCTCCGATAGGCCATTGACAAGATTTAAAGTTACCTGTGCCAACAATACTCTTTTTAAAACTAAATTTTTCTCTTCTTCGAACAGGTTCTTTTCTTATTGTATTTTGAGAAGATGAATTACTGGTTTCTCTGTACATGGTGACAGAAGAAAACTGTTGATTTTGAGTTGATTTTTTTCTGGAATTTTGACGTCTTTCAAGACCCAGTCTAAAAGCTTTACCAATAACGGCATTTTTAGTAAATCCAAGCTGCACGCCAATCTGGCTAGTAGCAACCCCTTCATTCCAAAGTTTTTTAAGATCTTCTACTTTTTGGTTATTCCAAGACATTTTTTATGTACCTACTCTATTTAGTTCCTTATATGGGTAGTTTTATACTATATATAGTAGTAGTAATCTAGCCTAAAATGGTTAAAAAAATGTGAATAAATATGAAATCTCTTAAAAATTTGAACTTTGAAAAAATCCTAAATGTAGGTATTAGAGTCGATTTCAATGTTCCTATCGATAAAAATTTTAGAATTACAGACAAAACAAGATTAGATAGATCTAAGGAAACGATCGATTTTATTAAAAATAAACAATGTAATATTTTTCTTATTTCACATTTTGGAAGACCAAAAGAAAATTTTGATGAGAAATATTCTTTCTCAAAATTAATTGATCAGTTTGAGGATATATTGGAGTTAAAATTAAATTTTATTAGTTATGATAGTTTTTTAGATAGTGGCCTTAATGAAATAGATGCTGATAAGCCAACTATAAGCCTTTTAGATAATATAAGATTTTTTGAGGGAGAAATAAAAAATGATTTAAATTTTAGCAAGTCTATTACAGATAAATTAGATTTATATGTTAATGAGGCTTTCTCTGCTTCTCACCGATTTCACTCATCAGTTAATCAAATGGCTAAAAACATATTGTCAGCACCTGGATTTAATTTTGAGAGAGAAATTTTAGCAATAGATAATATAAAAAAATCTACAAAGAAAAAATTAGCGATTATTGGTGGATCAAAAGTTTCAACTAAAATAAAAACACTTCTATCTTTAACATCCTCTTGCTCAGATATTTTTGTTGGAGGGGCAATGGCAAATAATTTTTTTAAATATAATAGTATAAATGTAAGCAATTCTTTAATTGAAGAGGACACAGAAAGTATGATTGAAATGATTTACAATTCTGCAAAATCAACAAATTGTAAAATTCATCTTCCATCAGATGTTATACTTGACTCAAATGAAAATAAATTAATAGATGAGCTTCCTAAAAGCTCCGATTTTAAAATCCTAGATATATCAGTTTCTTCACACGCAGTTTTAGAAAAACTGATAGGTAACAGTGATATCGTTTTGTGGAATGGACCAATGGGAATGATCGAAGACAATAAATTTTCAAAGGGATCAATAAATTTAGCACATCTCCTAGCAAAATCTCAAGCAGATGTTGTCATAGGTGGTGGAGACACAATTTTAGCAATCAATATGGCTGAGGAAAAATTTGAAAATTTTTATTTTGTTTCAACAGCTGGCGGTGCTTTTCTTGAGGCGCTCGAGAACAAAGATCTTCCTGGAATTCAAGCCCTTATGGCTGATTAATAAAATGTTTTTTTAGCAATGGAATTTGAATTATTGTAAACACAATAGTAATTCCCATTATTCCAAATACTTTAAAATTTACCCAAACATCAGTCGTTTGAGTCCGCCAAACTATTTCATTTAAAACAGCTAAAAGAATAAAAAAGCTTGACCACATTTTATTCATTAACCCCCAACCCTCATCAGTCAATTTTAATGATGAGTTTAATAATAACTTTAAAACGGGTTTATTAATTAACGTACTTCCAATCAAAACTGCAGCAAAAAGAGCATTTATAATTGTTGGTTTCATTTTAAAAAATATCTCATTTTTTAGAAAAATACTTAAACCACCAAAAACAACTAAGATAATTGTACTTACTAACATCATTGTTGAAATTTTTCTTTCTTTGAAATAGATGGCTATAAGGGAAATAAATGTTGCAACTATTACAGCAGCAATACTTAAATAAAGATCTTTATCTGATTTATAATAGACTGCGAAAAAAACAATTAAGGGAAAAAATTCAAACAATTGTTTCATTTTATAATAGTCTATCTAAATATCCTTCAAATTGAAACTCTCTTAAGTCATTCATGCCTTCGCCATATCCTTCAAATACTACAGGAATATCAAAATCATTTATTATTGTTAGAAGAGCTCCATACTTAGCATTAGAATCTACCTTATTTAAAATAATACCATCTAAAGTGATATATTCTTGAAAACCTTCTATTATATGTTTTGATGCAAGACCAGTATTAGCATCTAATGTCAAAAAAGCCCTTATTAAATTAAATTGATCAGATTTTTTTGAAACGATATCTGAGATTTTTTTTAGCTCAGCCATTAAGTTTTTGTTGTTATGCTGTCTCCCAGATGTATCAACAATAATAACATCACTCTCTTCCAGATTATCAATACCTTGAAAAACAACAGCAGATGGATCTTCCATATTATTACCCTTATGAATGGGCACTTCAAATTGATTTGTGAAATGTTCAAGTTGATCGATTGCGGCAGCCCTAAATGTATCTGCTGCAATTACAGCAGGCTTTAAGCCATTTTTTTGAATTAGATTTATAAATTTACCTATGAATGTTGTTTTTCCCGAGCCGTTATTTCCTGCAATAATATATAAGCTTCTATTTTGAAAAGAAAAACCTCCAAATTTTTTTTCTTTGAATTTTGTAAGCAGTTCATCTTTAATAACTTTTTTAATATCCTCTTCTTGTGAATTATTTTCTTTTATTTTTGAAATAATTAAATCAGCAAATTTTGGTTCTACACCATTATCAAATAAAAGATCCTCTATCTCATCTATATTTAAATTCTTTTGAAAGATTTTTTTTAAAAAAAACATTAAACCCTGATAACTTCTCCTACGGGTACACCTACCAAGGGTACTTTATGTTTGATATAATTTTGATCATATCCAATAGCTAATCCTGAATTTAAATCTTCAATAAGGATCTCCCTTGGTAATGAAAGTTTGGATTTTACTTTTTTTAAAATTAATTCGCCAAGATCTCTTAAAATTTTTGCTCTCTTTTTAATAATTGATTTAGAAACCTGAGGCATCCTTGAAGCAGGAGTATTGTTTTTTGGAGAAAAAGGAAATATGTGGAGGTGAGAAATTTCATTGTCTCTTAATAGTTTGTATGTATTTTCAAACATCGTATCCGTTTCTGTAGGAAATCCTGCAATAATATCTGCACCAAATGAAATATCTTTTCTAATTTTTTTACAACGATCAACAAATTGAAATATATCTTTCGAATTATGTCTTCTTTTCATTCTTTTCAGTATCATGTCATCACCAGACTGTATACTAAGGTGAAGATGCGGCATTACTCTTTGATCTTTGAGTACTTCATTAAAATTTTCATCAACTTCAACACAGTCTATTGAGGATAGTCGAAGACGTTGTAATTTAGTTTTATCAAGAATATCTAAAATTAAATTGCTCATGTTATATTTGTGATCAAAATCGCTCCCATAATCTGATATATCGACACCAGTTAAAACAATTTCTTTGACACCATCTTCTACAACTCTTTCCACCTCATCAATTAAGTAAAAAGGATCAAAACTCCTATTATTGCCTCTACCAAAAGGAATAATACAAAATGTGCACCTATGATTGCATCCTTGTTGAATTACAAGACTTTCTCTGATGTTAAGGTTTTTACTATCTAAAGATGGGCGGATATCTTGAGGAGAGTCAAATATGTCTTCCTTGAAATCTACTTCGAGTTCTTCATCAAGTAAAGATGTCCAAGTTTCTGATTTCAGTTTACTTATATTATCAATAACTTTATCGACCTCAGTCATTGTAGAATACTTATCTGGAGATATTTGTGCAGCACAACCTGTCATTACAATTTTTTTATCGGGATATTCTTTTTTAATTCTTCTAATAGTTTGTCTTACCTGCCTCTCAGTCTCATTTGTTACGGCACAAGAGTTTATAACAACCATATTTTCATTATTATTTACTAATAATTCTTCAATTTTTTTTCCTTCAAAGTTATTTAGTCGACATCCAAAATTAACAACTTTAGTCATTTAAATATTAATCGATGATTGATAAACTAACTCTGCAGGGCCTTGAAGGAATACCATCTTGTCCTTGATTTCTGTTTTTAATACTGATCGTTCAGTAACTACTTTGATTTTAGAGGACACAAAGTCATTATGATTTAAAACAAAAGCAGTAGCACAAGTTCCTGAACCACATGCTAGTGTATGTCCGCCACCACGTTCCCAAAATAATACTTTTACTTTTGATTTTTTTAATACCTCTACAAAAGTAATATTAGCTTGATCAGGAAATAATTTATTTTTTTCAAGTAAAGGCCCTAACATATTTAATTTAATTAGCTTTAAATTCTTTACTAATACTACACAATGAGGGTTTCCAATATTTGCCCCCATTATTTTTATTAACCCAGGTATCTTTATTCTTTTAATTTGAATACTTTGAGAGTCAATTTTTTTTGATAAAGGAATTTTTTTCCAATCTAAAGTTACTTCCCCAACATTGATTTTGTATTCCTTTTGAGTTTTCTTACCAAAATGTAAAAATTTATGAGTTTTAATGACTGCCTTTTTAACTTTTTTTACTTCAACTAAATATTTGTAGGCACATCGTAATCCATTCCCACAATTTTTCCCAAGTGAGCCATCTGAGTTATAAAATGTAATTTGATAATATGAACTGATTTTTTTTAATAGAATTAATTGATCGCAACCTACCCCAAAACGCCTGTCGCAAAGTCTTTTAATAACCTTTTTTGACTTTCTAATGAAATCAACGTTTTTATCCACAATAATAAAGTCATTCCCTGCTCCTTGAGCTTTCATAAAAGGTATTTTCATAGACCAGCTATAGTGATATAAATTCCTAACTAAATAAAGGAAAAATTAGTCGGCCGATGAGTATCATTCGCCGATTTTTTTTATTTTTTAAATGTTTGAAAATATAACAAATAAGATAACTGGGATTTTTCAAGGTCTCTCAAATAAAGGCGCTATCACTGAAAAAGATTTAGAGACAACCCTGCGAGAGGTTAGAGTTGCTCTGTTAGAGGCAGATGTCTCTCTTAGAGTATCTAAAGATCTTATTAAAAAAATCCAAGAAAAAGCACTTGGCCAAAAAGTAATTGAAAACGTCCAGCCAGGACAACAAATAATTAAAATAGTAAGTGATGAACTAACAGAAATACTTGGTGTTCAAAGTAGCGAGCTAAACTTTAAAAATAAACCCTCAACTTTTTTAATGTGCGGTCTGCAGGGTGCAGGTAAAACAACAACAATTTCAAAACTTGCTCATTACTGTCAAAATTCTCTTAATAAATCTGTAGCACTTGTGTCAACAGATTTAAGAAGACCAGCCGCTATAGACCAACTTCGTATTTTATCTCAAAAAAATAATATTCAGTTTATTGAGCCAATAAATGAAAATATAAAAGATATTGTCAATAATGCTCTTGAACAAAGTAAAAAACTTTTATCGGATGTTTTAATTATAGATACCTCAGGTCGAATTAGTACAGATGAGGAATTACTTTTAGAACTGAAAACAATTCATGATCTGGCAAAACCACAAGAGAATTTACTTGTTTTAGACTCAATGATGGGTCAACAAGCCCTAAGCGTTGTAGAGTCTTTTAACTCCACAGCACCACTTACTGGATTTATATTAACAAGATTAGACGCAGACCCAAGAGGAGGAGTTGCACTTTCAGCAAAATATCAAACAGGTTTGCCAATTCGTTTCTTTGGATCAGGAGAAAATATTGAAGATTTTGAAGTTTTTCACCCAGAGAGAATAGCTTCTAGAATTCTTGGTATGGGAGATGTTGTTTCATTAGTTGAAAAAGCACAAAAAGATTTTGATCAAAAAGAAATGGAAAATCTCCAATCTCAGATGATGAGTGGGAAATTCAATATGAATGATCTTTTAAAACAGTTTTCTCAAATGAAAAAAATGGGAGGAATGTCTGGACTAATGTCACATATGCCAGGTGTCAGCAAAATTAAAAATATGATGGAGAGTGGAGATTTTGACGAAAAAGTTATTGATCATCAAATTGCAATTATTTGCTCAATGACAAGAGAAGAAAGAGTTGATCCTGATTTACTAAAAGCTTCAAGAAAAAGAAGAATAGCAACAGGGTCTGGTAGACAGGTACACGAGGTCAACAGGCTTTTAAAACAATTTGAGCAAACTAAAAAACTTATGAAACAAGCTCAAAAACCAGGTTTTGCAAATAAAATAAAAAGTTTATTAGGCGGAAACCAAATGCCAACGATTGAATAAATACAGAAGGGAGAAATCATGGCGACAAAAATAAGACTAGCAAGAGGAGGTTCAAAAAAAAGACCTTTCTATAGAATTGTGGTTGCAGATGAGAGAGCACCAAGAGATGGTAACTTCATTGAAAAAATAGGCAACTTCAATCCAATGGTTCCCAAGGATCACAAGGAAAGAGTAATGCTTAGCAAAGAAAGAGCCGAACATTGGCTTAAGGTTGGGGCCCTGCCAACAGAAAGAGTTCAAAAAATTCTCTCTGAATTAGGAATGATGGAAGCTCCAAAAATAACTGAGAAAACAAAAAAGCATTTACCAAAGGCAAAGGCTCAAGAAAGAGTTAAAGCAAAAGAAGAAGCAGCATCAAAAGCTGCAGAAGATGCAAAAGCTAATGAAGAAGCAGCTAAAGCAGAGGATGAAAAACCTACTGAGGATGTAACTACCACAGAGGAGCAACCGCCTGTTGAAGAAGCAGCAGTTGAAAAACCAGCTGAAGAGGTGAAGACAGAAGAGACTTCTGAGCCGGAGGAAAAGAAAGAAGAAGCTCCTGCAAAAGAAGAGCCCAAAGAGGAGGAGGGTTCAACTGAGGTTTCAGAGGATAAACCCGAAACTAAAGAGTAATTACTTGTGACCCTCTTTGAGAAGCATTTCATACAAGTTGGTGTAATTGGCAGACCTAAAGGAACTAAGGGTCTGCTAAGGTTTCACAGTTATTTAAATGATGATCGTGATGTAAATCAATTTAAAAAATTTTATTTAGATAATAAAAAAACTATTAACTTAAAACTAGTATCTTTTGATAAAAAAAGCCCACTTATAACAATTGACGAAATAAATAATAGAACAGACATTGAAAAGTTTGTTAATAAAAAAATTTTTTTAAAAAAAGAACAACTATCACCAGTAAAAGGAAACGAATATTATTTCCATGATCTAGAGGGACTTGAGGTATTTGATAATAAAGACCAGAGAGTTGGAGAAGTTGCTTCAGTTGTAAATTTTGGTGCAGGGGATTTATTGGAAATATATTTTATTAAAAGTAAAAAAAAGGAATTTTTCAGATTTACTGAACAAAACTTTCCATTTGTAAATATTAAAGAAAAAAAAATTATAATTAAAAATTAATGTTAAAATTTAATATTCTTACTTTATTTCCTGAAGTTTTTCCTGGAACTTTACAACATGGCTTGTTAGGCAAAGCTCTGTCAAAAAATCATTTCGAAATCAATACGATCAATATAAGAGATTACAGTGATTTATCTGCGAACTCTGTTGATGATAAACCATTTAGTGGTGGCGCAGGTATGGTATTAAGACCTGATATAATTTCAAAATCTATCGAAGCAAACTTTAATAAAAATGAATTAGATAGCTGTATTAAAATATGTTTTTCTGCAAAAGGTAAAAAACTCACTCAAAAAAAATTAACTAATTATAATTTCAATCAAGATTTTATCTTACTAAATGGTAGATATGAGGGCATTGACCAAAGAGTAATTGATTATTATAAATTTCAAGAGATTTCTGTGAGCGATGTCATCTTAAACGGAGGAGAGATAGCATCATTATTATTTATTGAGGCGTTAATGAGACTTCAACCTGGTGTTCTTGGAAATAATGATACCCACAATATTGAGTCATTTCAAAATGGACTAGTTGAACATGATCAATTCACCAGACCAAACCCATGGATAACCCCTGATCACTCAGAAATAGAAGTACCTTCCATACTCGTGAGTGGTAAACATGCTGATATAGATCTTTGGAAACACCAAAATTCGTTGGAAAATACTGAAAAAAATAGACCAGATTTATTTAAAAACTATTTAAAAAAAAACAAAAATGAGTAGAATATGCCGCTCTGATACCACCCACATATTAATATTGGATGGAGCACACAATGAATGAAATTATTAAAAACTACGAACAATCACAAATTCAGCAGATTTTAAAAAGTTCTAAGGTTTCAGACTTCGCGCCAGGTGACACTGTCAAAGTTAACGTAAAGATCAAAGAAGGAAATAAAGAGAGAGTGCAAGCATTTCAAGGTGTCTGTATTGGTAAAAAAAATAACGGTCTTAATTCTTCATTTACTGTTAGAAAAATTTCTAGCGGTGAAGGCGTTGAAAGGGTTTTTCCACTATACAGTAATGTTATCGACTCAATCGAACGTGTAAAAGTTGGTGATGTAAGAAGAGCTAAATTATATTATTTAAGAGGTTTGTCTGGTAAAAAAGCAAGAATTGCCGAAAGAACTGACGGTCGATCATATGATGATAACCAATTTGTATCCACAATTGTAGATGCTGAAGAGATTCCAGAGGTTAGTAGTGAAGAAAATAAATCAGAAACACCTGTAACTGAAGAATTACCAAAGGAAGAAGCTAAAGAGACCAAAACAGAGGAAACTTCATCTCAAGAAGCCCCTAAGTCTGAAGACAATTTTAAAGAAAAAATTAAAGAAACTAAATCAGAGGAATCATCACCACAAGAAGAACCCAAAGTTGAAGATGAGCCAAAAGAGAAAAAGCCTGCAGAGAAAAAAATAGAAGAGGCAGAAACTAAAAGCTAAAAGTATTATCTTGAGCAACCAAGGCCCAAAAACACTTTTTGATAAAATCTGGTCTGAGCATCTTGTCGGTCAAAGAGAAGATGGGACTAATCTTTTATATATTGATCGTCATTTAGTTCATGAAGTAACTAGCCCTCAAGCCTTCGAAGGATTAAAACTATCTAATCGACCTGTTCATAGACCAGAGGCTACGATAGCTGTCGCAGACCATAATGTTCCCACTATAAATAGACAAAATATTGAGGACCCACAAAGTAAAATTCAAGTCGAAACTCTGGCAAAAAACACTAAAGAGCATGGAATTCAATATTTTGATTTAATGGACCAAAGACAAGGTATTGTTCATATCATTGGTCCTGAGCAGGGAATTACCCAACCGGGCATGACAATTGTCTGTGGCGACAGTCACACCTCTACCCATGGAGCTTTCGGAGCTCTCGCTTTTGGTATCGGAACAAGTGAAGTTGAGCATGTTCTGGCTACGCAAACAATTGTTCAAAATCCTGCAAAAAATATGAGAATTTCGGTAAATGGTGAACTTCCTTTTGGTGTAAATTCTAAAGATTTAATCTTGTACATAATTGGAAAAATTGGAACAGCTGGAGGAACTGGTCATGTAATTGAGTATGCCGGTTCATCTATTATGGGCCTTTCAATGGAAGGCAGAATGACTATTTGTAATATGAGCATTGAAGCTGGTGCTCGCGCTGGTTTAATTAGCCCAGATCAAACAACTTTTAATTACATAAAAGGCAGACCTTATGCTCCTGGAACTGAACACTGGGATCAAGCAGTAGAATACTGGTCATCTCTTCCCTCAGATAATGATGCAAATTACGATAATGAAATAGTTATAGAAAGTTCAGAAATTGACCCAATGGTGACATGGGGAACTAGCCCTGAGGATGTTGTGTCAGTGAAAGGCACTGTACCAAATCCGAGCAGTGCTAAAACAGAAAATAAAAAGAAAAGTATAGAAAGATCACTTGAGTATATGGGCCTTAAGCCTGGAACAAAAATTACAGACATAAAATTAGATAAAATATTCATTGGCTCTTGTACTAATGGTCGAATTGAGGATTTAAGAAAAGTTGCATCTATCGTAAAGGACAAAAAGATTGCTTCACACGTTCAAGCAATGATAGTACCAGGATCAGGCTTAGTTAAAAAACAAGCAGAAGAAGAAGGAATTGATAAAATTTTAAAAGATGCTGGCTTTGAATGGAGAGAGGCTGGATGTTCAATGTGCCTTGGTATGAATCCCGATCAATTAAAACCTGGTGAAAGGTGCGCATCAACTTCTAATAGAAATTTTGAAGGTAGACAAGGCCGAGGTGGCAGAACTCATTTAATGAGTCCTGAGCTTGCTGCAGCGTCTGCTATTACGGGAAACATTTCAGACATAAGAGATTTTACATAAAATGGATAAGTTTCATTCTTTAAAAGGTATCGCAGCTCCTTTACCAATTGTTAATATCGATACTGATATGATCATTCCAAAACAATTTCTCAAAACAATTAAAAGAACCGGTCTTGGCGTAAGTTTGTTTTATGAGATGAGGTATGATAACGATGGAAATCTCATTAAAGATTTTGTTTTGAATACATCTCCTTATGATCAGTCAAAAATTTTGGTTGCTGGTGATAATTTTGGTTGTGGTTCAAGTAGAGAGCACGCCCCTTGGTCTCTTAAAGATTTTGGAATAAGAAGCGTAATTTCAACAAGTTTTGCTGATATTTTCTATAATAATTGCTTTCAAAATGGGATTTTACCGATTGTTGTCAGCCCTGAAAACCTTGATCAGTTAATGACAGCAGCTAAAAATCAAATTGAGTTCACCATTGACCTTCCGAAGCAAGTTGTCAAAGTTGGAAACCATTTAATCAAATTTGAAATTGAAGAATTCAGAAAAGAGAGACTTTTGCAGGGATTAGACGATATTGGCATTACCCTTGGTTACAAAGACAAAATTAATGCTTACGAAGAGGATAAAAAAAATAAAAAACCTTGGTTATTTAAAGATAATTAAATGAGTTCTAAAATTTTAGTTTTGCCAGGAGACGGCATAGGTGTGGAAGTTGCAGATCAAGCAATTAGAGTAATTGAAAAATTAAATGAGCAAGGCCTTAATGCTAGCTATGAAAAAGATTTAGTTGGAGGCGCTTCATATGATGTTAATGGCGAACCTTTAACTAACACTGTTTTAGAGAAAGCAAAAAATTCAGATGCTATATTATTGGGAGCAGTTGGTGGATCAAAGTGGGATGATGTAGAGAGATCAAAAAGACCAGAAGCTGGGCTTTTAGGTTTGAGGAAAGAATTAGAACTTTTTGCAAATTTGAGACCTGCTTTAGTTTTTGATGCTCTTGTTTCAGCTTCAACCTTAAAAAATGAAGTGGTAAACAATTTAGATATTATGATTGTAAGGGAATTAACTGGTGGTGTTTATTTTGGTCAACCTAGAGGAATAGAAGACACACCAAATGGCAAGAAAGCGATTGACACACAAATTTATTACGATTACGAAATCGATAGGATTGCTAGAGTTGCTTTTGATTTAGCCAGAAAAAGAAATAATAAAGTAACATCTGTTGAGAAAGCTAACGTTATGGAAACAGGTGTACTCTGGAGAGAGATTGTGAAAGAAACTCATAAAGATTTTTCAGATATTACACTAGAAAATATGTTAGCAGATAATTGTGCCATGCAACTTGTCAGAAACCCAAAACAATTTGATGTAATAGTTACAGACAACCTCTTTGGAGATCTGCTGAGCGATTGTGCTGCTATGCTCACTGGTTCGCTTGGAATGTTACCATCGGCATCATTAGGAGAAGAAAAAAATGGAAAAAGACATGGACTTTTTGAGCCTGTTCATGGAAGCGCCCCTGATATTGCAGGTCAAGATAAAGCAAATCCAATCGCTACCATTTTAAGTTTGTCTATGATGTTAAAATATAACCTCAATAAACCAGAGTTATCTAACAAAGTAGAAAGTGCCGTCCAAAAAATTCTTTCTGAGGGTTACAGAACTGGAGACATTTACACAAATGAAGACCAAACTCTTGTTTCCTGTTCTAAAATGGGCGATTTAATAATTGAGAGAATTTAAGTTGGCTTCTTCTAAAAAACCTAAAATTGCTGTTGTCGGAGCAACTGGAAATGTCGGTAGAGAGGTTTTAGATATTATTGATGAAAAAGAAATTCAATATTCTGATTTAATCGCTTTAGCTTCTTCTCGTTCTAAAGGAAGCACAATTGATTACGGAGAAAACAAGTCTGTTGTAGTAGCAGACTTAGCTGAATATGATTTTTCTGATACTGACATAGCTATTTTTTCACCAGGTGCGAAAGTTTCAAGTGAGTTTGCTCCTAAAGCTGCTAAGCAAGGTTGTATAGTAATTGATAATACCTCTCATTTTCGAACAGATCCAGATGTCCCATTAGTAGTCGCTGAGGTCAATCCTGAGGCGCTAAAAGACTTTAGAAAAAAAAATATTATTTCTAATCCTAATTGTTCAACTATGGGGATGCTAGTTGCGGTTAAACCTTTGCATGATCATTTCAAAGTTAAAAGAATTGTTGTTTCAACTTATCAATCAGTTTCTGGTGCAGGTAAAGAAGCTGCAGATGAATTATTTAATCAAACTAAATCAATCTATGCAAATGAAGCAGTAGTAAAGGAAAAATTTACTAAACAAATTGCTTTTAATGTTATCCCGCATATAGATGTTTTCTTAGAGGACGGTCAAACCAAAGAAGAGTGGAAAATGTACAATGAAACAAAAAAAATTCTTGATCAAAACATTGAACTAACTGCAACTTGTGTTCGAGTACCAGTATTTATATCTCATTCACTAGCTGTAAACATCGAGTTTGAAAAGCCTTATGACGAGGACCAAATAAGAGAAATTTTTAAAAAATCCCCTGGTCTAAAAATGATTGATTACCGTGCTGATGAGGGGTACGTAACTCCGATTGAATCTGCAGGTTTAGACCCTGTCTACGTTAGCAGAATTAGAAGAGACCTTACTATTCCAAATGGTCTAAATTTCTGGTGCGTGTCTGATAATTTAAGAAAGGGAGCTGCTTTAAACACTGTACAAATAGCAGAAATCTTGATCAAAGATTATTTAAGCTCTTAGCTTTAAATCTTTTTTTTCTTTTTTTAGAACGTATTTTATTTTTTAGCAAAATATCATAAATATCATTCGTAACATTTTCTAGTATTTCTCTTGTTGTATTTTTTTTGTAGATATAGTGAGCGTATAAAGCTGTAGATTGGTCGCCAGCTCCATGAAATCTTTCTTTAAAATTTATGTAAGGTGTTTCTATGACAAAAATTTCTCTTTTATTACAAATAATATTTAATATTTTTTTATTTTTTGGAATGCTTCTTATTAATACTTGACTATTAAACTTCCTCGTAAACGATTTGAGGTCAGTTATGATCTCGCTAATACTATAGTTTTTTACATCTTTATTATTTAAGTATGACCACTCAAAAAAATTTGCTGATATATATTTAACTTTTGTTATTACTTTTTTAAAAAAATTTGCAACGTCTTTTTCTACATATAGACCTATTCCTATATCTCCCATTACAGGGTCTAAAACAATTCTATTTTGCACATTAATAATTTTACCAATCGATTTTGAAATCTTTGAGTTGGGTGTGTAGCCAATAATTGTTAAATCATTTAAGCTTAATTTATATGTTTTCCTGACTTTATTAAAAATAACCCATGGATTTAAACTGTTGTTATTGATTTGAAGTGTGCCCTTTACAGCTTTATGAGATGTCAAAATTACAGTCGGTATCTCATAAATATTATAACCTTTGTCACTTAAGATTGACCGAGCGGCATGATTTCCAACTTTATCATTTAAGACAGTAGACTGAATACTAACTATATTCCTCATATTTTTGTATTTATTTCTTCAAAGGTTGTCATTGTTTCCACAATAATATAAAAAATACGCATTAAGAATTTTAATTAAAGGAAATAAATATGACTTTTGAATTACCAAGCTTACCTTATGCAAATGATGCTTTAGCTCCATATATGTCATCAGAAACTCTTGATTTCCATCATGGCAAACATCATCAAACATATGTAACAAATTTAAATAATCTTGTTAAAGACACCGATATGAAAGACTCTTCTCTTGAGGAAATAGTTGTAAAATCAAGTAAAGACTCATCGATGGCAGGAATTTTTAATAATGCAGGTCAACATTGGAACCATATTTTATTTTGGCAATGTATGAAACCAAATGGGGGAGGCTCTATGCCGTCCGAATTGGAGAGTAGAATTACATCAGACCTAGGAGGGATTGATCAATTCAAAGAAGCTTTTATTCAGGCAGGAACAACTCAATTTGGTTCTGGATGGGCTTGGCTTGCCATCGATAATGGTAAATTAGTGGTCACAAAGTCACCTAATGCTTCTAATCCTCTAGTTGATGGAATGAAGCCAATACTGGGATGTGACGTATGGGAACACTCTTATTATATAGATTATAGAAACAAACGACCTGATTATTTAAAAGCTTTTTTAGATAGTCTAGTAAACTGGGAATTTGTCGCTTCTCAATTAGATTAAATATTTGGGCTGCTTATAAAAAAGCAGCCCTATTTTTTTATTTAAGCTGATAAAAGTTTAGAATTCGTATTAACTTTTATTTTTCTGGGTTTTTGGTGTTCAGGTATTTCTCTTTCAAGATTTATACTTAACAGACCATTATTTAAATCAGCCTCTATAACTTTTACAGTATCAGCTAACTCAAACTTTCTCTCAAAATTTCTGTTGGCAATTCCTCGATAAAGATATTCTGATTTATTCATAGTTTTATCATCAACCATTTCACCTTTAACAGTCAAAAGATTACCCTCTTGGGATATATCTATTTGGTCCTCACCAAAACCGGCGATAGCCATGGTAATTTGGTAAATATTTTTGTCATGTTTGACGATATTATAAGGTGGATAAGAAGCACCTTTATTGTTCGTAGAAAAGACGGTATCAAAAAGTTTATCAAACTCATCGAAACCAACTGATGATCTCCATAGAGGAGATAAGTCAAATGTAGTCATAATTAACCTCCTTAAGCGTTAATTGTTAATTGCAGTTTTTAAACCTGCGTTAATAAAGAAATTCCAAATGGCAATTTCTCTTACTATTAATTTGGGATTTCAATTTTTAATTTCAAGACTTTCAAATTGACTGTTGGATCATTTTTTTAGATGATAGGCTCCTTTAATGTATTCAATTGTTGCAAATAAGCCCGGTGATACAAGCGTTCTTCAAAGGAAAAGTATTGAGCTCACTGTACTTAAATCGAATGAAATTTTGATTAAAAATAGAGCAATTGGAGTAAATTTCATTGATATTTATTTTAGAGCAGGATTATATCCTTGGCCTGTTGACAAAGATCTTGTTTTAGGCTCTGAAGGTGCAGGCGAGGTTGAAGCTATAGGTTCTAATGTTACAAAGTTTAAAATAGGGGATCGCGTAGCATATGCGCAACCTAATAATGCATACGCAACACATAGAATGATATCAGAGGATCTCGTAGTTTCTATCCCAGATAGCATATCTTTCGATAAAGCAGCCGCATCAATTCTTAAAGGACTAACAGTAAAGTATCTTGTTTGTGACAGTTATAACTTACAAAGTAATCATGAGGTATTATTTCATGCTGCGGCTGGAGGCGTAGGATTGATCGCAGGCCAATGGATAAAAGACATTGGTACAAAATTAATAGGTACAGCTGGTAATTCAGATAAATGTGAGTTAGCAAAGCAAAGAGGCTTTGACGAGGTTATAAATTACTCTGAAAAAAATTTTTTAGATGAAGTATTAAAAATCACAAATAACAAAGGCCTTGACGTGGTTTATGACAGTGTTGGTAAAGATACAATGTTTCAATCATTTAAATGTTTAAAAAAACATGGGATGTTAGTTAGCTTTGGTCAATCATCTGGACCATATAAAGACATTCAAATGACAGATCTAGCATTTGGTTCTTTTTATTTAACTCGACCTACACTATTCCATTTTTACGCTAATAGAGAGTGGCTTGAAATTGCAAGCCATAAATTATTTGAGATGATTGTAAAAGATAAAATTAAATTGGATAAAATTACAAAATATGATCTTGATAATGTTGCTGACGCTCACACAGATATGGAAAATAGAAAGACTTCGGGATCTATTGTCCTAAAGATTTAACTTCACTAAATACTTCTTTAAGAGTTTTCTCTAGAGTATCAAATATTATACCCATCTCCTCCTCCGATGTAATAAAAGGGGGACATAACACAATTGATGGTCCAAGAGGTCTACATATCAAACCATTTTCAATACACTTATTAGCAACACGCTCGCCAATGGATATCGAACCATCGAAGGGTAGTTTATTTTTTTTATCTTGAACCATCTCTAAAGCACCCATAAGTCCAATGCCGCGAGACTCACCTATAAACTCTAAATCTTCAAAGTTCTTTAAACCACCCATAAAAATTGGCTCAAGGTGTCTAACATTTTCAATCATTTTCTCATTAATTATAATATCAATTGCTTCTAGCGCTAGGGCACAACCTACAGGGTGTCCACCGGCTGTGAAACCATGAAAAAATTCCTCTGCCTCATAAGAAGCCTCCATCATTTCTTTTGTCATTTTTTCTCCCAAAATAACTGCACCAAGTGGAAAAAAACCTGATGTTATACATTTAGAGGCAATAATAATATCAGGATCAATATTGTATGTTTGAGATCCCCATAAGTTACCAGTTCTACCAAAACCACAAATTACCTCATCAGCAATAAATGGAATATTGTATTTTTTTAAAATTTTTTGAACTATCTCAAAATATCCTTTTGAAGGAGGTATCACACCACCTGCCCCCATAACAGGTTCTGCAAAAAAACCTGCAATGGTATCAGGCCCCTCTCTTAAAATTAAATTTTCTAAATCTTCACCCATTCTTTTGGTAAACATTTCCTCACTCTCTTTTTCTAAGCCATATTTCCAATAATGAGGACAAGCTGAATGTATAAAACCATCTAAGGGTAATCCAAATTCACTATTGTATGGTTTTCCTGTCATCGAAGCAGAAACAGCCGTTACACCATGATATGAATTTATACGAGTAATTATTTTCCTTCGATTGGAATGCCCTTTTCTTTTATTAATAAACCATAATAATTTTACAGTAGTGTCATTAGCTTCAGATCCTGAGTTTGTAAAAAAAACTTTACCATCCGTGAAAGGAGATATTTCAATTAATTTATCTGCAAGTTCTACAGCTGGTTCAGATATTCTTCCAAAAAAGGCGTGGTAACCAGAAAATTTTTCATATTGTTTTTTTGCTGTTTCAACCATTCTGGGATGATCGAAACCAACCACAGAATTCCATAATCCTGAATTGGCATCTAAATATTTTTTTCCATCTTGATCGTAAACATATATTCCTTTCGCTTGGTTTAAAACAATAGGACCAAGTAGATTTAAATTTTTAAGATCGGTAAAACCATGTAAAACTTTATCTGTATTAATCATTTAATCTACAACCTCATATAAACTTTCTAAAATTAGAATATTTCTAAATGGAATATCCACTAATCCTGTATCAGCAAGAAAATATCCAATAAAAAAGAAGAGTATCATGAAAATTAACTTCAACATCTTTAAAAAAGGATAATATAGAAATCAAAAAAGGGTTAGAACAATTTGTCCTAACCCTTTAAGAAAGAAGTGGCCCACTAAGAAAAAAGCCGCTTCTATAAGGCTGTAAAAAGAGATTAATCTCTTAATTTTTATTATAATTACGGGGAAAAATAACATCAAGAAAATTGAAATAACCACAATATATAGAATAAATTAGATCTATATGCTACTAAACTTAGTTAAATGAGAAAATGAGCATCTTTAGATTCCTAGATAATATTCCGACTGTTTTTTTCACAATTATTTGGATTGGATTACTCGGTGCAATAACTTTAGGTGCACCATATATTTCTATTGAAGACATAAAAATTCTTATCACAATTAAAAATAATGAATTAGTTTCAAATTTTTCAGAGTTTTTCAATCCACATTTGATATTTTTAAATATCGCATCAAAGCTCACGAATTTTTTTGGTTTTAACAATTACTTTCTGTTTAGACTACCGAATTTTATATACTTAGGATTATTAATTTTTGTCTCATATAAAATTATTAAATTAAAATTTTATGACCTCAATTATTTAATGCCTCTTACAGCAGTGATGTTAAGTGGCACAATTTTAATTTCAATGATAACCATTGATGGTTCTCTTATTTCAGGCTTGGTGACTTTATTAATATTCTATTATTTATTAAAAATTTTCGACGATGAAAATTTTTATAATGTATTTTTTTTTATATTATTTAGTTTAATTGCATTAATTCTCAATAATTTCTATTTTGTTATATTAATAACATTTTTGATATTCATAAAATTATTTAATTTAAAGCTAGAGAAAAAAAAACGTCTTAACTTAATTTCTTATCTATGTTTTATTTATATATCTTTTTTAGTTTTTCTGATTATTCAGGGTATTAATAAAACGGATTACTATTCCATACTTAATTTCGATCCAAATATTTTATTAGAGAAACTTTCGAAGAGTGTTATTTTTTTACTACCTTTATTAAGTTTGCTAATTATTTCTATTTTTTATAATGGTATAAAAAGAATTAACTGGAATAAGGAATTGATTATATTCCTTTTTTCAATAATTCTTTGTTGGTTTATGTTTATTTTTTCTAATAAATTAAATATATCGATTTTAATCTTTTTATTACCAATAATGTCTATTTATATTTTTAGAACACTAGAATTTGTTGAATTAAAATGGTCGAAAATAGTTTTAGTTACCCTTTTTTTTATACCAGCAGGCATAATTTATTTTGATACCTCCCTTTATCACAGTACTTCAGAGATACCTCAGATAAATTATATTTTTTATTTAATGATAATTTTAGTATCATTAATTAATCCAGTTTTTTCTCTCCAAGAAAAATCCTTAACGACAGCATATAAAACTATCTCATTTTCTTTGATTTTAGTTGTATTTTTCACTTCAGTCTTTTTTTATTCACAATATAAGAATAAAACATTGAGTCCCGTTATCTATGATACTTTAAAAAATGATTTAAATTGTGATATAAAAAAATCCGAATTTATATTGGAAGAAAATTATCCACTAGATTTAATGTTGTTTTTTAGTGACAAAGTGAAACCAGACTATTTTTCAGATTGCCAAATAGAATTCAAATTTAGTTCCCTTGATACAATGCCAATAGAAGATAGTGACTCAATAAATAAAACCATACTCGATATGACAACAAAATCATTCATAAATATCAACTTTAATAAATTATGACTTTCTTCAATCAGTTAAACTCGCAAGAAAAAAGAATAAGTATTTATCTGTTAATTGGAGCTTTTTTTTTCTTATTATTTGATTATTCAGTAGCTTCTTTTTTTGACAGTATTAATCATCAAACAAAGTCTCTTTTTGGAACACTCACTCACTTTGGTGACTCTTTATATTTTTTTGTACCTACTATTTTAATCTGGGGGTTAATAAAAATTATTAAAAGTAAAAATCAAATTATGGAAACCATAAGTGACATTAGTCTATTTATTTTTTTAAATATCTTATTAAGTGGTATAGTTACACAAATATTAAAACATATAATTGGAAGACCACGACCAGTTTTATATAATGGCTTTGAATTAAAATCATTAGACATAATACAATTTGACTCTAAATGGCATTCATTCCCATCAGGTCATACCGCAACTATTTTTGCTTTTATCTTTTGTATGATATTTCTCTTTCCGAAAATTAAAAATGCATTGATAACTATTGCAATTATTATTGCATCTACGAGAGTCATAGTTGGCGCTCATTTTATTAGTGATATCTTTGGCGGTACGCTTGTTGCATACCTTTCAACAATATTTATTTCAAAAAAATTAGCAGATAAAAACAAGTTATTTACATCAGAAAGTGACAAACTAATTCCAAATAATAATGTTGAAATAATTTCAAGCACTATTGCCAATCTTTATCAAAACATTTTCTCTCTTTACTTGAATTTTAATTTTTACTTTAAAACCCTTACAATAACTCTCCTACTCTCAATATTATTTTTCATATTTCCCTCATTAGACATAACTGTTAGTGGCCTATTTTTTGGACAGGAAGGTAAATTTATTGCTTCAGAGTCTGACTGGTTTATCTATTTTGTCCGTAAAATGCTTTTACCTCTCATGGCTTTATTAGTTTTTTTTGTTCCCATAGCTGCTGTTTTCAAACAAATTTATTACAAAGAAAAAATTTTAAATATTGCAGTCAGAGAGTGGGTTTACTTGTTTTCTTGTCTTATTATCGGAACAGGTGTTGTTGTAAACTCTATTTTTAAAAATTTGTGGGGTCGTGCAAGGCCTAATGACACCATTCAATTTGGAGGAGAAGAGCCATTTACCATTCCATGGTTAAATGTTGATTATTGTAGCACCAATTGTAGCTTCGTTTCAGGTGACGTGTCTTTTTTTACGCTATCTTTAGCTTTACTAATTATATTCAATAAAACTTCATGGAACACATTTGCATATGCTTCAATTCTTTTAATCTCATTATTAAGAATTATGGAGGGTGATCATTTTTTGAGTGATACGATTATGAGTTTTATCATCACATATGTAATAATAAAGGGGCTCAATGATATTTTTAAGAACTTTCCAGAGGATCTAAATTTAAATCAATTAAAAAAACCCTCTTGGCTATCTCGAAAAAACTCTAATTAAAATTCATTATAATTTTATATCTACAGATTAATATGTTAATTTATAATGTGAGATATTTTTTTAGTCTATTTGTAGTTATTTTATTTCACCCATTTTTATTATTCGCAGAAGATTTAATTCCCGAAAAATTCCATGGTACTTGGAGCAATGATTGTTCAAAAGAACAAGATGTATTTATTATTACTGAAAGTAGCTACTTTAATCTCTATGAAAGTCAGGATGAAATAGACGAGTATGCGTATTTCTACCTTCAGTTTTCTGACTCAAAGACATATAAAGATTGGATTTATCTGGATGGAGAAATATTTGAATTTAAAAATGTTTTTATGAAACTGAATGACGATATTTTAGAAGTTGTATTCGAAGAGCAAGATAATCTCGATGGATCCTATGATTTTTTAAATAATACAAACAACACTTTTACATATGCTAAATGCGATAACACGCCTGCTAGTTTAACTCTATTATTCGGAGAGGTATTATCATATATGAATTCAAAGGCATCTTTATCCTGTTCAAATTTCTCCAAGAATAAGGGGGAGTGCTTTGAAGATGTTTTTAGTTTTTTAGATGTCTCTGGTAATAAAGCACTTTCAAATGCTGAGATTAATAGAGCTTCTAAACTTTTAGTTTTTTTTAGCACAATAAATGGGCAAGAATTTGATGAGGCAGGTCTGTTTGGAATAATTTCTAGTTATGCTATCACCCCCTTACTTACTAAAGTTATTTTAAATAATTTTGATTTTGACAACAGTGCAGATCTCACACTAGAAGAAATACTTCAAGACAGAGAGGGTTTATTTGATTTAGATTTTAGTGCAAATGATCAAATAGAAATAGATAATCAAAAAATTAACGAGCAAATTAGGGACTTCATTAACAAACTTCAAGGTTTAGGGAGTTTTTTATAAATTAAACTGGCGGTTCCGCAAGGATTCGAACCCTGACTAAATGATCCGAAGTCATTTGTGCTATCCGTTACACCACGGAACCTTTAGTTGATTTTATTAACTTTTTTATTAATTCATAGAGGATATATTTTTTTAAGGGACAAATATGGGACACTAAAGATATAATTTTATCTATGAAAACCCTCTTAGCCCTATTGTTATTAATCCCTAGTTTGAGTTGGAGCGAAGACAATTTAGATGGGACATATCTATTTTGTGATAATCCAAAATATAATCATATAGCTTGGCAAACCGGATATGAGTTTAAAGGTAAAAGCAAAGACAACAAAGACTATCCTGATGAAAATTATTTAATGCATCATGACCTTATTCAGTACAATATTAGTTTAAATACTGATGGAAATTTAAAAGAAACTTTTCAAAGATATATTGCCTACCCAAGTTGGATACAAATTTTCAATTATAATTATATCGAAAAAAGATTTTGGGTTTGGGAAGAATTTGACAGATATACTTTAGACCACATACATGTTCACGAAACAGAAAGCTCTTTCAAATCAAATAAAATTTGTTCAGTAGTAGATAGTAAAAAAGAACTTATGAATAAAATTAATTCTGAATTTCAAAGAGAAAAAAAACTTATTGAAAAGAATAGAAAAATTTAATGAAAACCCTCTTAGCCCTATTGTTATTAATACCCTCTTTGAGTTGGGCTGAGAAACTCACTCTTAAATGTTCATATTTAGAAGGTTATTTTATTTTGCAAGATAATTTCTTATTTACAAAATTATCTCAGTATAAAGAAGAAGGTCAAATCCGTAATTATAAAAAAGTTGATAAGAATGATGTTTTTATAACTTTTGAATTAAAAGAAATAATAGGCTCTGTTGGTTTTAGTGAATCAGAAGAACGAAGACAGCTTTTAATTAAAATAGAAAATGAATTTGGTTGGAAATATAACAGAATTACTAAGACTCTTATTAGGGGAACAAATCATCATGATTGTAGAGAATATGATTAGATGAAAACCCTCTTAGCCCTATTGTTATTAATCCCTAGTTTGAGTTGGGGAGATAGTGATTTAATTTATGATACAGGTGACTGGGATGTATGGAAATTCACTGATGATTTTACTGATGAGAGTTTTTATAGAGTTCAAGGCTTCACAAAAAGTATTAATTCCCTAGCTTCAGACCATTTTAAAATAAGTTTGCAATACACTAGTTCTAAAACGCCTGACCATCTAACATTAGCCCCACTAAGAAATACTTTCTTATGTAAAAATACACATAGTGAAGTAAATGTTCGTATGCGAATTGATAAAAATAAAGCTTTCTCTCATAAATTTAAGAAATATAAGGATAAAGCTCATGGTGTTGTATTTGCCACTATGGATAAAACATTTATAAATAATCTTCTAAATAATTTAAGAAAAGGTAATATTTTTTTATTTGAAATCCAAAATAAAGGTTGTGATAAAAATTATAAAAGAGAAAAGCGTTTGACTGGTCTCGATGGTGCATTGAAAGTAATTGATAAAAACTTATGACTAAAATAATTCAATTTAAAAAACCAGAACCTAAGAAAAAGAAACCAAGAAAACATGGTCCTAGAGAGCTTTCTCTCACTAAGAAATTTGAAGAGTTAAATAAACAATGGCATAAAAATGAAAGAGCATTTACTGATTTATTTCAAGAGTATGTACCACATGAAAAAAAATACTTTAAAGAAGCTTTTAGAATATACAAAGAACAGAATAAGTTATTAAGAAAAGTTGCAACTAAAACAGAATTAAGAAGAGAAATTAAACAAGATATAGCTAAATATGAGAAGGCTTATAAAAAACAAACTAGAGCATTTCTTAGTTTCATTGAAGCAATCAAGAAGTTAGATAAGTAATGGTTAAAAGGAAAATAGCAAAAAGTAAAACCAATAAACTCAATAATCCTCTTGAAGATAATAATTTAAAAATAGTTTTAATCGTATGTGCTACGGCTTTAATTATGTTTTTTTCTTATCAATTTTACTTTTCAAGTCATGCTACATGTGTGAGAGCAGAAGTTGCAGTTAGTAAAGATTATTTTGATAGAACATACGGGCCCCATGAATGGAGAGAAGTTAAAGATGAGAGGCTTATGAGTATCAAAAGAAAGTGTTCTATAAGGGTCAAATAGCTATTGTAGAAAAATTAGATGATGAAAAAACTCTTAGCTCTATTGTTATTAAAATTATGTGGGACAAATATGGGACACATCGAAACAAATTTTAACCAATTTTAATTAATATAAGAAAAAAAAGTAGCTAAAGTAAAAGAAGATAAGCAAGGTGAAAGACTACAAGAATTTCCGAAGTCATTTGTGCTATCCGTTACACCACGGAACCGTATTGAAAACATTATCTTTTTTGCAATAAATTTTCATTAAAATAAAAGTATACGAAAAAGTATACGAAAACTTGTCTAAGACTTTCATACCAAATAAACTTTATCAAAAAATTTTATAAATAATTATCCATATATTTCGTTTAGTTTTAAATTAGTAAAAGATAAATCAATTCTCGAAAACAAACGAATGTTTGAAAAGATTACTGTTTCTAAATTTCTTTTTGATTCTGCTTCGGTTTACTTGGTCTTACTTGTTGTTACGATTCCAATGCTCTGGAGAAACGAATTTATCAACAATTTTTTTTGAAAAATCAATTTCTATTTTTTCACATAAAGTTTCAATAGCATTGAAATTACCGCTTATGATTGCATCCGTGTCAACCTCAATTACTCGATTTACAGTCTGGATCAATTCTTTCAATCTAAGTTCATAATCATCGGCAAATTTATTCCAAAAATCTTCTTCAGTGCTGTGTTGAACCATAAAATGCGTTCTCAAACAGGAGCGGATAAAATTCTGTCTATTTCTTCGGACAACGACCCATAAAGCGTCGGGAAATTGAGAATTAAAAATACGCCATAGGAGCGAAAGTTTAGCATCTTTATATAACCATGGTAGGTTGTGTGAGTATCCTTGTGCTTTTATGATATTATGTAAAATTTCTTTTAGGGATTTCCCATCACCAAAAGAAATTTTAATGTTAAAGTCTCGAGGGGGAAGAGATCTAACCCCTAATGGGCAAAAATCTCCTGCTTTAAGAATTCCTTTGATAATCTTTTCCCTTATTACAGTGTTTTCGAAAAAACCTTTTGGATTAGGTTCGCCACCAGGGACTGTTGGTCCTGTAAAGACTCCCAACTCTGCCATGATACCAGCAGTCATTGAAGTTCCTGAACGAGGAAGTCCAGTGATCAATATTGGAGTTTCTGAATTTAGTGTCATGGCATTGACTATATAATTATAATTAAATCGTTAGTATTATTATCCAACTTATCATCGTTTAATGCGATGAAATTTTTTATCAAAACGCTTAATTTCCCTATGTTAGAAAAAAAAGTGTGATTGATAAATATCAAACTATTTATGATTTGTATTTAAATTATGATTTAGATGATGAAAAATTATGGATAGATACCACATATCAATTTGATCTTAGAATTTATGTTGATAGATATGATTTTTCTATGGGTTTCCCTATTGAGACAGGACCAAGATGTAAAATATTTGATTATGACTCTTTAGATAAAGTTAAAAAAATTAAAGACAGAGAAAAATTACTTTAATCATATATATCTGAAATATCACCTTTATAAAGTTGGATATCTTTCAATCTAAAGTGAAAAATTATTTTAATTGAAATTAGAACAACAAACTCACTATATGCCAACTAAAGTATACGAAAAGTATACGAAAACATTTCCTGTAAATATCTTTAAAAACTTAGACTTTTACCTAGATTGAAATAATCCGAAGTCATTTGTGCTATCCGTTACACCACGGAACCAATTATTGATTTTATTGACTTTTTTTTATTTTAAACAACTTACTAAAATTAATCCGACACTTGTCAGACACTAAGGTTATAATCAATTTATTATAAGATAATGAAAACCCTGATAGTCCTATTGTTGTTGACACCTGCCTTGAGTATAGCAAAAATTTATAATGGGACTCTTGTAGATGCTCATAGCCAAGTGGGACCATTAATCAGCAATGAACAAGTATCAAAACAAATTATTAATAATGATGTTGATCTAACTTTACTATCAATTAGAGGAAAGTGGGATTCTGCTACCCAAAGATATCTTTCTATACAAAAATTAACTAACCAAAAGACAAAATATTTAATTCCAACTAAGCTAGGAGGTTTTACAAGAAAAGAAAGAGATAACTCTAAAGTAATTAGAACAATTAAATATTTAAGAGACCAAGCTCTCAATTCTAATATCAACTATGTTGGTTTTGGTGAAATCATAGTCCAGCATGCTCCTCATAATCATTCAAAATTAAAATACGAAGGCATAAATCTTGACTTCAAATCTGAAAGAATAAATAAAGCAATTGATATCGTTCTTAGCGATAAAAAACCTGTAATACTTCATGTTGAGTTAAATGATTATGAAGAAGACTCAAAAAAAATACTAAGTCAATTAATTGATTTGGCTAAAAAAAATCCAAGTGAAGATTTTTTGTTAATGCATATGGCACAAATCGAATTTTCTGAGGCCGAATACTTGTTAAATGATACGAACAATATTCATTTTATAACTTCACATGCAGATAATGAAAAAAAAAGACAGATGAAAAGAAATCCGGGGAAGGCTCAAATGGGATGGATAAATCTATTTGATAAAAATGACAATCTACAAAAGAGATGGTTAGATTTAATGAATAAAAATCCTAAACGGTTTGTTTTAGCATTAGACAATGTTTGGGATGGACATTGGCTAAAAGGATACTCTACTAGAATTTATATTTGGAGAAAAGCACTCTCTTCTCTAGACAAACAAGCTGCTTTACTTATTGCATGTGGAAATGCAAATGATTACTTTAAACTTGAAATTAAATGCTTAGAGGAGAGGTAATAAATAAAGATGACAACTTTATCTAGCTCTATATTTTACATACTAACGGGATGGACTTGTGCAATAAATATATACAAATTCTTTTATCAAAAAAAATTAAAAGACTCTCAAAATCAAGACAGTCAAAATGATATTCAGTTTAATGAAATGAGGTCACATTATAAAAAAGCAGATAAACTAGGGAAGATTTTTTTAACGCTTTGGTGTTTTTCTGCAGTTTGGTTTTTTTATAATTTGAATACGTAAGCTTAAAAGAAATGATCAACCCAACATTCGATAAAAAAAAACATGGAAAGTGGGAGTATAGAATTTACACTCAATATTTAGATGATGAAGAGTTAAAGTCCGAAAATGACTGGCTTAATAAGGGGGGTAAAGAAGGTTGGGAGTTGGTCAATGTAATTAAAGATAAATCTGATATCCCTTCAAAACACAAAATGATTTATTATTTTAAGCGAGAAAAAATATCTTAAGTATTTCCATAATAGTTATTTAATTTAATGAATGAATATAGATATTTAATATTTGGAATAGTTATAATTATCATAACTTATATATTGTACTTAGGTCTGACAACTTAATGTTCCAATACAACTTCAAAATATATTATGAAGACACAGACTCTGGTGGAGTTGTATATTACGCTAATTATTTAAAATTTATTGAGAGAGCACGTACTGAAATCATCAATGAATTGGGATTTACACTTAATTCTTTATTAAAAGATTATGATCGACTTTTTTTAGTAAAAAAGATTGAATGTGATTATATTGAGTCATGCAAACTAGAGGATCAATTAACTGTGAAAAGCAAAATTTTGTATCTTAAAAATGCATCATTTGAGCTCGAACAAAATATTTAC
>QCDA01000007.1 GCA_003281065.1 Pelagibacteraceae bacterium AG-349-E10
GTCAGCCTCTACTGCTGAGGACATATCAGGATATTGGAGCTTACACGCAACATAATCATTGGTTTTCAATTTGGCCTTGTGAACCTGACCTAAAGAGGCAGCAAAACTTGCCTCTTGATTGAATTCTTTGAAGTTATTTTGCCAATTTTCACCTAATTCAGCTTTCATTCTTCTTTTTACAAACACCCAAGACATTGGAGGTGCATTTGACTGTAATTCAGCTAATTTTCTAGCATACTCTTCAGGCAGTAAATCAGGAATAGTAGCGCTTAGTTGTGCTACCTTCATCAGAGGTCCTTTTAAATTACCTAAAATCTCTGTAATTTGAGCCGCATACTTTTGATCACTTAAATCAAAATTTAAATATTTTTTACCTGCAAATTTCGTAGCTAAAGAAGTCATGGAAGTTGTTACTTTTGAGTACCTTTTTACTCTTGATACTAAATTATTTTCTTCTTTCATTTTAATCTAAAGACTTTTTTCAAACTCATCTATTAGACCTGAAATCATTGAGAGGCCTTTTTCCCAACTATTTTTTTGTTTTAGATCCACATTAAATGGTTTTAAAACTTCACTATAGTGTTTCGAGCCACCACTTTTTAAAAGACTAATGTAACTTTCCTTAAAATTTGGAAGGCCCTCATCATAAAGTTGAATCAAAATGTTTACTAAACAATCTCCAAAAGCATAAGCATATACATAAAAGGGAGTATGAATAAAATGAGGTATGTATGTCCAAAAATATCTATATCCATCTGTTAATTCAATATTAGGCCCAAGACTTTCAGATTGTGTTTTCATCCAAAAATCACAAAGTTGATCAGATGATAACTCTCCTTTTTTTCTCTCATTGTGAACTAACTTTTCAAATTCAAAAAATGATATTTGCCTGACAACAGTGTTAATCATGTCTTCTATTTTTGATGCTAAAAGATATTTTCTGGCACTCTTATCACTATCTTCAAGTAATGTTCGAAAAGTCATCATCTCTCCAAAGACACTTGCGGTCTCTGCAAGAGTAAGTGGAGTGCTAGATAACAGCAAACCTTGTTTAGCAGACAAATATTGGTGACATCCATGTCCAAGTTCATGAGCTAATGTCATTACATCTCTGGTTTTACCGTGGAAGTTTGTCAAAATGTAAGGGTGTATTGATGGAATTGTAGAAGCTGCAAATGCTCCTGGAGATTTACCTGATTTTAATTCTGCATCAATCCAACTGTTATTAAAAAACAATAATACAATATCTTTAAAACTTTTATCAAAGTTAGCATATGAGCGTATTACAATATCTTTTGCCTCAGACCAATTTATCTTTTTATTGGGTGAGTCGGGATAAGGCGCATTTCTATCCCAATAATTAAGTTTTTCTTGATTAAAAAGTTTGGCCTTAATTTTATAGTATCGATGTGAAATATTCTTGTAATTGGAGGTTACACTTTCAGTTAGTGCCTCCACAACTTCATTTTCAACATTGTTCGCTAAATTTCTTGCGTCTGTTGGAGATTTGTATTTTCTCCACTTATCATTTGTAATTTTATCTTTTGCGAGAGTGTTTGTAATAAAAGAAAAAGTTTTTACATTCGATTTAAAAACATCTTCAATACTTTTTGCTGCTTTTTTTCTGGTTGTTGCTTTATGATCAGATAATAAATTTAAAGCTTCTGAACTATTTAAATCTTTATCATCAATTTTAAATTTTAAATCATTTATTTGTTCTTCAAAGAATCTAACCCATGAAGAGTTAGAAGTTAAATTCTTATCAAGGAAAATCATCTCACTCTTTTCATCAAGTTGATGTTGTTTATATCGACGAATGTTAGTTAACCAATTTTTATATTTACCAGCATTTAATAAAAACTTTTCAAAATCTTGGTCATTTGTAGCGTTTATTTCGTTTGTAAAAAAAATCAAGTTTGATGATATCTCTGTAAGTTTTTCATTTATACCTTGATAGAATTGAACCGTCTCTTGGTCGTTCATATTTGTTGCGTATATCAAAAAAGCAAAATTTCCAAGCTTGTCACCAAGTTCATTACCGTCTTCATACTCTTTTATGATACTTTCGAGGTTATGAGCTTGATTAACTAATTGACCTTTATATTTTTTGTTAAAAGATTTAGAAAAATTTCTATATTTTTCAAGATCAATATCAATTCTTTCATCTTTTATAGAAGAGTAAAAATCTCCTAAATTCCAGTTCGGCAATTTCTCGGTCATCTAAACTATTTTTTTTTAAATTGTTCTATTTGTTCTTTTGTTACCTCTGATTGATATTTACTTTTCCATTCAGAGTAAGCCATTCCATAAATAATCTTTCTTGATTCCTCATAGTCTAGATCATAGTTTTCCTCTTTTGCATATTTTACATACCATTTTGATAAACAATTTCTGCAAAATCCACTAAGATTCATCAGGTCAATATTTTGTACATCAGTCCTTTCTCTTAAATGATTAATTAAATGATCAAGCACATTAGCTTTAATTTTGTACTCTTGTTCTTTTGATATTTTACTCATGGTAATTTAGTAATATCATGTTATTTATTAATTTCTAAACAAATCAAATGAAACTTAGAAACCGTAAAGCCAAAATTGTTGCAACTTTAGGACCAGCCTGTGAGTCTGAAAAAGCTATTGAGAAATTATTTTTATCTGGTGCTGACGTATTTCGTCTTAATTTTAGTCATGGTGACCATGAGGATCACAAAAAAAAAGTTAAAATTATTCGAAATTTAGAAAAAAAACATAATCGTTATATTTGTATTTTAGGTGACTTGCAGGGTCCAAAATTCAGAGTTGGTAGATTTATAAATGTTAAAGAACAACTAAAAAAAAACCAAATATTTACTTTTGACCAAAATAAAAAAGATGGTGATAATTCCAGAGTCTACTTACCTCATAAAGAAATTTTCAAATCTATAGCAATAGGGCAAAGGTTGTTAGTGAATGATGGTAAGGTAAGGTTAAAAGTAAAATCAAAATCTGCTTCTGCAATTAAATGTGTTGTAACAGATGGTGGAGAAATTTCAAATAACAAAGGATTAAATATTCCAGATACAAAACTTGATTTAAAAATAATTACTCCAAAAGATAAAAAAGATTTAGAGCTAGCTATTAAACTTGATGTTGATTGGATTGCTCTTTCATTTATTCAAACTACAAAAGACTTATTAACAGCAAAAAAACTTATTCCTGCAAAATTTAAAGTAATGGTAAAAGTAGAAAAACCGTCTGCTATGGAAGAAATTGAGTCAATAACTAAAAATTCTGATGGAATTATGGTTGCTAGAGGAGATCTAGGTGTAGAAACTAATCCAGAGGATGTGCCAATTCATCAAAGAACAATGGTAGCTGCATGTAGAAAATATGGAAAGCCGTGTATTGTTGCAACCCAAATGCTTGAGAGTATGATTGACTCACCTACTCCAACAAGAGCAGAGGCCTCTGATGTTGCTACAGCAGTATTTCAAGGGGTAGACGCTGTAATGTTATCTGCAGAGTCAGCTGCTGGTAACTATCCAAAAGAGTCTGTAGAAATGATGGATAAAATTATTAAACGCGTTGAAAGTGATCCTAAATATCTAGCTAATATTCAAAATTACAATTTAAATATGGTAAAAACATCAACAGAGGCTATTGCTACTGCAGCACTTGAAGTAGCTACCATTGCTGAATGCAATTGTATCGCAACATTTTCTCAATCAGGAAGATCTGTTTTAAGAGTCGCAAGGATGAGGCCTGATGTGACCTTAATTGGATTAACAACAAATAAAAAAGTTGCTCGTCAAAATGCTTTAACTTGGGGTACTTTTATGGATGTTGTGGATGAAATTTCATCGTCAACTGAGATGGTTGACCGTGCATGTAAAATAGCAAAGGTAAGAAAAATTCTAAAACATGGTGAAAAAATAATAATCACAGCTGGAGTACCTTTTGGAAAAGTTGGAAATACAAATATTCTTCGAATAGCTAAAATTATTTCTAATAGTAAATTAACTTAATTTAGAACAAGCAGTTTTAATTCTTTGGCAGGCATCCTCTAATATTGAGTCAGAGGTTGCATAAGAAATTCTAAAGAAACCCTCTAATCCAAACGCAGAACCTTGTACACCTGCAACACCCACCTCTTCAAGAAGATAATCCATAAAGTCACCATCAGTTAAGAGTTTTTTACCAGACTCCGTTGTCTTACCTATAACTCCTTTACATGAAGCAAAAACATAAAAAGCACCCTCTGGAGTTCTGCAAGACAGTCCAGGTGTTTCATTTAAATGTTTTACAACTAAATTACGCCTTCTAAGAAAAGATTCATTGTTTGATATGATAAAACTTTGATCTCCATTTAATGCCTCAACAGAAGCCGCCATTGATATTGAAGCTGTTGAAGATACGTTTTGTGATTGAACTTTGTTCATTGCATTGATGAGACTGATTGGACCTGCTGCGTAGCCTACTCTCCAACCTGTCATGCAATAAGACTTGGATAATCCATTCATCGTCAATGTTCTTTCTTTTAAAAATGGGCAAACTTCAGCTATTGTTTTGAACTCATTTGTGTCGTAAACAATTTTTTCATAAATATCATCTGATAAAATAAAAATATTTTCGTAACTTTTAAGAACATCTCCTATGGCTACCAATTCCTCTTTGGTATACATAGATCCAGTCGGGTTACTTGGGCTATTTAGCATCAACCATTTCGTTTTTGGAGATATATTTTTTTCCAAATCCTCAGGTGTAATTTTAAAACCATTTTGCTCACCACACTCAACAATTATAGGTTTTCCATCATTTAAAATTACAATGTCGGGGTAACTCACCCAATATGGAGCAGGGATAATAACTTCATCACCTTGATTAATTGTTGCTGAGAAAGCATTATAAATTATATGCTTTCCACCAACTCCAACTGTAATATTACCAAGTTCATAATCTAAGTTATTATCTCTTTGAAATTTTTTTTGAATTGCAACCTGCAAGTCTGGAGTTCCTTTACCTGGTACATATTTTGTAAAACCCTTATTTATGGCATCTATTGCTGCGCTTTTAATGTGATCAGGTGTATCAAAATCTGGTTCTCCAGCTGCTAAAACAATTACATCCTTGCCAGCCCTTTTAAGTTCCTGAGCCTTCATATTGGTGGCTATTGTCAAAGATGGTTTTATGTTATTAACTCTATTTGAAATCATTTTTTTTATTTAGTTATCTATAAACTTATTTATAAATTTCTACAAGTATGCCGTTTAAAATAGTAAGTGAAAATAAACCAAAAGGAGATCAGCCTCAAGCAATCAAAAAATTGATCGATGGTTTAGAAAAGAGAAAACAAAGCCAAGTATTATTGGGTGTAACTGGTTCTGGAAAAACTTTTACAATAGCAAATGTTATTGAAAAATATAACAGACCAACATTGATTATGGCTCCTAATAAGACTTTAGCTGCGCAATTGTATGAAGAGCTAAAAATATTATTTCCTAATAATGCAGTTGAGTATTTTGTAAGTTATTATGATTATTATCAACCAGAGGCTTATGTACCTCGATCGGATACATTTATAGAAAAAGAATCCTCTATAAATGAACAAATAGATCGTTTTAGACACTCAGCAACTAGATCATTAGTAGAAAGAGAAGATGTAATTATTGTAGCAAGTGTTTCATGTATTTACGGTATTGGGTCTGTTGACTCTTACTCAAAAATGACTTTAGAAATAAAAAAAGGACAAAACATTAATTTAATGGAGTTCCTAAGAGAGTTAGTAGAGTTACAGTATAAAAGAAATAATGTTGATTTTAGAAGAGGTATGTTTCGAGTAACTGGAGATCGAGTTGATATTTTTCCTGCGCATTTAGAGGATATAGCTTGGAGGATAAGTTTTTTTGGAGACGAGGTGGAAGATATTAAAGAGTTTGATCCTCTCACAGGTGAATTCATTCAAAGCTTCGAAGAAGTAAAAATCTTTGCAAATAGTCATTACATTACTCCAAAACCACGATTAGAGAACGCTATTAAAGAAATTAAGAAAGATTTGAAAATAAGACTAGAGGAGTTTGATAAGGAAAAAAAGTTGCTTGAATTTCAAAGATTAAAAGAGAGAACTAATTTTGATTTAGAAATGATACAGGCAACAGGAACATGTTCAGGAATTGAGAATTATTCGAGATACTTAAGTGGCAGACAACCTGGTGAAGCACCACCAACTCTATACGAGTTTATTCCAGACAACTCACTTCTTATTATTGATGAGTCTCATGTATCTGTGCCTCAAATAAATGGAATGTATAAAGGTGACCGATCTAGAAAAAAAACTTTATCAGATTATGGATTTAGACTTCCATCTGCATTGGATAATCGGCCTTTAACTTTTGAAGAATGGAATATGATGCGTCCACCCACTATTTTTTTATCTGCAACTCCTGGCCCATGGGAATTGAATGAAGTCGAAAATAAGTATGTTGAACAAATCATAAGACCTACAGGTCTAATTGATCCTGAATGTGTGATTAAAACAACTGTCAATCAAGTTGAAGACTTGATGGGTGAAATTAAAATTACACTCAATAATAAAAATAGAGTATTGATTACGACTCTTACAAAAAAAAATGCCGAAGACTTAACTAATTATTTAAAAGAACATAATTTAAAGGCTGAATATATGCATTCTGATGTCGAGACTATTGATAGAATAAAACTTATTCGCTCTTTGAGAATTGGGGAGATTGATATTTTAATTGGTATTAATTTACTCAGAGAAGGACTAGATATTCCTGAGTGTGGTTTAGTAGCTATCCTTGACGCTGACAAAGAGGGTTATTTAAGGTCAAAAACTAGTTTGGTCCAAACTATAGGTCGTGCAGCAAGAAACATAGATGGAAAGGTGATTTTGTATGCAGATGTGATAACTAAAAGCATTGAAGCAGCTCTTGAGGAAACAAAATACAGAAAAAATAAACAAATTGAATTTAATAAGAAAAATAACATTACACCTCAATCAGTGAAAAGAAATATTGGTGAAATTATCGAGAGCATCTATGAAAAAGATAGCTATACTGTGGGTACATCTGAAATTGATAAATTGAGTCCTAATAAATTTGAAAAGCATGTTAAAAAATTAGAAAAAAAAATGTTATCTGCAGCTGAAAATTTAGATTTTGAAAAAGCTGCAATGTTCAGAGATGAGATAAGGAAACTTAAAAAAGATCAAATGGGTGTGAATTGATTGAGAGTTTATTAGGAGTATTAATAAGTCTTGCTCTGTTAATATGGTCATGTGATTTTGCTATTAAAAATTCAATATTAATTTCACAAGTTTATAAAATTAGGCCAATCCTTGTTGGAATATTTATTATAGCAATCGGCACTTCCCTCCCTGAGTTTGCAGCAACATTTCAAGCATTAAAGTTAAATTCAGTGGGAATAGTAGCTGGTAATCTTGTTGGAAGTAATATTGCAAATATTTTATTGGTAGGGGGTATCATGTTATATCCCATTACTAAGTTAGTAACTGATAAAAGGGATAAAAGTACTTTTTTATTTTTTTTAATTTTTTCAATCATTTTTTTTATTTTCATAATATTTAATTTTAATATTGGCTACATTTACGGTGTTTTACTTTTTGGATTACTTTGTTTTTTTATTTATTTTGAATTAAAAAAACCAATTGATGAAACTAACACAGTATCTGAGATAACACATTCTTCGTCTTTTTTTATTATTTTAAAAATAATATTAGCATTTATAGCTTTATTTTTTAGTTCTAAGTATTTTATTGTTTATGCAAAAGATCTAACTAGCATATTTGGTGTTGCAGAAACTACTATTGGAATAACAATTGTTGCTTTTGGTACTTCTTTGCCTGAGGTAATTGCAACAATTTTATCAATTGTGAAAAAACAAAATAATTTGGCAATTGGAAATATTCTCGGATCAAATATAGCCAACATATTTGGAATAACGATTATTGCTGTGCTAATCAATGGAAGTATAAATTTTTATGAATTACTTGGTCAAATTGATAAATGGCTATTCTTAGTGACTTCTTTGTTATTTTTTATAATTATTTCTTTAAAATTAGCTGGAAAATTAATTTCTCTTGGCTTTATATTAGCCTATATAATCTATTTTGTGTTCCTATATTTGTAGAATGAATAAATGAAAAAATTAAAAGTCCTAATACCCATAGCAATACTTTTAATTTTAGTGATTTTATTTGGACTTAGTTTTCTAAGATTGCCTATGAATATTTTATCTCAAGAAATGGTCGAAAGAGAAACTAAAGGTTTTGTAACATTGAACAGTTTATCAAATCAAACTTTAAAAATTATGCCTAAACCAATTCTGTCTATAGATAATTCAAATTTCAAGATTAATCATTATTTAATCCAAACTGATTTTGCAGCTTCTGATATTGAAATTTCTAGGTCTATTTTTAACGCAGATGATATTTCAATTACACTCAACCAAGCAAGAATAGAAAATATAAATTCAAATTTTGTTAATAATACGATTTTACTAGAGGGTGATATCGATAATTTAAAATTAAAGATTTCTAACGAGGGTAATAATACAAGAATAATATCAAATAAATTTAAATATAAAGGCTCTGATTTATATTTTGATATTTATACAACTGACTCAGACATAAATAAAATTGATTTTTCCATAGAAAATCTTGAAATAGATGAACTAGTATTACTTTTAGGGGAAAATTACCAGAAGGTTTTAAAAAAAATAAATTTTCAAAGTCTTGACATAAGGGGTGAATATGTAAAAGAAAATTTAAATATTGAAGACTTAGTTATTACTTTAGCTGACAAATCACAAATTAATATTGAGGGGAATATCAATTTAAGCAATTTCATTAGTTCTGATTTATCAATTAGAGGTCAAAATATCTCTTCAGATAATTTATTTCAAATGATTAGTAATATAAATATTTTCAATGAAATTATAGACATTCCTCAAGGAATAATTGAAAATTTTGATTTAAACTATAATTCAAATAATTTAACTATAAATAAAATCTTGTATGTCTCTGATCAAGGAACAAACTTAGATTTAAACGGAACTATTAAAAATCTTGATTATTATAATGCTAACTTTAATGCTAGTCTTAACTCTAGTTCTAAAGATGACTTATCAGTATTATTAGAATTTTTTCCTTATTCGGAATTATTAAAGCAATTTGAATTTGATGAAATTGAATTATCCAGCAATTTCGCAAATAATATTTTTACATTTGAACAAATAAATATAACTAATAAGGATGAAAATATTATTCAAATTAGCGGCACTTATGGGCTTAATGATATCAATAGTCTACAATTAGATATTCAATTAAACCGGTTTAGACAATTTGAGTTAATTCCAAATAACTCATTAATCAGATTATTAAAAGCATTAAATACGGAACATATCAACGCGAGAGGCCTTATAATTGGCTCAAATTTAGCTATTGAAGATCTTCAATTTATTAATTTGGAAGGTTCGAATTTATTGATTGACGGTAATTTAGATCTTAATAATTTTAATAATGCCTCTTTGAACATTGGAATTGAAAATTTAAATAAAACAGAACTATTAAATATAATCTCTGAATTAACTGAAAAAGATTTTACTAATATTGTGGATCTTGTTGACTTTGACCATTTAAAGTCAAACTTATACGTTGATCCAGTCAGTGATCTATTTTTGATAGAAAATTTAGAACTAATAAATAAAGATAAAATTTCAAATATTTCTGGATCAATTAAAAATCAGATGTTTACTGGCACAGTCGAATTAAATGATTTAAATTTATCTAATTTAGACCGTTTATTTTTGAATACTTCTCGTATTAAAGGAAAAGTTAATCTATCTTTAAATGTCTCTGAACCTGTAAATCTTAAAAATATTAAAAATATATCTGGAAACATAGATGGTGATATTAATGTTAATGTTACTGAAGAAGAATTTGCGCTAGTTTTATTTATTCAATCTCTATCTCAAGACATTGAGGATTTTGAACAAATTAATGAGTTATTAAACACACTAGCTAATTCTTTCATTAATCAAAGTAGTTCTATTTCTGGACAGATTAATAATAATAATTTGAATGAATTTAAAATAAAAAACATAATTTTAACATCACCAGACGGAGAGACTTTAGAGGCAGAATTAGAATTAGCTTTGAATAATTTTAAAATTACAATTTTTGATATTATTGGCAATGAGGATTTTGTTATAAAATATCAAAATGGAAATTATTCCTATGAAAGAGTTATACCTGATGGGACTGTAAAAAAACCTATAGAAGATTTAATTCAAAAAAATTTAAATAAGCTTTTTGAAAATTTATTTCAGTGATCTTAAAACAAAATCAATAATATCTTTTTCAATCTTAGTTTTATTTAATCTGTTGATTTCTTGAATTCCAGTTGGAGATGTAATATTTATTTCTGTTAAGTAGCCATCTATCACATCAATACCAACAAAAAATAATTTTTTTTTCACCAAAAATGATTTTATTTTTTTACAAATGTACATATCTTTGTCAGTGATATTGGTTTCAACTGCCCTTCCGCCTGCATGAAAATTTGCCTTTATGCTATTAGTTCTAGGCACTCTTAATACAGCTCCAGCAATGTCCCCGTTTATGAGAATAATTCTTTTGTCTCCTTTTTTGAAATTTTTAAGGAATCTTTGAATAATTACTGGGCAATTCGAAAATTTTTTTATGTAATTTTTTAAGAACGCATTGAGATTAGTCTTATTATCGCTAATTTTTTGAATTCCTAATCCCCCATTTCCATAAGCGGGTTTTATAATAACCTCTTTATTCTTCTTTATAAACTTTATGATAGCTTCTATATTTGATGATATTAACGTCGGGGGAGTTAATTCTGGGAAGTTCATCATAATATGTTTTTCTGGGAAGTTCCTAATCTCCTTTGAATTATTTAAAATTAAAGGTTTTTTTAATTGATCTAATAAATAGGTATTTGAAATATAATTTAAATCGAAGGGTGGATCTTGTCTAATAAAAATGGCATTCATCTGTTCTAAATTAATTTCTTTTAGGATCTTTCTTTGATACGAAAGCTGATTATTTTTTTTCAAACTTAATCTAGAAACGTTAGATTTAATTTTATTAACTTTATTAATCTCACTAAATACCCATCTTGGATCATTGTAATAACAATCTATACCTCTATTTAAAGACTCCTTGATTAACATATAAGTAGAGTCCTCGTTAATATTTATTTTTTTGGGATCATCCATTTGAAAAAGAAATTTCATAGCAAATTCAATAATAGGTATTATTTAATAACGATAATATATCTTTATTATCCTTAAATTCTTCAATTAACAAATCTGCAGGATTTTTTTGTTTTTCAACAATATTATATAATTTTTCAAGATGAATACTTTCATCTCTTCCTTCAGAATTTAAATAACCTCTTTTTTCTAATCCCTTGTTAGCGAGGTTAAGAAGGTTTTTACCATGCTCATATAAGGGCGAATTAATAAAGTTACTGTTAAGCCCTTTATAAGGAACCTCTAGATACAAATTTAAAATATCATTCTCTTGCCACGAACTAGTTTCTTTCCAAAGATGTTCAAGATTTTCATCATCATAAAGTATGCCAACCCAAAATGCTGGAAGAGCGCAAATCATTTCCCATTTCCCAGCGTCTGCACCTCTAAGTTCTATATAAGACTTTAATCTTACCTCTGTAAAAATTGTTGAGAGATGATTTATCCAATCTTGTATTGATATGTTGTAATTTGAAAGGTCTTTATTTGTTGTGTTTTTAATTAACAATTCATGAAAAGTATAATCAGTTGTGTCATATTGTTTTCCATTTATCTTTAAAAAATAGTTTTTTACTTCCAAAACAAAGTCAACATATTCCTCAATAGAAAAATTCTTGTTCAGAAATGATCTTTTTATTCCACATCTTTGATCATCAGTGTCTTGCCATGTATAAATTCGATTACTCACTAAATTATTATATTTCGACTCACGAAAGGGCGAATTACAAAATATACCCATAACTATTGGTTGAATTCTATTAGAAACAACAAATTTTTTAATTAGATCTGTTTCATTAAAATAATCTAAATTTGCTTGAACAGTACATGTTCGGGTCATCATATCTAATCCTCTTGAGCCAACTTTAGGCATATATTCACTCATAATTTTATAACGCTCTTTTGGAATAAAAGTTAAATCCTCTAATTTACTTATTGGATCAAATCCCAGTCCTAAAATGCATAATTCATTTAATTCGGCATATTCTTTTAATTCTCTTAAATGTTCATAAGACTCCGTACATGTTTGATGAACATTCTTTAAAATTTTACCAGATAATTCTAGTTGACACCCTGGCTCTAAAGTAATGCTAGCACCATTTTTAGACAAAGATATTAATTGATTGAAACTATTGTATTCTTTTTTTTGCCAACCCTTTGATAAGAAAAATTGAAATAAATTTTGTATACTTACCTCTCCATCAAATTGAATTCTTCTATTGTCTTTATAAAAGATAAATTTTTCATGTTCAGTTCCAATGCCTTTATACTCAGGATCAGTAAAATTGGAGTAGAAATAATTTATAAGATCTGATTTTTGTAACAATTAAAACACACTATTTTTATGAAAATTACATTTTGTTATTTGATTAGAATAATCTTTAGCTTGACGTTCTACTTTTTTTGCCACCTCTAAAAGCCATTTTTTTTTGTTATAAGATTTTTTTTGGTACCCACCCTTGCCCTCATGATAAGCAAGGTAATGATTGTAAACATCACTTTTATCAATTTTCAACAGACGGTAACTTCCATCAACATACCAACCTATAAAATCACTAGCATCTTTAAAATTTTTTCTATCGGCAGTAAAGTTTTTTGTCGAAACTTTATACTCCTCCCATGTTCCATCTAAGGCCTGACTGTAACCATAAGCGCTTGATGGCCTTAAACCAGGTATAAAACCCAATACCTTTTTCCTCGGAGGCCTTGCAGTTCTTTCAAAAGAAGATTCTTGTTTAATAAAGCTTAATTGCAAACTAACTGGAACTCCCCATTTTTCTTTTGTTTTTTCTACATATGATTTCCATTTGGGATTTGTTTTGAAAATATCGCAAATATTTGCTGTGTTAAAAGACCTATCGGTTGTAATACAACCTGATAATAATAGAAAAAAAATTAGTAAGTACTTCACTAATTAAAATTTTTCCTTAAAAAATCACTCATTATATCTAATCCCTGTAATGCAGCTCCTTTGGAGTCTTGAGACCAAGCAAAGGTGTCAAAGTGAAACCAAGGTATATTTGGAGATTTTAAAAATTCTTGAAGAAAAAGTGCTGCCGTAATAGAACCAGCCATACCATCTAAAGATGCATTACTAAGATCTGCTACTTGAGATTTAATTTTAAACAAGTAAGGAGAATACAAGGGTAATCTCCAACATCTCAATTTTTCTTTATTTAAATTTTCGATTTTTTTTGCAAATGTTTCATTATTACAAAAATAAGCAGGAAGATCTTCACCCAGAGCTACTCTTGCTGCTCCAGTAAGCGTTGCAAAATCAATAATCATACATGGGTTATAAGAAGAAGCTTTTTCTATTGCATCTGCTAACAAAAGTCTTCCCTCAGCATCTGTATGAGCAATTTCCACAGACTTTCCTGATACAGATGAATATACATCACCAGGTCTCATTGATTTTGATGATATTGCATTTTCAGCGATTGGGGCAATTAAAACAATTTTAGTTTTTTTTAAAAAATAATTTGCTAACAAAAATAATGATATAGCGATAGCAGATCCTCCCATATCTTTTTTCATATTTCTCATTGAGGTACCTGGTTTTATGTTTACACCACCTGTGTCAAATGTAACGCCTTTTCCAATAATAACCAATGGTTTATCTTTTTTTGAAAGTTTTCGATTTGTTATTTCAATCACTTTTGGTTTTGATGAGGAAGATCTACCAACAGCACATGTTAAAGGAAAATTTGAATTTATTTCTTTTTCAGTGTAGTCAATAAAATTAAAACTTTTAAACAAATTATTATTTTTAATTTTTGAGTAATAAGTTGATGGGTTTAATTTATTTGCAGGACTATTTATCAAGTCTTTTGAAAAATTTATACAATCTGAGTAAAAAGTTAAAAACTCACATTCCTTTTGTTCCTTGATGTATAATAAATTTTTCTTAGATTTAGACTGATACTTATAGTTGCCCCAAGCCCATGCTTTGTATATTTCATACTCCTTTGATTTGGCAAATTTAGTAGAAATATAATAATTACCAATGTTAGACGCAGAAAAAGCACTAATTGCCTCTAGATTTTTATCTGTGCCCTCTCCTAATATGACCTCTTTCAATCTTCCATCCTCATAGGGAATTTTGAGAATTTTTCCTGATTCTGCCTTGAAATTATTAGATAAAGCCCAATTTTTAGTAAAAGATGATTGTGTTAACAACCATTTATCAAATTTACTTTGTGAAATGACAGAAATTTTTGTAGAACACTCAGTATTATCATTGGTAAACATTACTTATAATAAGGATATTAGAAAAAAATGACCAAACAACAAGCGGAAAAGAAAACTGTAAAATTTGAAACTGAAGTATCAAAGCTCCTAGATATAGTTGCTAATTCACTCTATACCGAAAAGGAAATATTTTTACGTGAATTAATATCAAATTCATCAGATGCTTGCGAAAAACTAAGATATGTTAGTCAGACTGACTCGAAAGCTCCTAAAACAAATAAATTTCAAATTCGAATTCATCTTAATGAAAAAAATAAAACTATCTCAATTATAGATAATGGGATTGGCATGGATGATAAAGATATGCAATCAAATTTAGGCACAATAGCTAAATCTGGCACGGAAGAGTTTATTAAAAAGATGGGTGATAAAAAGGGAGATATCAATCAAATTGGTAAATTTGGAGTTGGTTTTTATTCATCATTTATGGTTTCAGATCAAGTAGTGGTTAGATCAAAGAAATATGACTCATCCATTGGTTACCTATGGAATTCAGATGGTAAAGGTACATTTTCAATTGAGGAAACGGAATACAATGAAATTGGAACTGAAATTACGTTATCAATTAAGAAGGATGAAAAAGAGTTCTTAAGTAAATATAAAATAGAGGAAATAATAAAAAAGTATTCTGATTTTGTTCCTTTCCCAATTTTTGTAACATCCGAAGAAGATAAAAATGATAAGAAAAAAGATGATAAGACTGAAGAACAAGTAAACTCTGCTGAAGCCATTTGGCTAAAAGATAAATCAAAAATTAAAAAAGATGAATACAAATCTTTTTATAATCAAGTTTCAAACTATTATGATGAGCCTTTAACAACTATTCACTTTAAAGCTGAGGGAGTTGTAAATTATACTGCCCTTTTATATTTACCAAAATCTCAGCCGCAAGATCTTTACCATCCAGATCGAAAAAACAAGTTAAAGCTATATGTGAATAAAGTATTTATTTCTGATAAATTAGATGCATTAATTCCAGCTTGGCTTAGATTTGTGCCAGGTGTGGTAGACACAGAAGATCTTAGTTTGAATATTTCAAGAGAAATTTTACAAAATAATGCTGTAATTAATAAAATATCTAATGCTATTACAAAAAGAGTTCTTAAAGAAATTCTAGAATTGAAAAAAAAGAAACCAGATGAATTTAAAGATTTTTGGAAGAATTTTGGGCCTGTTGTAAAAGAGGGACTTTATGAATTTAATGATTTTCATGATCAAATATTTGAGTTTTCAATTTTTAACTGCTCTGAGAAAGAGGAGATGATAACTTTAGATAAATACGTAACTGATTTTTCAAATGATAAAAAGAAAATCTACTATATATCAGGTGAAAATAAGGAAAATCTCATTAATAGCCCTCAAATGGAATTATTTAAAAATAAAAAAATAAATGTTTTGTTAATTACGGATCCAGTTGACGAATTCTGGATGCCAATGAAAATGAAATTCAAAGATTATGAATTTACATCTATTACTAAAGGTGAAATAGATATTGGGGATAAAAAAGAGTCAAAAAAAGACAAAGAAGAGCCAAAGGAAGATAAAGATTTTGTTGGATTTTTAAAAGACAATCTGAAAGATAAAGTTAAAGATGTAAAAATTTCTAAAAGACTAACTACAAGTGCTTCATGTTTAGTAGCTGATGAGAATGATATGGATATGCATTTAAAAAAACTGATGGCTGCAAATAATCAAAATATTTCTGATGAAAAAAGAATTTTAGAAATAAATATTAATCATGAATTAGTTAATAAATTAAAATCTTTAGATAAAAATCAAAAAGACAAATTTTGTGAAATTCTTTATGATCACGCAAAGCTTATGGAAGGTGAAAGCCTTGATGACCCAAAAAAATATACGAATTTAGTCTCAGAACTCGTTTCGTTATGAGTGATCAAAACAAAATAGCAGACCCCATCGAATATGTTTCAAAAAATACTGATATAGTAATGTGCGATGGCGGTAGTGGTGATTTAGGTCATCCAGCTGTTTATTTTAAATTTGGTAAAAAAAAAGAAATTGTGTGTAACTACTGTAATAAAAAATTTATAAAAAAAGACTAAACTTTTTTTTCTTTATTTACTTCTCTCACTAAAAAATCCCTGAGGGCTTCAATTTTTTTAGAACCCTTCAATTCAGGGGGGTAAGTAAAATAAATGATTGTCTTTGGAGTATTTGCATTAGGTAAAATAGGAACAAGATTGTTATTAGATATTTTCATATATTCTGGTAAGGCACCAATGCCCGCTCCTCCTCCAATAGCTCTCATAACTCCATACATATTAGATATATAAATGGTCTTGGGTTTTTTTGATTTAGGAATTAAATCCAAAATACAGTTTACATCGGGTATAGATGGCTCAACATCATGACCAAAAGCAATTATTGTATGTTTTGATAAATCACTCACACTTTTTGGTATACCAAATTTTTCAATGTATTCTGGTGAGGAGTAGATTTTAAACTGAAACTCATACAAAGGAAAACGAATTAAATCCATTTGTGTAGGCTCTTTTAATCGTAAAGCTACATCAGCTTCACCTAAGGAAAGATCTGTATATTTATTTTCAATTCTTATAGAAATATCAATATCAGGATATGAGTTTGAAAACTTTGCTATTCTTGGGGCAAGCCATGTGGTACCAAAGGCAACAGTGGCAGCTATATGTAGTGAACCTGTAGGTTTTTCTTTTGAAGAAGTTAATTGAGACTCAGTTAGAGCTATCTTTCCAAATATATCATGTGCTGTTTTGAATAAAATTTTACCTTGTTCAGTCAATGTTAATCCTCTGGCATGTCTTTTAAATAGTGATACTTTCAAATCTCTCTCTAGTGAACTAATCTGTCTACTTATGGATGAATGACTTATATTCATTTTATTAGCTGCTTCTGAGATATTAAGATCTAGTGCAACATTATGAAAAATTTTAAGTTTATCCCAGTCCATGTTTTAATATAATATTTATTTATACTATCTATTTTTTGATTAGAAACTTATTAATTTTTTTTGTGATTTATAAAATGTCTGTAATATAGACTTATGATTGGCCTTGAAATTCTTAAAAACATAATAAAAGACGCACCTCAAAGTTCAGGGGTTTATCTTTTTAAAAATAAAAAAGATAACCCGATCTATATAGGAAAAGCTATTAATATCAAAAGGAGATTATCTAATTACGGTAATCTACCAAAGCTTCCAAGAAGACTTCAAAAAATGGTTTCACAAACAGTAAATATTGATTTTGAGCTAACAGAGTCTGAAAGAAATGCATTATTATTAGAGGCTTTACTTATCAAGAAATTTTCACCGAGATATAATATTCGTTTAAAAGATGATAAAAGCTTTCCATTAATTAAAATTACTAAAGGTAACTTTCCAAGACTGACAAGATTTAGAAATGAATTTTCTAATGAAGATAAAGTATTTGGTCCATTTACCTCTGCGTTAAAAACAGACAAAGTCATAAAAATCTTGCAGAAATCTTTTAAGTTAAGGAGTTGTAGTGACTTAGAGTTTAAAAATAGAAAAAGGGCATGCCTACTTTATGACTTAAAACAATGCTCAGCTCCATGCGTTAATAAAGTGAGTCAAAATGAATACAAAAATCAAGTTGATGATACAGTTAAATTTTTTCAAGGAGGCCAAAAAAAAATATTTGATAAATTAGAAAAACAAATGGTTTTTTTTAGTAAAAGTCAAAACTATGAAAAGGCAGCAGAGCTGAGAGATAGTATACAATCTTTAAATTTTATCATCAGAGAGGAAGTGAAAATCAGTACTCAAGATACAAATTATGACTATATCCATATTGATGATAAAAAACATTTCTCAATATACATTGGTTTCATTAGGTATGGACGATATCTTGGTGGAAATTTAATTTATTATTCTGAAAAATTTGAAGATGATATAGACCTTACTTCTTTAATTATACAATTTTATTTAAAGAACTTTAGACCTAATAAAATAATAATTTCAAAAAAAATTAACGGATATAATGAATTAAAGTCAATTATGAGAGATAATTATAGGATTGATGTATTTCTAAAAAGTAGCAAAATTAATGGTGTTCAAAAAATTTCAAAATTAACCGCAAAAAGGAATGATAAAGAAGTAAATCTTCAAAAACAAAAGTTTATTAATAATCAAGAAATTTTATCTTTAATAAAAAATAGGTTTAATATAAATAATAAAATTGAACGTGTTGAGGCTTACGATAATAGTTTTTTCGGTAACAACTATGCTGTGGCATCGTATGTAGTGTTTAATGAAGAGGGTTTTAGTATAAAAGATTCTAGAACATATAAATTTAAAGATTATGATTTAAAAAAGTTTGGTGATGCAGATTTAATGCGAAAGGTTTTTAAATCTCGTTTCTCCAAAGATGATAAAATTTTACCAGATTTAATAATTATTGACGGGGGTCAACCTTATTTGAAAATTTGCCAAGAAATTATTGATGAAAGCGGTATTAGTGAAAGTATAAAGTTAATTGGGGTGTCTAAAGGTTTTAAACGAGATTTTAGATTTGACAGATATCATACTCTAAGTGAAAAAAATCTATCTTTGAAAGATAGCCCTCAAATAGAAGGTTTCATCCAAAAAATGAGAGATCAGGCTCACAAATTGTCCAAAAAAAATAGCATGAAAAGGATGTCCGACTCCCTAAAAACAAGTTTTTTAGATGGTATATCTGGCATAGGGAAAATAAAAAAAATGAGGGTCATCAATTTTTTTGGAAGTGTTCAAAATTTAAAGAAAGCTAACAAAGATGAGTTAGCTCAAATAAAAGGATTAAATTCGAAAAATATTAAGGCTATATTGGATAAGATAAATGGCTAAAATTTACACTATTCCCAATATTATAACTTTTGTAAGAATTATTTTAATTCCCATAATTTTATATTTACTATTCTCCGATAATTCTAAAGTGGTTCTTGTTGCAGGCTTACTTTTTATAGTTTCATCTATATCTGATTATTTTGACGGATATTTAGCGAGAACATTGAATCAATCATCTAAGCTTGGCGCTTTACTTGATCCTATCGCTGATAAACTATTAATAGCAGCTGTCATCATAGTTTTGATAGACACGAGAGTAATTGCGGACATTCATGTTATTCCAGCCATAATTATTTTATTAAGAGAAATTGCAATTTCCGGTTTAAGAGAATTTTTAGCTAAACTAAATACTGATATGCCAGTAAGCAAACTAGCTAAATATAAAACTACATTTCAAATGGTTAGTTTATCTATTCTCATAATAGGATTAGGTTTTGAATTGAATGATTTTCTTTGGAATTTAGGCTTAGTCACATTATGGCTAGCCGCTATTATTACTTTGTTATCTGGATATAATTATGTAGCAAAAGGTCTTAAACATATTTGAATATTACATTAAAATATTTTTCTTGGATAAGAGTAAAACTTGAAAAAAGTCACGACTTAATTGAATTAAATCAAACAATAAGTTTTAAAGAATTGAAAAATGTTCTCATTTCAAAAGACCCTGTATTTCAAGAAATATTTGAAGATAAAAGCGTAAAATATTTTTTAAACTTGAGGGAAATAGATGATGATAATCTAACATTAAATAATGGTGATATATTAGCATTTTTACCTCCCGTTACAGGTGGATAATGATTAAAATAACTAATGATAATTTTGATCTAGAAAAAGAATTTAAATGTGTTTCATCCAATACAAATGGTGCATACAGTTTCTTCCTGGGAACAGTTAGATCTGATCTCAGCTCATCAAATAAAAGAATCAACGGAATTTATTTGGAGTGTTATGAAGAATTAGCATTAGCTCAGCTTAAAAAAATAAGAAGCAAAGCAATAAGTAGTTGGAAACTAAATGAATGTTTAATAATTCACCGAATAGGAAAATTAGATTTAGGAGAAAAAATTGTCTTAGTAATTACTGCTGCTTCTCATCGTGCAAACGCCATAGAATCTTGTGAGTTTGTGATTGATAGTTTAAAGATAGATGTAGCTTTTTGGAAATTTCATTTATTAGATAATGATGAAAAAGAAACGGTACTGCAAAAAAACTTAGATAATGAAAAAATGTTAAAATGGAAAGATATTATTAATTAATTATCTTTGTAGTTGGGGTCTACTTCTTTCATATACAGATTTGAAATCTTAGCTGTAATATCTCCAACTTTAAAAGTTTGATTATCTATTTTTCCTACCGGGGTTACTTCTACAGCAGAGCCTGTTAGGAAAATTTCTTCGGCATTTTTTATTTCATCTGGGTATATATCTCTTTCAATAACTTTCATTCCCTCATTTTTAGCAATTTCAATGACAGCTTGACGTGTAATTCCATTTAAAAAACAATCAGGCACGGGAGTATGAATTTCTCCATTAATTACCAAAAAAATATTTGATCCAGTAGACTCACTTACTCTACCTTTATAATCAAGCATCAAAGCATCTGTAAAACCATTTTTTTCAGCCTCGTGCTTACTTAAAGTACAAATCATATATAGACCAGCAGCTTTAGTGTCAGTCGGTATGCAATCTGGGGGCGGTCTTTTCCACACTGCTGTTTGAAGTGATATGCCTTTTAATCGGTCTTCTTTAGTGAAATAACTAGGCCATTCCCAAGTAGCAACAGCTACATTTATTTTATTCTTCTGTGCAGAGATAGCCATCATTTCACTTCCTCTCCAAATCACTGGGCGAACATAACCATATTTTATGTTCATTTTTTTTATTGTCGCTTCTTGAGCATTATTAATTTCATCTTTTGAATATGGTACATCTATACCCATTCTTTGAGCAGAAAAAAATAATCTATCAGTATGTTTTTCTAATTCATAAATTTTTTCGCCATAAACCCTGAGTCCTTCAAAAACGCAACTACCATAATGAAGTCCATGATTTAAGACATGAGTGGTAGCATTTTGCCATTCAACGAACTCACCGTTATACCAAATAAAACCAATTCTTTTATCAAAAGGGATGATTTCCATAATCAAAAATAATGTAATATTATTTATTAAAATTCACAATATAATTATATTTATATCTTATGAATTTAAATTTTGCCGATACTTTATATTTTAAAAAAGAAAATATTCTAGAAATAATTTTGGGTTTACATAGATCTTATAAATCCCTTCAAAAAGAAATTCAAATTTGTTGTGAATTAAATAATTTAACATTTAATGAATTGGTAGTCATTTTAGAGATTAAAAAAGGATTTAAGAGAAAAATTGATATAGCAAATAAAGTTTTTTTAAAAAAACAAAATTTAAATTTAATATTAAAAGACTTACAGATAAAAAACGTATTAAAGTTAGATGATAAAAAAATATTAATTACTCAAAATGGAGAGGAATTAATTCAAAGAACAACTGATAAAATAAACGAAAAAATTATTAAAATCTTTAAAAAAACTGATCCCAAAAATATGTCTGGTTTCATTAACATAATAGAGTCTTTAAAATGAATGATAAGCACATACTTTTAGTTGAGGATGATGAGACACTCCATGCTCTTATAGAAAAATTATTAGTAAATAATGATTATGTTGTATCTAAAGCTGTAAACATTGAAGAGGCAAAAAAATTAGTAAAATTATTTTTATTCGATCTGATAATTTTAGATGTAATGCTTCCTGATAGCACTGGTTTAGATTTTTATGAAAACTCAATTAAAAATAGAGTTAATACACCAGTAATTTTTCTCTCTGCATTGAGTAATGTTGATGACAGAGTTACAGGATTAGAGCTTGGAGCTGACGATTATATTGGCAAACCTTTTGACTCAAGGGAGTTATTACTAAAGATAGAAAAAAATATTTTAAAAAAACAATCACTTGATTTAGTAAATTTTGGAAATGATACTGAATTTGATCTGAAAAAAGAAAAATTGTTATTTAAAAAGCAAAATATAAACCTTTCAAGTAATGAGGTAAAAATCTTAAAACTTTTAATAAATAATTCACATCAATATTTAACCAGAGATTTATTAAATACAGAATTAGGATTAGATTATTTATCAAGAAGCGGCGATATGCAAATTTCTAGATTAAGATTAAAACTTAAAAAAGAATGTAATCTTAAGGACATTATTAGATCTGTTCATGGAAAAGGATACAAAATTTTCATTTAATGTTTAAATGGAAAAATTTTTCAGAGAGTCTTTTAGTAAGATCAGTTTATCTAATAACTATACCTATAGTATTAGTTCAAATTATAGGAATTATTATATTTTTTGAATTACACTGGGATTTAGTATTAAAAAGAAGTGCACAATCGATTTCTAATGAAATAAAAATCTTGGAAATGAAAAAAGACTCTCCCTCTATTAATAATTATGCAAATACTTTACAAATTATTAGAACTGATAATTTAGATTTCAGTAACACTGAAGAGGTTTCTAATTGGATATTTAAAAAACGAATGAAAAATTCCCTTAATCAATTATCTGGAAATTTTGAAGTCCTACAAAATGAAACCCACTTTATATTTTTTGATAAAAAAAAATTAGAATTTTTTTATTTAGTTCCTAAGAAAAGAGTTGAGACTAAAACTGTAGGTGGTTTTTTTCTATGGACAATTGCTGTAAGTATTATTTTGTCTTTAATTTCATATTTATTTATAAAAAAACAAATTCAACCACTTAAAAGACTTGGAATTATTACAAGAAGTTTTGGAAGAGGTATTGAAACTCCAAACTTAAAACCAACTGGATCATCAGAGGTTAGAGGTTTAATTAAAGACTTTAATAATATGCATAACAACATAAACAGCACTCTCGATAATCAAAGAAATATGTTGGCTGGTATTAGCCATGATTTGAAGACACCACTAACGAGAATAAATCTAATGATTGAGGAGATTAATAGTGAAACTTTAAAAAACTCAATTTCTCAAAATATTTCAGAAATGAATATTATGCTTAATCATTATCTAGACTTTATTAAAAATGAAAAAAATGAAAATTTAGATGAGATTGATACTTCTGATTTTATATCCAACTTAACTCAAAATTATCCTAAACTTCAAATTTTAAATAATAATACAAATCAAATATTTATCAGAAAAAATCAAATAACTAGAGCTTTAATGAACATACTAGACAATGCCGATAAATTTGCAGAAAAGATTTTTATAAGTTCAAATATTTTAAATAATACTTGGAAAATAGAGATTGAGGATAATGGCCCAGGTACAAATTTATCACAAGAACAATTAATAAGGCCTTTTGTTAAAGGCTCTGATCAATTAAATCAAGGTACTGGATTAGGTCTATCTATTGTTCAAAAACTGATAAAATTAAATAATGGGGAGTTAAATTTCCAAAAATCCTCACATGGTGGCTTAAAAGTAACTGTTATATTACAAATTTAGGTTTAAAAAAGTTTACCACCATTTGGGATTTTAATTGAGGGCATTACTAATACAGGATTATTTTCATCATCAGGAAAACCCAGTACCAGCACCTCAGAAATCATTTTTCCAATTTGCTTTGGTGGAAAGTTTATAACTGCAGCTACTTGCTTACCAATTAATTCCTCTGGAAGGTAATGTTTGGTAAGCTGTGCTGATGTTTTTTTTTTACCAATCTTTTCGCCAAAATCTATAAGTACATATAAGCTGGGATTGCTAGATTTTTTGTTTAGTTTTGCCTCAATCACCGTTCCAACTCTGATATCAACTTTTTCAAAGTCAGAATAATTAATCATCCTTTTTTAATAAATGACTTCACTTTATTAATATTATCGAATGCATTCCCTATAGAAGCCATAGTTTTGTCCATACTATTATTATCTTCAATCCAAACATTAAAAGCATATAAGTAAATTATGTTACTTATTATTTTTTCAACTTGAGAATTAAGAAATAAATCAAAATAATTATTAATATTTTTTGATAAATTTAAAAAATATTTTGGTTTTTTCTGTGACTCCAAATAAATTCTTAGTGTTATATTTTTATAATCATTCAGAAAATCTAATCTATTAATGATGCCTTCAAAAATTTTGTCTTGTGTGGAAAGGTCTTTAGAAGGGACTTTTAATTCAGTCGAAATAAAATTTTCAAAGTCTTTAATAAAAATATTGAGGTCTTGGTAATCTGAACTAATTGATTTAACTTTAGAGGGAAAGCTCTTTAAATGAGCCATGCTATTAAGTTTTTTTAAATTTGTTTTATTAAGATTTTGTGTTTTTTTTCTCACTATCTATTTCCTTTGATCTTAGGTAAGCCCTTTGAAATGTAGTATATATTATTTTCTCTATATTTTGAGATTTAATATAATTAACTCCGGCTTCTGTAGTGCCTTTCTTGCTAGAAATAGATCTCACAAAATCATCTAACATTTTAGATGAATAATTAGTTTCTAATACATTTTTAAATAATTCTATTACTTCTTTTTCATTCATATGATAGGGCTTAGCAAGTTTTTTGGATGCTTTAACAAAAATATTTACAATATACGCAATAAATGCTGGTCCGCTGCCGAAAACTGATGTAGCAAAATTAATTTGATCTTCATTTCTAACATTAATAATTTTTCCGAAAGTGGATAATATTTTTTTTAGTTTACTATTAAATAAATTTTTATTTTTCATATAAATATGAGTTTGAGATTTATTATTTAAAGCCATTACATTTGGCATAATTCTTACAATTTTTTTTGATTTTAAGGTTTTTTCAATCGTTGATAATTTAATACCAGCCATACAGGAAATTACCATGGTTTCTCTTGAAAGATATTTCTGGAATTGATTTCCAGAAGTTAGGAATGTTTTTGGTCGAATAAGAAAAAATATATAATTATAATTGTTATTAAAATTAGATATTTTTTTTTTTAAATTAATATTTTTTATTACACCTTTCGAATTTAATGCGTGAATGTTCACAGAGTTTAGTAGTTTTTTTGATAATAAGGATTTAGCTAGGTGTCCAAAACCTATAAAAAGTACTTTTGGCTTAAGCGTGGCCGACAATTTTTTGATTAATTAAAATATGAGTAGTCTCAACAACTTTATCGCCTTTTAGTAACACGGAAACAAGGTGATTAAATTCAGATAATATATTTTCTAAATAACTTCTAATATCATCTGTATTTAATTTTCCTGAAATTGGGAGACTATGTCTATAAATAATTTTATTTTTATTATTTTGTTTAAGTGTACCAATAACTAGATTATTGTTAATTTTATTCATATGATTGGTAAGAAAACTATATTCATAATTATCAATACTAAATGATGATATGAGTACTTTTAAATCATCAATCCATTGAAAATCCATTATTACTTTTTGTTCATGGATCTCCGTTAAAAGAGAAATATCGTTATTTTTGTTGTTTTTAGATAGCTTTTTAACATTGAAAATGTCTTCGAGAATAGAAATAGGGCTAGAATCAATGTTTTTTTGAGTCATACACAATATGTATCACATTACTTATCTTAGTAAATACTATATATAGTATTAAATTGCTTAATAATGGTTAAATTCAATCTTTTCTGTTGATTAAATATTTCTTTAATTTTTTAAAATCTGATTTTAAATCGTTAAAAATTTGGACAACTTCAACTGAATTATAAAGTATTTTTGATAACTTAAGATAAAGTTTATCTTTGTGTGACACGTAAGTTGTATTATTAGTTTTTACAGTGTTTGAATATCCTAGTTTTTTATCGCCAGTAGCTTTTGAGCTGTTCGGTTTAACCATAAGGTGGTACAGCATATCTTATATTCTTGGATTTATTTACTTTTATTTTTTTGCATATAATAATTTAAAGCAATTTGGTTTGGATAAAAAAAAACTTGAAGACTTATTTTTTTATTTATTTATTTCTGTCATAGTTGGTGGAAGATTAGGCTATGCAATTTTTTATAATTTGAATTTTTATATTCAAAACCCTTTTGAAATTTTAAAAGTTTGGCAAGGGGGTATGTCATTTCACGGAGCTTTAATTGGTATTATCTTAACATCTATTATATTTTCAATAAAAAAAAATATCTCTATATTTAAACTTTCTGATCTTTTAAGTATAACTGCCCCATTTGGAATTTTTTTAGGTAGAATTTCTAATTTTTTAAATAAAGAATTAATAGGAAAGCCAACAGAATTTTTTTTAAGCGTTCGTTACCCAAATGAGGATTTTTTTAGACATATATCCCAAATATATGAAGCCGTATTTGAAGGATTAATACCAGCTATTTTACTACTATTATTCTATTATAAATTTAGAGTAAAAAATGGCTTTATAACATCTTTCTTTTTAATTAATTATGGATTATCTAGAATTATAATTGAAAATTTTAGAGTGCCTGATATTCAAGTAGGCTTAAAGTTTAATTTATTATCTCAAGGTCAACTATTATCAATCCCAATTGTAATACTTGGTTTTTATTTTTTATATTTATGTCAATACAAACAAAAATAGATACCATCATTAAATCAGTTGGTTCAATCAACATTCAAGATTTTGTAGAAATCTCTAATTTTGACAAAGACTCAGGATTTTATAATAAACCAAATATTGAAAAAATTGGCAAAGATGGTCAGTTTATAACATCACCTGAGATATCCTCTTTATTTAGCATAGCCCTTTCTAATCAGTTTTTAAAAGAATTTCCAAAGGCAAAAAATGTAAATTTATTGGAGTTAGGACCCGGTAATGGGATACTTACATTAGATATTTACCATTATCTTAAATCAAAGAATATTAATGTTAATAACATTACTTTATTAGAAAGAAGTGATTATTTTAAAGGGAAAATTTTTGAAAGATTAGATCTAAAAGTTAATTTTATAGAAAATATTTACGATTATGAAATAGATAACGAAGATACTGTTTTTATTTACTCTAACGAATTTTTTGACGCCTTTGGGTCTAAGCAATTTATATTTAATAATGGTAATTTTAATGAAATAAAAATATCAAAGGGAGATAACAAATATTTTTTAATTCAAGATAATGTGGCGATATCTGGAGAATTAATAGATCGCTATTCAAAATACAAATTTAAAAATAATGATATACTTGAGCATTCAAATTTAATTTTAAATATACTGAGTGATATTCAAAACTTAAATTGCAAAAATTATTTTTTTACTACAACTGATTATGGCTACACGAAATTGCCATTGAAAAGTACACTTAGATTATTATCGAGCCATAAAAAATTATACTTATTTGATAAATTTGAAAACGTAGATTATTCTTTCGGAGTTAATTTCGAGTTATTAAGAGATTTTTTTATTAGTAAAAATCCACAAATCATAAACCAAAAAGATTTAATTTGTAATAATCTC
>QCDA01000008.1 GCA_003281065.1 Pelagibacteraceae bacterium AG-349-E10
GACAGATAAAGTTTCAATTACAAATAGACCTCCAGCAACAGCTAATACTATTTCTTGTTTTAGAAGGATGGACGTTACGGCTAATGAAGCGCCTAAAGATTGTGATCCTGTATCTCCCATAAATATAGATGCGGGACTTGAGTTAAACCATAAGAAACCCAGTAATGCTCCAATTGCTGAGGTACAAAAAATTACAATTTCTCCTGATCCGTTTATGTAATTAACTAAAAGATAATCAGAAAAATTCATGTTACCCAAAACATATGCAAATACAGCAAATGTAAGAAATACAAATATCAAAGGCATTGTCACTAATCCATCTAATCCATCAGTCAAATTGGTTGCATTTGTTGAACCAATTACAATAAATAGAATTAGAACAAAGTAAAAATAGCCAAGTTCAATTGAAACATTTTTTAAAAAAGGAATGCTAAATTGGTTTAAATCAAATCCATTATATTTAATAGTAAAATAGATAATTAATGTAGCTGATAGTTGACATAAAAATTTAATTTTAGATGTTATTCCCTTACCTAATTTAACTTTTTGGAAGTCATCGAAAAAACCTATCAATCCAAATAAAATTAATGTCAATATCAATATATAGTTGAAACTTGAGAAATTAGAAGTCCACAAAATTGAACTTAAAATTATTGAAAAAAGAATGAGCACCCCACCTAAAGTTGGAGTACCTTTTTTATAGTAATGTGTATCAGGACCATCATTCCTTATAGGTTGTCCACTAGGAAAAGCACTTTTTTGAATTCTAACCCAATGAGGCATAAGTATTAAGACTATTAAAAATGAGGTGACCAAGGATAAGCCCGACCTAAAAGAAATATAACCAAATAAATTAAATAAAAATTCTAAATCTCTTAGAGAATATAATAAATCACCTAACATATTGTTTTATTATCTTATCTAGTTTGTTTAATCTTGAACCCATCACGAATATATTTTTTATATTATTAATTTCTGTATTCAAATAATTGATAGCTGGCATATAGTTTTTATAAAAAATAAATTTATCAAATTTTTTTTTAAACTTATAGAATTCATCTCCTATAAAAATTATTTTTCTTAAATTTAATTTAGTTGCTAATTCAATAATTTGCATATGAAAAAAATCTGATTGATCTCCTAGTTCCTTCATAGAGCCTAAAATATATGCTTTTTGTTTAATATTTCTCTTACTAAAGAATAAAATTTGTTTCTTTAATGAATATGGACTTGCATTATAACTATGATCATAGAATTTAATTTTTTTACATCCTATATAAGTCAGAACTTCTTTACCCCTGGACTCAATAATTGACTCATCATAAAAAAAATTTTTTAATTTTATTGTCTTTATAAATTTTTTAATAAATAAAAAAGATATTATAGCTATGTTTATATAAAATTCCCCTCTAGATGACTCTATAGAGTATTTTCTTTTATTATAAATAAAATTTACTTTGTATTTTTTTTTGTTTGAAATAATAAATTTTTTTAGACTTTCAGAATTTATAAGACTTACTTTTCGGTTCAATTTATTATTAATATAATGAGGTTCATAATTGTAATTGACTAATCCACTTATAAGTCTTTTAGATTTGAATATTTTTAGTTTGTTATCTACAAGATGCTTAAAATTTCTAAAATTACCAATATGAGAATTTTCAATACCTGTCACTAAGCAATAATGTGGTTTTAAAGTATTAACTAATTTAAGCATCTCTTTAGGTTTATTAATTCCTAATTCAAATATAGAATATTTACTTTTTAAATTCATATTCATTAAAGAAAACTGCAAACCCTGGATATTGTTAAAATTTTTATAAGATCTATATGCGCTAATATTATTATTTTTTAGAATATGAAAAATATTCTCTTTAAATGTTGTTTTGCCTACAGATCCAGTTACAGCAATAATTTTACCTTTATAGGAGTCTAGAATAAATTTGCAAAACTTTTTTATAAATAGATTAGTATCTCTAACATATAATAATTTTGGGTGAGTGTTGTAAATATTTACAATAACCAACGCTGCTTTTTTTTTTATTGCTTCCTTATAATACAAGCTACCATCATTATTTTTTGTTTTTAAACCAATAAAAATATCATTTTTTTTTATTAATCTTGTGTCAAAAACAATGTCGGATTTATATTTTGATTTTAAATCTTCAATAATTTTATAAATTTTTAGCATAATTTGATGAAATTACTTTATCATTAAATAAGTAAGATTTATTTTTGTATGTTTGTATATCTTCATGACCTTTTCCAGCAATAATTAAAATACCATCATTTTTTTTTATGTAATCTATTCCAAATTTTATAGCCTTTCTTCTACTAGGGATCTCAATTGGGTTTGAGGAATGCTTTATAAGAGTTTTTCTGATTATTGCTGCGTCTTCATATCTTGGGTTATCATCAGTAATTATCTGTATTTTTGTATACTTTGAGATTACCTTGGCTATTTGTGGTCTTTTAGTTTTATCTCTATCACCGCCACAGCCATAAATAATTATTACACTTGAATTTAGTTGAGGAAATTTGTTTAACAAATTTTCGTATGCATCTTTTGAATGAGCATAATCAATTATTATTACTTTATTTTTTTTATTATAAATGATTTCAGATCTACCAGGTGGAAATAATGATTTAGTAATTTTTAATGGAAATTTATTTGTAATTTTATTATAAACCATCAATATAGTAATAATATTTTTGACCATAAAATCATTATATGTGTTTATTTTATAAGATTTGTCTTTAAAAGTTATTTGGTATTGGTTAAAACTTTTATTAATTATATATATTTTATTTTTAGATATAAAACTATCCTGGGTAAGTAAGTTTTTATCAAAGCTTTTAAATTTATTTTTTAAATTATAATCCTGTAGAAATAAAATTGAGTTTTTCAATCTATGATCTTTAATAAGATTTATTTTAGCTAAATGATAATTATTTACATTTTTATGGTAATCAAGGTGATCGGACTCTAAATTTGTTAAAATACAATAATTATAATTTAAATTTCCAATTCTTCCTTCACAGTATCCAATACTGGAAACTTCTATAAAAACAAATTTTATGTAATTATCATTCGCAAATTGAAGTAAATTAAGAATTTCAAAATATGAAGGTGTAGTATTGCTCAGTTTTTTTATTCTTTTTGAATTAATAAAAAAACCTAATGTACCAATATAACAAGATCTTAGTCCATTTTTATTAAATAATTTATTTGCCCCATAAGCAATGGAGGTTTTGCCATTAGTGCCTGTAACAAAAATTAATTTAAGACGATTAAATCTATAAAATATTTTAACTATGTTTTCTAAATCCTTGTTATTATTATAGAAAAAAAAATTAATTGATTTTTGTTTAATAATCCCCTTTAACTTAATATTACAAATAAAAAAATTACATTTTTTTTTGATAGCTAAATTTATATACTTAATAAATTTTGATTGATTTTTACTATCAAATAGAAAAATAGTATTTTTTTTACATTCTTGCCAATTTGTAACAATTTTAAAACCCTTTTTTTTTAAGTCAGTTAAGTTCATTAAATATCTGTACTTTTAGTATTAACAATAGATAAATCCAAATATATGTATATTTCTTTCAAAAGATTATAGAAAGTTGGTTTTACTGTATTCCCAGCAGTCATGTATTTTCCATATGACTCCTTAGGGTTTTGCATAAATGTTAAATTTAAATATTTTGGATTGTTGTATGGAAAAAAACTTATATATGTAACATTTTGAAATTTTTCACCATTTAAGTTAATTTGATCCGCAGTTCCAGTTTTACCTGCAACTAAAAAGTTTTTGTATAATTCATTATTAGACTCATTCGCATAAAATAATAGTTTATTAATAGTATTTGATATTTTGTTATATTTGTTTCTATTTTTTTTTTCTTTTTTTTCAAATGAGGCATTAAAATTTATTCTACCTGTTATTATTTTTCCATAGGCATTTATTAATTGTATTGGAGAAACAGATAATCCATAACCAAAAGGTATGTTATCACAATAGCTTCCTCTAAAATTATTTACAGTTGGTTCAACAGAGATCATTTCAAAACCAATTTGAGTAGAATTTAAAAGACCTATTTGATCTAAGTCAGCCTTAAATTCACTTTGACAGTTCAAATTTCTTCTAATTAAAATAGCTCCCCTATTAGAAGATTTTTTTAAAATATCTCCTACTTGAAGAGGTATTTCGCTATTACTCGGAAAGTCATTGATTATTTTACTACCAATGTATACTGGTTGATCGACATCAAAATATTCATTAATATTTATTTTGTTATTCTTGAAAGCGGAAAAAATAGTAAATGTCTTGAAAACAGATCCAAAATCAAATTTGAGATCTTTCAGAGGTAATAAGCTTTGATCAAATCTATCATCAACATTTCTGTTATCTAAAAAAACATTACTAACAATTTCTTCTCTGCTTAAATCAACTAAAACATTCATAGAAAAATCTGGATTTAAATTTACTGTATCCTTAAGTAATGAATCATATATTTTCTTTTGTATCTGAATATCTAAAGATAAATCGATATCATTATTTTTTTGATCTAAAAATTTCTCAATTAAAGAGACGCCTTTATGATCAATATTTGTATGTCCTATCATATTATTTGTGATGACACTGTGAGGGTATTTTCTAGTAAGAATTTTTTCGAATTTAATATAAGGATTACCTTCATAAATTGTCTCTAAAATACCATTAAGTGGGATATTTCTTTTTAAATACTTAACTTTGTTTTTGATATTTTTTATTGAATAATTGTAGTCAGAGTAAGCTAAAGTATTTTTATTTAAATCGTAAATAGTTGGTAAGGCTTTAAGATTTATATCTCTTTCATTAGATTTAGAAATATTACCATTATCAAAGCTTAAAAATATCAATCTTGTAAAAACAGCAATAAAAAGTGATAGAATGGTTAAAATAAAAAAATTGTAATAATTTTTAGTTTTAAAAAGTAATTTATAGTCTGTTTCATTACTCAGATTGTACATAATTGACCTTTATTATTGTAAAGCCATCAAACTCATTTCTATCAAATTTAATAATTTTTTTATTTTTAACAAATTCATAATTATTAAATTTATTAATCTGTAATTGATTTATTTGCTTTGATAGAAGTATTTCTTTATTAATATAAGTTTGATGATCTTTAATATAACTATTTTTTAAATTTGAAAGTTTATTTTCAAGTATCTTAATTTGGTTTTTGAAACTTAAAAATAAAATAATAAATATAAATAACAAAAAAAACTTTGAAATATGATTAATCAATTAATGAACCTCCCTACTCTCAGTTTTGCAGACCTTGCCCTACTATTTTTTAAAAGCTCAAGTTTTGTTGCTATTAATGGTTTTTTAGTGAGGATCTCATAACCCCAATTTTTATTATTTTGAAAATTTTTGTTTTTTTTAATTTTGTTGTCTCTGAAGTAGTTCTTGACAATTCTATCCTCTAAGCTGTGAAATGAAATAATTGCTAAATATGCATTATTTGCTAAAAAATCATGAACTTTTTTCAAAAATGTCATTAGATTTTCTAACTCACTATTTGACTCTATCCTCAAGGCTTGAAATGCCTGTGTTGCAAAATGAATTTTTTTTGATCTAAAGTTAACACCACTTTTTCTTAGCACATCTACAAATTCAAAGTTTGTATTTATCTTTTTTTGAGATCTTTGTTTTACGATAAAATTAGCTAATTTTTCAGCCTGATTTATTTCACCATATACATTAAAAATTCTTTGAAGTTCATCTTTATCGTAATAATTGATTATTCTATGAGCGTTTAAATCACCACCGAGATAATTCATATTTAAATTGGAGTCTATTTTAAATGATAAACCAATTTTCTTATCATCTAATTGATTTGATGAGTAACCTAAATCTAATAATATTAGATTAAACTTTTTAATGTTTAGGTTTAATAAATCAAGATTTTTGAAATTTGATTTGTAGAAAATTATATTTGAATAATTTTTTTTTAATTTATTAGCAATAATTAAAGAGCTATCATCTTGATCAATAGCAGTAACGAAGTGTCCGCTTTCTAGGAATCTTTTTGAATGCCCTCCACCACCAAATGTACAATCTAAAATTGATAAATTCTTCTTACCATCAATGAAGGATAAAATTTCATTTTCCATTATTGGTATATGTTGATTATTAATCATTTAAATTTTGCTCTCGATATTTTTTTGTGTTTATCTCCTAATTCTTTTTCCCAAATTTCAAAATGATTACCTTTTCCTATAAATATTATTTCTTTCGATATTTTTGAAAATTTTTGAAGTGGTTCTTTTAGTACAAATCTTCCCTCTTTATCTATTGTTATTTCTTCCAAATCAGAGAGTATTGCAGTTTTGAAATGATCATTTTTTTTTGAAAAAAAATCCTTCTCATCAAAACTTTTAACTAAAGAATTAATCTTAGAGGATAAATGTACCTCAAGACATTCATACTTTAAACTTTTGAATAAAAATGTTTTTTCTTTTGAGTTTTTTATTGTTGATCTAAAAGATGATGGGATAGCAACCCTATTTTTAGAGTCAATAATTCCGTAAAAAGAGGATAAAAACATAATCATGGTATTTTATGGGATTATATGGGATTTTTAATAAATAGTAAATAGACTCGGGTAGCTATAAGCTGAGTTCTGTATTTAAAAAATTGCAGTCATTTATCTAGTTTAACTATTACTAATTAACTCTAGCGATCAACCCAGGTCAACTGTAGAAAAAGTTTTAACCTCTATTTGATCTTACTCGTGATAGGGTTTGCATATTGCGATACTATTTACATATCCGGTGAGCTCTTACCTCACCTTTTCACCCTTACCTTACGGCGGTTTGTTTCTGCTGCACTTTCCCTAAGGTTACCCTCGACGGATGTTATCCGTTATCACTTTCTACACGAGCTCAGACTTTCCTCTTTGTAAAACAAAGCGACTGCACGCTACCCATATTTAATATACATAATTTAATAAAATAATAAATTACTAAAATCCTTAGAAAATTTTTTTGATTGAGATGAGTTAATTTTTTCATAATTTAATGATCTTTTTACGGCTTCTATACAAAATATTTTATATTTTCTAATATATGAAATGTGAAAGCCATACAAAAATAACATTTCATCTATACTATAATTATTCTTTATTCTTTTAATTTTAAATCTCTGAATTCCAATTTTATCAATATAAAACTTCTCTCCAGGATCACTTTTTCTATTTGGAGCTATATCTGAGTGAAAGATAATATCTTTATCTAAAATATTAAAATTCGATTTTAAAAAAATAATTAATTTTTTTAATAACTTATATTGTTTTTTTGAAAAATTTGAATAACCAAAATCATGACCTTTATTTTCAAGTTCAATTCCAATTGAATATTCATTGATGTTTGTATTATTTCTCCATTTAGATTTTCCAGCATGCCAAGCTTTAAATTTGGGACATAATAAATTATAAATAATTCCATCTCTGGAAATTAAATAATGAGCACTAACATTTGAATTCTTATCTGATAATTTTTTGTAAGCTAATTTAAGATTTTTCATCCCTGTGTAATGGATGACTATATATTTGACTATTTTATTTTTTTTTCTGAGGCTATAATTCATCTGTGAAAAAACTGATTCTTATTTTATTATCATTTTTTATTATTTCTTGCTCTTCTAATGATAATGATGAATTAAAAAATGATCAAAGATTTTATGAAAATAATAACTTAGATGATAATGAGATTTTTGATAATGCAAATAAACTTATTTCCCTTAGTAAATATGAACAAGCTTTAATTGAATTAGATAAAATTGAAGTTTTTTATCCAAGTAGTCCTTATGCAAAAAAAAGTATTCTCGTAAAAGCTTATATAAGCTTTCTTAATAAAGATTATGAAAAAACCAGAGCTCTTGCTGAAATGTACAAAGAATATTATCCAGGAAGTGAGGATATTATTTACGCTTATTATTTGGAATCAATGACATATTATGTGTTAATGAAGAAATCAGAATATAGTCAAGAAAATACTAATTTAGCATTAGATAAATTTAATTTTATTTTAAATGCGTATCCTAATAGTAAATATGAAATTGATATCCTAACAAAAATTAAACTTATAAATAATAATTTAGCTTTGGAGAAACTTAATATTGCTAAATTTTATTTTAATAAAGGGAATTATAATGGATCTTTAATATACTTAATGGATATTTTTAATAATCATAGTTCAAGTCTTTCGATAGAGGAAACTTTATTTTTAATTACTAAAATACATTACTCTTTAAGTGAATATGAGTTAGCAAAAAATTATGCTTCAATTTTGGCCTATAACTTTCCTAAAAGTGAATGGTATCAAAAATCATATAATCTTATAAACGGCTTAAATGATGTAAGTGATAATGATAAATGGTATGAAAAATTTAATCCAATTAAAATATTAATAACAGATGAAGAAAATAATTCTAATAATTCAATAATACAATCTATAGAATAATAATAATGTTAGTTTCTTTGGAAATTAAAAATTTTCTTTTGATTAAAAAAATATCTATTAACTTTATTGATGGCTTCAATGCTTTCACAGGAGAAACAGGTGCAGGTAAGTCAATTATTATAGAAGGTTTAAAATTAGCACTTGGTGGAAAAAATCAAAAAAATCTTAATTTGAAAGATAAAGAAATTTCATCAATTAAAGCAGTATTTGAAATTAGTAGATTAATTAAAAAAAATCTTGATAAATTAAATATTAATATTGATGATGATTATTTAATTATAGAGAGAGAGATAAACTCAGATCAAAAATCTAAGTTATTAATTAATGGCGAAGTAAAACCTCTTTCAAATGCCAAAGAAATTTTAAAAAATGTTATTGAATTTCAAGAGAATTTTGAACAGCAAGAACTTTTTGATAACAAATATTTTCTAAAATTTATAGATAACTTAGGTAGTATAGAAAAAGAAGATTTAAGTTCTAAATTTGAAATACTTAAAAAATCGAAAAGTATTTATCAAGCCCATTTAGATAATGAAAAAAATATAAATGAAAAACTTGAGATATTAAAAATAAAAAATAATAAAATTAAAGTTTTAAATCCAACTAAAAATGAATACGAGGAGCTAGTTAATAAAAGAAATTTAAATAAAAATATCAAAAAATTTAGTGATATTTCAAACGAAATTAAAAAATCAATATCTAATTATAATTCAAATGATAATTTTAGTTTAATTGAAAAAAATCTTAATAAATTAGAGGATATTAATCGTGAATACTCGGATATTTCTCAAAAACTTCAATCCTCAATTTTAGATATAAATGAATTAATAAACGAATTAGAAAACAAACTTAATTCTGTTGATCATAATGAAGTTGATTTCGACGAAGTTGATGAGAAAATTTACCAATATCAGCAACTTTCAAAATTTTTTGAGATAGAACCCGAAAATTTATTTTCAATTAAGGAAGATATATCTAATGAAATAGACACTCTTGAAAATTTTGATAGAGAGAAAAATATTCTATTTAAAAAATACACTAATGACCTTAATTATTATAAACAAGAGGCTTTAAAAGTATCAAATCTTAGAAAAAAAGAGTCGAAAAAAATATCAGAAAATATTAATAAACAATTACCAATAGTTAATATTGAACAAGGTGAAATAATATTTGAGTTTTCAGAAAAAGATGAAAAAGATTATAATTCAAATGGATATGATGAATTAGATGTCTTATTTAGAACTAATAAAAATTCTAAATTTAGCTCAATTAAAAAAGTAGCCTCTGGGGGAGAATTATCTCGATTACTTCTTATAATAAAATCATTATCAGCTAAAAATGATGATAACCTTACTCTTATTTTTGATGAAGTAGATAGTGGTTTAAGTGGTAAAATTGCGTCAAATGTTTCCGAAAAAATAAATAATATATCAAAAAAAAATCAGGTAATTGCCATAACACATTCACCGCAAGTTGCCTCAAAAGCAAATAAACATTGGAAAATCGAGAAAATAATCAAAAATGACGAAATGACTAGTCAAATAATTGAGTTGAATGATCAAGAAAGAGTTAATGAAATAGCAAGTTTAATAAGTGGGGCTAAAATTACTGAAACTGCTAAAAAAGTAGCTTCAGATTTACTCAAAAATTAAGGATATGAAAACAAGAGATAGTTTTATCAAAATTAGAGATAAATTAAAAAAATATAACAAAGAGTATTACAACTCAAACCCATCAATTGACGACTCAGAATATGATGATTTAAAGAAAAAGTATGACCATTTATTATTAAAAAATCCAGAATTAAAAAAATATGACGATTTGGGCATAGGTACATCACCTTCATCAAAATTTAAAAAATTTAATCACTTCGAACCAATGCTATCTCTTTCAAATAGCTTTAGTGTAAGTGACACTGAGGAGTTCTTCAATAAAGCAAGTAATTTTTTAAAAAAGCAAAATTCAAAATATATATTTAATGTCGACTGTAAAATTGATGGGGTGTCTCTATCGATAATATATAAAAATAACAAATTATTTAAGGCAATTACTAGAGGAGATGGTGTTGTTGGAGAGGAGATTACAGAAAATGTATTGGGTATTCGGGGTATACCTAAGCTTCTAAAAAATTGTAAGTCTGATCTTATAGAAATAAGGGGTGAAGTATTTTTTTTTAGAAATGATTTTGAAAAGTTGAATAAACAATTTGACAAAAAAAATCAATTTTCAAACCCAAGAAATGCTGCCTCAGGATCTCTTCGTCAGATCAATAGTAAAATCACAAAAAATCGACCTTTGAGATTTATACCTCATGGATATGGAAAATTTACCTATGAAAAAGAGTTTTATAATTTTGAAGAATTTTTGACTTTTTGCAAAAAAAATAATTTTGATCAAACAGGCTATTCAAAGAAATATGATAATTTGATTGATATATATAATTATATTTCGGACATTGAAAAGAAAAGGTCCACAATTAATTTTGATATTGATGGAATGGTAATAAAGATCAATGACTTAAATTTACAAAGGATGTTAGGAAATACCAACAAATTTCCACGTTGGGCAATAGCTGCGAAATTTAGTTCAGAAGAAGCATTAACACAAGTTCAAAAAATAGAACTACAAATTGGAAGAACTGGAGCTATAACACCTGTTGCAAGGCTTAAACCAATTAATATTGGAGGAGTAATTGTATCAAATGCAACACTTCATAATTTTGATGAAATAACTAAAAAAGATATAAGAATTAATGATTTCGTTTGGGTCAAAAGAGCTGGAGACGTAATACCTTATGTTTCTAGAGTAGATACAGAAAAAAGAAAAAAATCTAATAAAAAATTTGATATCCCAAAAAAATGTTTATGCGGATATAAAATAATTAAAATTGAAGATGAGGCAGTTCAAAGATGTAGTGCAGGAAAAAATAAATGTAAATATCAAAACTTAGAATCTTTTAAACATTTTGTATCTAAGAAAGCAATGAATATTGACGGGCTTGGTGAGAAATTAATTGAAAAATTTATCAGTCTTAATTTAATTTCAAGTAAATTAGATATTTACAAATTAGAAAATCATAAAGATAAAATTATTACATTAGATGGATTTGGAGAAAAATCTTTTTTAAACCTAATTGACTCAATAAATAAATCCAAAATCACTAATTTATCAAGATTTTTATTTTCTCTTGGTCTAAGGTATTTAGGTGAAAATAATTCTGAGCTTATATCTATGTATTTTAAAAATAAAACAAGATTTAAAAATTTCATACAATCAAAAAAACTAAGGGAAAAACTTGAAAATATTGATGGATTAGGAGAAAAAGCTATAAGTTCATTTGTAAATTACTTTTCTGATGAAATTAATATTGAAGAGTCATTTGCTTTACTTGATGAAATTGAAATTATAGAAAATAAAGATAGTAAAATTAGTCTTAATAAAAGCATATTGTTTACAGGAACTCTTCAAAAAATGTCAAGAGATATGGCAAAAGAATTAGCAAAAAAAAAAGGATATAAAATTGCCTCAAATGTATCAAAAAATTTAGACATTCTTGTTTTTGGGGAAAAATCTGGTTCTAAATTAAAAAAAGCTAAAGATTTAAAAATCAATATTTTAAATGAGAAAGATTTTTTAAATCTTATTAATTAAATTTTTTATAAAATAATTCTTATGGTAATTACTTAATCTAGACTCAAAAGATTGGTAAATTTTATTATGATATAGCTTTATATACTTTCTTTCAAAATTCGTTATTAAGCTCCAATTAATTAAATCTAAATCGTAAGGAACTAGTGTGACATTTTTTAGTTTCAAGTTTTTATTAAAAACCTTTGTTACATATAGATTTTCTATTCTTATACCAAATTCACCCTCGACATAATGACCTGGTTCAATAGAAAATAGATTGTTATTAGTAAGAATGTCACTTGATCTAGACGAAATAGATGGATATTTTTCATGCACATCGCCAAAATTTCCTACACCATGTCCAGTCCCATGACTATAGGAAATGTTAAATTTAGATAGATAATTTCTTATAAAATAGTCTATTTCTGATGATCTTATATTTATTGGGAATGTTTTATTTTCAATTTTTATTAATGACTTTAATAAATAAGTATAGGAGTATTTTATTCTAGGATAATTTTTTTTTCCTATTTTAATTACTCTTGTAATATCTGTAGTGCCCTCTAAATATTGAGCACCAGAGTCTATTAATAAAATTTTTCTATTGTTTGAAGAAAGAGATTTCTTTGGAGGTGCTTTGTAATGAACAATTGCAGCATTTGAGTCAAATGCGCTGATATAATCAAAAGAGTTTCTAAAAAAATTAATACCTTCTTTCCTTTTATTATATAGATATTCAGAAACTTGATATTCATTTTTGTGATTTAATTTATTTTGCTTTAATTCGATTATAAATTTAAGAACAGCTAAGCCATCTTCAATATGACAAGTTTGAATATTTTTTATTTCATTAGATGTTTTAATACCCAAATATTTAGAAATATTTATTTTAGTTTCAGATAAACTCAAAAATTTTGATAATCGTAAATACATATTAAGATTTAAAAATTCGTAAGAAGTATCAATATTTTTAAATTTTGAAAATTTAAGATATTTAATGAACTTTTCCTCTCCAAAAATATTAAAATTATTTTTAAGTTTATTTACTTTTTTCAAATTAGAGTTATTTGTTATTAAAACAGGTTTAATATTTTTTCTTGGGATAAATAAGCCTGCAAAAGGTTTGGTTGAATTCCATAGTTCAAATGACCTAAGATTTAGCAGGTACGCTACCTGAGCATTATTCCAAATTAAAATACCATCGGTTTTAAGTTTAGACTTAATTCTTTCTAAATTTCTATTATATGGTCTTGGTATTAAATTTTTTGGCATACTTAATGGATAGGAAATATTAAAATTTGGATAATAATTTTTTCTAAAATAATTGTTTGACTGTGGGAAAATATTAATTTTATTTTTTTGTAATTTTGAATTTATTTCTCTGTATTCTTTTACTGAAATTAATTTTGAGTCTAAAACACCTAATAATTTTTTATTTTGCATAATTAGGTAGTCAACAAAAGTTAATTCACTTAAATCATATATTTCGCAATTATTCCTAAAAAATTTTTTAGCTGCTAACGTGTAACGTGAGTCAGTAAAAAAGATGAATCTATTTATAAAGAAAAGTATATATCCCCTAGTGCAATCAAATTTAGATAATTTATATATGTCTTTTAAATCTAGATTTGGACTTTCATTAAGATGCAGATCGTTATTTGTTATAAGATAAAAATCTATTTTATTATCTTTTAAATATTTTTTGATTAAATGAGATTTCATTTAGTATTTTTTTTTAAAAATTCTAACATTCTTTTTTTTCCAGGACTTAATTGTATATTATCGGAAGTGATTTTTTTTGTGAGATTAAACTCAGAGTGATCTTCGATAGTATTTGATGAATTTTTTTCAACATTTGAAATTTCATTTAAAAACCTTGACGGTAATGAATAATTATTCATTCCATATGTGTATCTAGAGGTTGCATAACTTAAATTTAAATCAAACTTAGCCCTAGTGATTCCAACGTAAGCAAGTCTCCTCTCTTCTTCTAATGATTTTGATGAATTTTGCTCTAGAGCACGAGAACTTGGAAAGATGCCCTCTTCCCAACCTGGTAAATAAACATGGTCAAATTCTAACCCTTTAGCGGCATGCAATGTCATTAGTTTTACAGAATTAGAGTGTGTTTTTTTTTGATTTTCGTTAACTAAACTCACATGTTCTAAGAAATCATCCAAATTCTCAAACTCTGAAAGAGCGTTAACAAACTCTTTTAAATTATCAATCCTTGACTCATTTTCTACCTGTTTTAATTTATTTTTTTCATTTTCTAACATCTTTAAATACCCTGACTCCTCAATTATAAAAATACCTATATCTTCAAGAGTTGTTTTGTTAATGAGATCAGATGTTTTTTTAATTATGTCAATAAATGGTTTAGTTTTTAACATAAGGGATCCTGGTAAATTATTATCGTTATATAACAGTTCTAACGACTCAAAGAATGAAAGTTTTTTCTCTCTTGCATTATCAATTATTAATTTTACTGATTGATCTCCTACTCCTCGTTTAGGTAAATTAATTACTCTTTCAAATGATAAATCGTCTTTGAAACTATTTGCGAGTTTTAAGTAAGCAAGAATATCTTTTATTTCTTTTCTTTCAAAAAATCTTGGACCTCCAATAATTTCGTAAGGCAAGGCATATTTTATAAATTTATCCTCAATACTTCTCATTTGGGCAGTAAGTCTTACTAAAACCCCAATACTATTATCGTCCTGAAACTTCTTAGATATGTTGTCAGATATCCATAATGACTCCTCTTCTTGAGAGTAAAATGAATTTAAATTTATTTTTTGATCAGGAATGTTTTTGTTAAAACTTACTAAATCTTTACCTAATCTATTCTTGTTATTAGAAATAATACAAGCTGCTGCCTCTAAAATAGAGCTATTTGAACGGTAATTTTTTGTTAAGCGAACTACAGGAGAATTAAACTCTTTTGGAAAATTTATAATGTTCTCTATATTTGCGCCCCGCCATGCATAAATTGACTGATCATCATCTCCAACACAAAATAGATTTTGATTAGAATTTAAAATTAATTTAATTAAATCATACTGGATTAAGTTTGTGTCTTGAAATTCGTCAATTAATATGTGTTCAATGAATTTTTGATAAGAATTTCTTATATCTTCGTTATTAAATAATATGTTATAGCTATGTAGAAGAATATCTCCAAAATCTACTGCGTTTATTTCAATTAATCTTTGCTGATAAAAAGAGTAAATATCATCTAATCTCTCTATAGATGAAAGTTTAGATATTTTTTTATTTTCATTAAAAAGGATTTTATTATCTTTTAAGTTTTGAATTTCATTATGATATATTCCTTCGTTTATATCTTTTTCAATCTTACAGTAATCTAAAACTTGTTTTAAAAGTTTTTTTTGATCCTCTATGTCTAATATCGTAAAATTAGATTTTAATTTTACTAAATTAGAATGCTTTCTGAGAAATTTTGCAAATATTGAATGAAAAGTACCTATCCAAGGGGTATCAATACTACTTTGAAGTTCTGAGTTAACTCTTTCCTTAATTTCATTAGCAGCCTTATTTGTAAATGTTACAGCTATAATTTTATTAAAGTTAACATTTAAATTTTTTACAATATAAACGAATCTTGATGTTAAAACTCTAGTTTTCCCAGTTCCAGCACCTGAAAGTACTAAAAGTGGTCCTTTTCTGTGCTCAACAGCAGTTTTTTGTTCTTTATTTAATTTACTAAGATCCATAAATTGAATGTAATATAATGAATCTAGATTTTAATTTATGATAAAACATTTGAAAGTAATTCTTTTAATAATATCTGTTACTTTTTTTCAGACAACTCCCTCAAATGCAAATGAGGAAGTTTCAGTATCTGGAATTTCATACGACGAAATATATGACCCGATAGAGCCCATAAACAGGGCTGTTTTAAATTTTAATTTTTTTATAGACGACATTGCCATAAGGCCGATAGTAAAAACATACAAATTTATCGCTCCAGAGCCAGTTGAAAAGGGAGTGTCTAATTTTTTTAGCAATTTAAAAGAGCCAATAAGAACAGTCTCTTTTATTTTTCAAGGAGAATTTTATAAGTCTTTTAATTCAGTTGGACGATTTACAATTAATACATTAACTAGTTTAGGTACATTTGATCTAGCATCAAGAATAGGAATGGAAAAAAATGAAACTGATTTTGGAATTACACTTGCCAAAGGAGATGTATCAAGCGGTCCTTATATAGTATTACCAATTATAGGACCAAGTAATTTGAGAGATTTTAGTGGAGATGTTGTTGAATATTTCGTTGATCCAATATCAAATAATGTTCCCAATAGAGAATATATAGCAATAGGCAACGGATTAAATGAAAGAGTCGAAATTGATGAACAACTTGATAAAGTTAGAGATGCCTCTTCAGATAGGTATGAAATGATAAAATCTATTTATTATCAAAATAGAAACGCTCAACTCGAGGAAGAATATATACAAAATCTCCCTGTGCCAAAAATTTATATTGAATAGTTCGATAAACCATATTTAATTTACCATATGAAATATTTTCTAATACTAATTGGTATTATTTTTTCTTTTTCAACACTTGAGGCATCAGAGGTTTCGGAGTGGTTTGAAAAAGAGTCAAACCAATTTTTAGAAATAATTAATAATAATGAGGGAACTGAGAGTGATAATTATGAAAAGTATAAATATTTTATCAGTAAAAATTTTGCTGTAAAATCAATTGCATATGGACTTATTGGAGAAAAATTAATTAATAACAGCTCAGATAAAGAACTTTCAATATACTTAGATGTTTTTACAGACTATCTTATAAAAACTATCTATAAACTAGCTAACTCGAGTACTTCTGGTTCAATTGTTCTGAAAGATGTTGATGTAAAAGACAACATTTATATTATTAAATCTATAATTTCAGATAAAAAAACTTCAGCAAATCTATATTGGAAAGTAATTGATACAGGCACATCTTTTAAAATTATTGATGTAATCGTTGAGAATACATCTTATTTTGTAACCAAAAAATCTGAATTCAATAAAATATTGAGGAAAAATAAAGGAAGTTTAGAAGCTTTAATAATCGAAATACAAAAGATATAAGATTTATTTTTTTTATGGTGGGCCCGGCAGGACTCGAACCTGCGACAACGGCGTTATGAGCACCGCGTTCTAACCAACTGAACTACAGGCCCATGATTAGATTTGTTACTATTATAATCTTATGAAAAAAAAACAAGAATTTAAATTATCGATAACTTTAAGAGTCCATAAAAGATTTAAGTTTTTTAGATCTAATTGGATGTTTTAATTTTCTCAGGGCTTTTGCCTCAATTTGTCTAATCCTTTCTCTAGTTACGCTAAACTGTTGGCCTACTTCTTCTAGAGTATGATCTGACGACATGCCTATACCAAATCTCATTCTCAAAACTCTCTCCTCTCTGGGGGTCAATGTGGAAAGAATTTTAGTTGTAGTTTCTCTGAGATTTAATTGCATTACTGCATCTTCAGGTATCACTGCATTCTTATCTTCAATAAAGTCACCTAGGAAACTATCATCATCGTCACCAATAGGAGTTTCTAAACTAACGGGTTCTTTTGCAATTTTTAGAACTTTTCGAACTTTTTCAATAGGCATTTTCAATCTCAAAGACAGCTCCTCTGGGGTAGGTTCTCTCCCTAACTCAAGGATCAATTGTCGACTAGATCTAACAATTTTGTTAATTGTTTCAATCATGTGAACTGGAATACGAATAGTTCTAGCTTGATCAGCGATAGATCTGGTAATTGCTTGTCTTATCCACCAAGTTGCGTAAGTAGAAAATTTATATCCTCTTCTGTACTCAAATTTATCAACTGCTTTCATTAAACCTATATTTCCCTCTTGTATCAAGTCTAGAAACTGAAGACCTCTATTGGTATATTTTTTAGCTATTGAGATAACCAAGCGTAAATTAGCTTCAATCATTTCTTTTTTAGCTTGATTAGCAGTTCTTTGGCCAGATTGTATCTCTCGAACCTTTTCTTTGAATTCAATAGTATTTTGATTTGCGATTTTAGATAAGCTCAATACTTCTTTATATATACCTTTTAATTTTTCACTATTTTTTTGAAATAAAGCTTTAAAAGCATCATCTGAAGAAATCATATGCTTTTGGTAAAGAGTATAAGTATCTTTTAAATTATGATATTTCAAAAAAATATCTCTGCTGATTTTATTTTGTGTGGCTAAAGTTAATAAAGAGACTTCTTTTGACTGTATCTCTTTATTTATTGAGTACAAATGGGTAATTATTTCCTCTAATTTGTGGGGTTTAATTTTGATTTCATTGAAATAATTTAATATCTCATCCTGATATTTTTTTAGCTCTTTTAGTGATTTTGTGTCAGAAATTTTTGTAATATTTTTATTCTTTTTGATTTTAGTTATATTTTCAGATAGTACTAAAACTCTGTCTAATTTTTTTAAGATTTCAGGTTTATAAAACTCCTCTATAATTGAAATAGAAAAACTCTCATTTTCAATATCCTCTTCATTTGAAGTTTCTTGAAGTTTTTCTTTATCTATTTCTATCCCTTGTTCTTTCATTAGTTGCTGCTTTTCTTTTAATATTGCTTTCTTTTTGTCATTTATTATTTTTTGAATTTCTTTTCTTTTTGAGGAATTAGAGTAAGGATCATTATCTTCATTAAAATATTCATCAAAATCAACTATTTCTCTTAGATTAATTTCATTATTTTTAACTTGTTCTATCCATTTTTTTAAAATGTCAATTGATGCTGGACACTCAAGAATTGAGTTCATCATTCTATCCAATCCAGACTCTATTCTTTTAGCAATTGCTATCTCACCCTCTCTGGAGAGTAACTCAACATTGCCCATTTCTTTGAGGTACATCCTGACAGGATCATCGCTTTTAACACCAGTAGATTTTTCTTCCTCTTCTGATTCTTCATTTGAAGAAGGTGAGTCTGAAGTTGAAGTATATGCCTTAAATAACTTAAAAAGTTCTTCATCAAGATTTTCAATGTAATTTAAAAAGTCATTTACAGATATAATAGAGTCTTCAATTTTCGAATAAGACTTAATATAAGTTTTTGCTTTTGAGGCTAACTCTTTGTCAAATTCTTTAGTGATTAATGAAGTAAGCTGACTTTCATTTTCTTTAAAAAATATTTCAAGTGGGTTGGATTGAACAGAAGATTTTTTAGTAATTTTTGATGAATTAGTCTTTTTTTTTGTAACAGCTTTTTTCTTAGAGATTTTCTTTTTGGTTTTTTTTGTAGTAATTCTTTTTTTTGGCATTTTTAGCTATTTATAAAACTAATTGTTTTTTCTATTTCATTATAAGGGTCTTTATTAAAATTAGGTGATGCAAATCTACACAGCCTTCGAACTTCATTAGAAAATAGTAAATTTTTTGTAAAATTCAATCCCTTAGAGTCTAATTCTTCATAAATCTCTAGAGTTGTTGATTTGAAAAGAGTTTTTTTAATTATCAAATCACGAATTTCTCTAAATTTTCCATCAAATTTAGCTGTTGCTATCAAATCAAAGACTCTTTCCCTGTTTGGTTGGTTTTCGATATAAAATATGATTAATGCTGCTGAAAATTTTGACTTCAAATCAAATTTAAGTTCAAGTTTTTGATTATTTGATTTTGAATTATTTTTTAGAGTTGTCTGGTTTAAACTTATTTTATTAAAATGATTGGTTAATATTTTTTTTAAATCAATGTTTGATACATTATTAAGTAAACTTTTTAAAACTTTAGATCCTTTAAACTGACTATCAACATCATTACTTTTACGAAACTTTTCTAAATATTTTTCAATAAGCTCCTCGATTGATAATGGCTGATCTATGAGTTTATTTAATTTGTCAGACATATTTGACTCAATTAATTGATCTGGGTCATAATTCTTTGGCAAAAGTACAAATTTTATTCCAAGCTCAAAATTTTTATCAGCAAGTAAATTATTCATTAATCTAATAGTGGCATTTCTTCCAGCAATATCTCCATCAAGACATACAATTATTTCAAATCCTTTCTTTGTGATTTCAATTAATTTTTCATGATTTATTGATGTGCCTAGAGGAGCTAAACAGTTTGAAAAACCACTTTGCTCTAATTTTATAACATCAAAATAACCTTCCACTATGATTATTTTTTTATAATTATGCTTATTGAGTATTTTTTCATTAAATAGGATTTGTTTTTTTTTAAAAATTTTAGTTTCAGCTGTATTAATATATTTTGGTAAACTATCGTCAATAACTCTACCTCCAAATCCCAGAGTTTTATTTTGCATATTAATTATTGGAACCATGACTCTATTAGAAAAGAATAATTTAGAGCTTTTATTTTTACTAAAAATTCCTGCTGCTACTAAATTACTAATTTCAAAATTATTTAATAGTTTTTTTTGCAACTCAAATGAATTTAGAGATGATCCCAATTCAAATTTATGAATTGTTTCTATTTTAAACTTTCTCTCTTTTAATAAATAATCTCTATGTTTTTTTGAATTTAATAAATTTTTATGAAATAATTCTTTTGCTAATAAGTTGATTTCATAAATAATATTGTTTAATTTTGACGATTTATAACTTAATTCAACACCAGCCTTATCAGCTAGTTCATACAAAGCGTCTTTAAAGCTATAGCCTTTTACTTTAATTAAAAAATCAATAACATTTCCATGTTCTCCAGTGCTAAAACAATGGAATATTTTTTTTTCTTCATTTACTGAAAAAGAAGGAGTTTTTTCTTTTTTAAAAGGACTTAAACCAAAATAATTACTGCCTTTTTTCTTTAAAGGTACAGTAGAATTTATAATCTCAACAATAGAGGTTCTATTTATAACTTCCTTAATATTATCATCTGTCATTCTTTGAAAATATTTTTGATAATTTTTGAAGCTAAATTCATATCAATTTTATTATTATAGTTTTGTTTAAGGAAACCCATTATTTTACCAAAGTCTTTATTTTCTAGGTTATTTTCTTTTATGTGATTTGATATAATTTCAATTGTATTTTTCTCATCCATCATAGTCGGAAGAAAGTCATTAAGATAATTGATATCAAATTCCAAGTCCTCTATTCTAACTTGATCCTTAGCTTTTGATGCGAAATCTAAAGACTCTTTTTTTTGTTTTAGTTGGGTCTTAACAATTCTAATTATATTTTCATCAGATAATTTAAGCACATCTCTATCTAGATTCTCTTTAATTAGAAAATTTTTTAACTCAGAATAGACATACCTTGCTATTGAAAGTTTTTTCTTATCTCCGCCTTTTAAAGCACTTTTGACGTCATCAGAAATTTTTTTTGCCAAACTCATTTGAAATTCCTCTCATATAATATACTAATACACATGATTTAATATGACCGTATTAGATAATAAAACTAAGCCTAATTATCAAAACGGTTATTTAATTTATAACAAAAAATATATTTTCAAAGGTAAGTTTCTATCAAAAGATCAATTTAAGATAGCAGAAATTTGCTTCAATACTAGTATGACGGGTTATCAGGAAATATTAACTGATCCCTCATATAAATCTCAGTTTATAAATTTTACCTTTCCATTGATTGGTATTGTTGGATGTAATAATGAAGATTACGAGTCATGGAAAATACATGCATCTGGTTTAATATGTAATGAATTATTTGAATTATGTTCAAATTGGAGAGCACAAACAAATTTTACAAATTGGATCATAAGTCAAAATTCTTGTGCTTTTTTTGATTTAGATACTAGGGGCGTAACTAAAATTGTAAGAAATTTTGGACCAAAAAATATAATGCTATGTTCTGAGGAATATTTTGAAAATAAAGGAATAGAGCAAATATGTAAACAAATAGATCAAAGTCTGTCTCTAGAAGAGAATGATGTAATCAAAGATTTTACATCTGAACTGAACATAGAAAAACAAGAAATAGGTAAAAAAAAGTACTCAATAGCTTTTTTAAATTTTGGAGCAAAAGACAACATTAAGAAAAATTTATACTCTAGAAATTGTAAGATTGAGGAATTTGATATGAATTTTAAAGCTGAAGATATTATTAATAAGAATTTTGATGGTTTTTTTTTAAGTAATGGTCCCGGTGATCCCAAAAAAGTATATGAAAATATAAAGCCCGAATTAAATAAATTACTAAATAAAAAAATACCCACTTTTGGTATATGCCTAGGCCATCAAATATTGAGTTTAGCATTCAATGCCTCCACTGCTCGAATGGAAAAAGGCCATCGAGGTGGTAATCACCCAGTAAAAAACTTGGAAACAAACAAAGTTGAAATTACATCTCAAAATCACGGTTTTGTAGTTTTAGATGAAAATTTTCCCTCTAATCTTCAAATAACACATAAATCATTGTTTGATAAAACTATTGATGGCATGAGAGCAAATGATCAACCTTTGTTTTCTGTTCAATATCATCCAGAGTCTAGCCCTGGACCACATGACAGCAGATATCTTTTCGATGAATTTATAGATTTAATGGAAAAGAATGCCAGCTAGAAAAGATATATCTAAAATATTGGTTATTGGCTCTGGTCCTATCATTATAGGTCAAGCATGTGAATTTGATTACTCTGGCAGTCAAGCATGTAAGGCACTTAAAAAAGAAGGTTATGAAGTTGTTTTAATTAACTCTAATCCAGCAACTATAATGACAGACCCAGAATTCGCAGATAAAACTTATATTGAACCTATTGATAAAGAAATTGTAAAAAAAATAATTGATAATGAGAAACCCGATGCAATTTTACCAACAATGGGAGGTCAAACAGCTTTAAATATTATCAGAGAGTTAAACAAAGAGAATTATTTTAAAAATTGTTCAATTAAAATTTTAGGTGCTAGTCCAAGATCTATCGATGTAGCTGAAGACAGAAAACTATTTGCAGAAGCGATGTCTGAAATTGGACTTGAGACACCATTTAGTATAATAGTTGATGACAAGTCTGATCTAAATAAAATTGTTAATGAAGTAAGTTTTCCATTAATTTTAAGACCTTTTTATACTCTTGGAGGAACTGGTGGTGGTATTGTATATGACAAAGATGAATTCTTATCAAAGGTCAAAAATGCTATCGATTTAAGTCCTGTATCAAAAACTCTTGTTGAAGAGTCCTTAATTGGATGGAAAGAATTTGAATTTGAGGTAGTGAGAGATAATTTAGATAACTCAATAATTGTTTGTTCAATAGAAAACTTAGATCCAATGGGAGTGCATACTGGGGATAGTATTACAATAGCTCCAGCACTTACATTAACTGATAAAGAATATCAAAAACTAAGAAATCAAAGTATTGCTATTCTGAGAAAAATTGGAGTAGAGACTGGTGGTTCAAATGTCCAATTTGCAGTAAATCCAGAAAATGGAAGGATATTGATTATTGAAATGAATCCTCGAGTTAGTAGGTCATCTGCATTAGCCTCTAAAGCTACAGGTTTCCCTATCGCTAAAATAGCAGCATTGTTAGCAGTTGGTTACACATTAGATGAATTAGAAAATGATATTACTAAGGTAACTCCAGCAAGTTTTGAACCAGTAATAGACTATATCGTGACCAAGATACCAAAATTTAATTTTGAAAAATTTCAAGGGACACCTAGTGAGTTAAATACTGCCATGAAATCTGTTGGTGAAATTATGTCTATAGGTAGAACTTTTAAAGAGTCTCTTTTAAAAGCTTTCTACTCAATAGAATCAGATAACTTTGGTTTAGATATAAGTCATGAATTACTAAATATTAATGATGAAAATTTAAAAAATTTACTCACAAAGCAAAGACCTGATAGATTATTAATAGTTGCAGAAGCATTAAGACGTGAGATACCTTTAACTGAAATAAACAAATTAACATATATTGATTTGTTTTTTTTGAGAGAAATAAATGAGATTATAAAAATTGAGAAACAATTAGTAAAGGCAGGTAGTAATTTAGAAAAAAATTTATTTATTTTTGCCAAAAAAATTGGATTTTCTAATCATCATATTAGCAATTTAACAAAAATTAGTATAAATGATATTTACGATCTTCAGGAAAAAAATAACCTAAAAACAGTATTTAAAAGAGTAGACACTTGCGGAAATGAATTTGACTCTTCTACTGCATATCTTTACTCAACATTTATCTCTGAAACAAATGAATTTAGTTGTGAATCTAGACCAACGAATAAGAAAAAGATAATTATTCTTGGCTCTGGTCCTAATAGAATAGGTCAAGGTATAGAATTTGATTATTGTTGTGTGCAAGCTGTAAAATCTTTTCAGAAACTTAGTTATGAAACAATTATGATTAATTGTAATCCTGAAACAGTCTCAACCGATTATGATACTTCAGATAAACTATATTTTGAGCCTTTGGATTTTGAATATGTCAAAAATATAATTGATAAAGAAAACGAGAAAGGTGTTGTTGAGGGTGTTATTGTCCAGTTTGGTGGCCAAACACCTTTGAGAATAGCTAATAAACTCAAAGAATATGGATATAAGATATTAGGCACATCTTTCGAAGCGATAGACATATCTGAAGACAGAGAGAGATTTCAAAAATTAATTCAAAAGGTAGGTTTAAAGCAACCAAAGAGTGATATCTCTTTAGGAACAAAAGAACTTGTCACTAAATCCTCTAAGCTTAAGTTTCCTATTTTGTTAAGGCCCTCATATGTCCTGGGAGGAAGAATGATGGAAAAAATGACTAATTTAGATGATGTTCAAGATTATATTGATCAAAACTATTGGGCACTAGAAAATAATGTGATTTTAATCGATGAGTTTCTTCAGAATGCAAAAGAGGTAGATGTTGATGTATTAAGAGATAATCAGGGTAATACCATGATAGCTGGAATTATGGAACATATTGAAGAGGCAGGTATTCACTCAGGGGATAGTGCTTGTAGCATACCCCCCTTTTCTCTCAATGAAAAGATTATATTAGATATAAAAAAATTTAGTATCTCTCTTGTGAATGAATTAAAGATACTTGGTTTGATGAATATTCAATATGCTATCAAAGATGATGAGATTTTTATACTTGAAGCAAATCCTAGAGCTAGTAGAACGATTCCTTTTCTGGCTAAGGCAATAGGAATACCATTCATTAAAATTGCAGCTGAATTAATCGTAGGTAAAACTCTAACTCAAGAGTATCAGAATTTTGATAATAACACTTTACCTTACTTTGCAATCAAGGAGGCTGTATTTCCATTCAATAAATTCCCAAACACCGATGTAATACTTGGCCCGGAGATGAAAAGCACTGGTGAGGTTATGGGTATAGACGAGGATTTTTATTTGGCTTATTTCAAAAGTCAAATTGGTGCGGGACAAAAACTAAATGACTTAAAAAATATATTTATCTCTGTTAAAAATG
>QCDA01000009.1 GCA_003281065.1 Pelagibacteraceae bacterium AG-349-E10
AAAAATGAATGATAACAGAATATTATTTGTAGATCTTGATGGCACTATAATTAAAGAAGATTTATCGGATTTAGCATTTTTTTATTGTCTAAAGAAAAAGCCTTTAAAGCTGATTAAGTATTTAATTGTATTTTTATTTAGAGGGAAGTCTTACCTAAAGGAAAAAATTTCAGAAAACTATAAAGTACCTGTTGAAAAACTGAATTTTAATAAAGCCTGTCTTGACTATATTAAAAATGTAAAAAATCATCACAGAGTTGTTTACTTAATTTCTGGTAGTCATCAATCGCTTGTAAATCAGATTGATAAACATTTAAGTATTTTTTTTGAGGCATTCGGAACAAGAGTAAATTTCAATATGGTTGGTGAAAATAAAGTAAAATTTATTAATGAAGAGCTAAAAATTTATGAATTTGATTATCTTGGTAATAGTAAACAGGATCTACCAATTTGGAAATATACTAAAAAAATCATATATACTAATGTATCTAGTGATTTAAAAAAAATTATAAACTCTTCAAATTTAAGTAAATATGAAATAGAAGAAGACTTCTCAAAATAAATAATGACTTTTTTATTATTTATACAAATTACATTTGTGTGTTTATTAGGGGCAATGTCTCCTGGTCCAAGTATGATGGTTGTAATTAACAATGCTATTTTCAAAAATAAATTTAATGGTATTTTAACTGCAATAGGCCATGGATTTGGTATTGGTATTTATGCATTATTTGCAGTAATTGGAGTAGGGCTAATAATAAAAACAAACGTCTTTATTTTTAGCAGTCTAAAATTCTTATCAATAATTTTTTTATTCTATCTTGGCATTCAAGCTATAAACAAAAAAAATCAAATTGAATATGATAAAACTAATATTAAAAGTGGAATGCAGTCTTTTTTGCAAGGTCTAAGTATATCCATTTTAAATCCAAAAATATTTATATGGTTTATTGCAATATACTCACAATTTATGTCCTTAGATAATACCTATTTTTTTAATATATCGCTGGTTTTGATAGCAAGTATCGTAGATGCTTTATGGTATTTACTTTTGGTTAATCTAGTAACTTTTCATAGTGTACTTGAATTAATTAAAAATAAATCATACCTAATGCAAAAAATTGTTGGATTTTTATTTATAATTATATCGATGATTTTATTGATAGATTTATTTAAATGAAACTGTTCAATTTTCTAAAAGAAAAAAATAATAATTTTTCTCAATCAGGCCAAGACCAATTCGCGTTCAATATATCTGGTTCAAATGGGATTTACTTGGAGATTGGTGCCCATGACCCGATAATTAATAGCAATACATTTAATTTAGAAGTTCAATGTAATTGGAGAGGAATATCAGTTGAATACGATACTTCTTTTAAAAAATCATGGGAAAATTGTAAACAAAGAAAAAATGATGTGATATGGGACAATGCATTTAACATTGATTATTCATTATTAATAAAACAAAAAAAACTACCAAATAAATTAAATTACCTATCTTGTGACATAGAACCAGCAGAGAATACCTTTAAGATATTAAAGAAAATAATAAATTCAAATTTAGAATTTGATTATATTAGTTTCGAGCATGATAAATATAATATTGGTAACAAATACGAAACTTTATCAACTGAATTTTTAGAGAATAATAATTACAAAATTGCTATTAAAGATGTTTATTCAAGAAACAAAAAGTACAAAATTTATGAGACATGGTTTGTACACAATAAGATAAATTTCAAAGGATTAAATTATAGTAATTGGAAAAAAGAATTTTATAAGGATGATAAGTTTAGCCTATAGTTTCATATTAAAAAATTGGTTATCTCAAATTTAAAATTAATATGATGAGTCAAAATGGATTTTAAAAAAAATTGACAGCGATCGAGGAACAAATAAAGACTGGTATATTCTATTTAAAGAACAAAGATTATTCAAAAGCTGAAAATTTTTTTTTAAATTTAATTCGCAAATACCCATCAAACTCACAATTATATAGTTACTTAATACCTGTGATGATATCACAAAGAAAATTTAAAGAGGCTCTCACTCATGCAGAAATACTTCATAATTTAAATAAAAAAAATGAATTAGGATTAATATATATGGGAATAATAAATTATAATTTGGAAAATTACTCTGTTGCATTAGGCTTTTTCGAAAAGTCGATTTTAATTAATCCAAAAAATTTTGATGCACTTCTAAATATTGGTGTGACATTTAGAAAATTAGGGAAAAATGAAAAAGCAATAAAATATTTTAACGAGGCCGCAAATGTTAATAACAAAAAATCTATTGTTTTTTATAATCTTGGGTCAATTTGGGAGGAAGAATGTGATTTAGAGAAAGCAATAGCTAATTACAGAAAAGCAATATTTATAAACAGTCGGGACTATGAATCAATCCATGCTATTTCTTTGTGCCAACTCACGATGCAAAATTACCTAGATGGGTTTAAAAACTACGAATTAAGATGGTTAAAAAATAACTTTGAGAGTTACAGATATAAAAAAATTGCCAGACTTGAATCTATTAATTCAATATTTGAAAAAAAAATACTTATTTGGCATGAACAAGGATTAGGAGACACAATCCAATTCTCTAGATATGTAAATTTGCTTATTAATTTAGGCGCTAAAGTAACTTTTGAAGTTCAAGAACCACTATTGAATTTCTTAAAGAGACAATTTAATTGTGAGGTTACACACGACGCCTCTAGAAACAATTTTGATTTCCAATGTCCATTGATGTCTTTACCGTTTCTATTTAAAATGAATATTCAAAATATTCCAAAAATTAATCAATATTTTAAGTGTGACGATGAAAAAGTAAAATCTTGGAGAAATATTTTGAATTTATCAAAAACTAAAAAAAATATAGGGATTGCTATATCCGGAAATATAAATCAAGTTTTCGAGTATAGAAGGAAGATCGACCTTGAATACTTTTTACCTTTAAGTGAATATTTTAAGATTTTTATTATTCAAAAAAACTTGTATAGAAAAGATGAAATATTACTAAATAAAACTGATGATATAGTTTTTTTAGGGAGAAGTTCCCAGTGGAAGAATTTTGACGACACAAGTGCTATAGTAAAAAATATGGATTGTATTATATCTATTGATACATCCTTAGTGCATCTGGCTGGCTCAATCAATAAAAGAGTATTTCTATTATTATCAAAACCAGCTGACTGGAGGTGGTCACATGAAAAATTAAATAGTCCAAAATGGTATGAAAATATCTGCATAATTAGACAAAAAAATAAAAGTAATTGGGAAGATCCAATATCTGAACTAAAAAAAAAATTAATAAAATGATTAAATTATCAATGAGCGAGATATTTAAAATAATATTTTTTTTATTAATATTTCAAACTTACTCTTTTGCTAATGGTTTGCTTTTTGATCAAAATGACAAATTATTTATAAAAACAACAAATAGTGGTTTTACTTTTCATAAAAATTTTATGGGCCAAAATAAACATAACTTTGGCTATATAAAGGACAATTCAAAATCAAGAAGTGGAAACTATTATCAAAAATTTGAACTTAGAAACGGTGATTGTTTTAGTGATGAAAATTGGAGTGACTGCGATAATGATAGACAAAGGATTGAGTTTTCTTCAGAGCCAAGTCAACCAATATCTGGAAAACAATGTTATGGTTACAGTATAAAATTATCTAATAATTTTACTGATATTAGAAAAGTTAGCACCACATTAGGTCAGATACACCAAAAGGGTGGCCCAACTGGAATAGCAAATAGTTTATCTTCCTTCCCACCATTGATTCAAATTGATGCTAGAAAAGGAAATTTATACTTAAATTGGCATAAACTAAGTGGCTCTAGAGATAATGTCAAAGATGAATCAAAATACTATAAATTAAAAACATTAAAAAGTATGAAAGATGTATGGACAGATATTTCTTTGTGCTTAGATTTTGAAAATAAGAGAATAGATGCTTGGGTTGATGGGAATAACATTGTTAAAATCTTAGAGTCACCAATATTTTTTGAGCCAAAGTCAATTTACTTTAAACACGGCATATATCAATCTTTCATAAGTAATTACACAACATTCAAAGGGGAAACACCAACGCAAATTGTATATTATGATGAAGTTAGAAGAGGTAATTCTATTGAAGATGTAGATATCAACGTTAATCCTAATTTAAAATTTGTTGATTAAATAGATATGTGATTTGGAGCGGGCGAAGGGATTCGAACCCTCGACTTCAACCTTGGCAAGGTTGCGCTCTACCCCTGAGCTACGCCCGCTTAACAGAGATATTAGTGTTAAGAATAGTTATCTTCATTCTAATATAAAGTCCACATTCAATCTCTATTTACGCGAGAAAATTATATATATTTGCATATTCAAGGCAATATAGATCATTAAATAAATTATATTTCAAAGATTTTGGAACCAATTTTAATTGTTTAAATCTTGTTTTAGTTGTTTAAGTGGTTCGCTCCAATCACCTAAATTTATTTGTCTATATATTTTTACTGAGTTATACCAAATACAACTTGTCCCTTTATGACCCCAACGCACATCTGGTGCTGAAGAAAGCAAAAGTTTAGTATTCAATCCAAGGCTCCCAGCCAATTGAGCAGTGGAATTATCAATAGTAACAATTTCATCACATGCAGCCATTAATGATGCAAGACTATCTATATCATTGAAACTGTCGATGTCATTAAATGTAACAATATCAATATCAATTTCTTTTTTTAATTTATAGATATCTTTAGTTGTATTACCATATTGTATGTTAACTAATTTTACATTAGGTCCATTGATACTTTTAATTAATTCTTTAAGAGCAATATTTCTAAATTGAGCCAGCTCTTTGATTGAAGCGGTTTTCCAACTAATACCAATAATTTTAGTAGTGCTATCTATAGTTAAAGTAGATCTAATTTGATTAGTCTTATCTTTATTATAATTGAGATATCCATTAAAATTTTTTTTAAATTTTTTAGTATCCGATCTAAAGAAATTTGTAAGAGATGCCATTGGAATATGGCAATCAAACTCACTTTCTGAAATAGCTGTATCATCCTTGTAAATAATATCATTATTCAATGATCTTTTAAAAAGAGGTTTGAGTCTTTTATCACAATTTAAGATTATTTTTGCAGATTTTTCTTCAATTAGTTCATTAATCATTGAACAGTACATAATTTCATCTCCTATACCCTGTTCTCTCCAAACGTAAATTATTTTATTATTCTCATTGTTCCAAAGAGGTTTGGTTGTTTCAAACTTTTTATTTTTATTATTTTTAGTCTTCCATCTCCATTCTGATAGCTCAAAAGATTTTTTATAAGATCCTTTATACATTAAAGTCAGTGCCCAATTACTATAGGCCTCTGGATAATTTGGATTTATATTTATGGCTTTTTTATAATTATCCTCTGCTTCCTCAAACTTGCACATGTACTGAAGCGTAACACCTAAGTTACAATAAGCATCTAAATTATTGGGATCTATCGAGATAGCCCTTTTATAATTTTTCTCTGACTCTTCAAATTTACCCATACCCCAATAAACAACACCTAAATTGTTAAAACAAATTGAATAGTCAGGTTTGATCTCGATTGCTTTTTTATAAGATTTTTCTGCACTATCGGGTTTATTTAATTTAACAAAAATATTACCTAAATGATAATAAGCCTCTGCGTGTTTAGGATTTAGTCCAATAACAATCTTATAAACTTCTTCTGCTTCAATAAATCTACCGAGTTTGCCATATGTCATAGCTAAATTAAATTGAGCTGGAAAATAATCACTTTTCAAAGAAGTTGATTGAAAAAAAGCTGTCTCAGCATCATTTAATTTACCAATAACCAAGTAAGCCCTACCTAAATTGTTATAAGTTTCATAATCCTTTGGGTTGAGCTTTATTGCATTGGTAAAAGAACTAATAGACTCATTTATTTTATTTTCTTGAAATAAAAGAAATCCTAAAATTTTCCAAGCGAGAAAATAGTTAGGAAATAATTTAATAATCTTTTCAGCAATATTTTTAGTTTTTGTATAATTTTTATTTTGATAATTTAAAATAAGTTCGTTAATTAAAAATTTATCTGGACCATAATTATTATTCATAAAGTTTCACATTGAACTTATAAATTCTAATATAAAAATAATTCAATAAGTAATCTTAACATACGAATTGTATTAATTTTACTATTGAATTTTAGACAACTAATATTAATTATTATATGTAATGGAAAATATAATTGACATAAATCAGGATCAATTTGTCGAACATGTAGTTGAAAAATCGAAAACCACTCCTGTTCTCGTTGATTTTTGGGCTCCTTGGTGTGGACCTTGCAAACAACTAACACCTATTTTGGAAAATGTAGTTAATAAAAAAAAAGGCAAGGTTATTCTTGCAAAAATTAATGTTGACGAAAATCAAGGAATTGCATCTCAACTAAATATTCAATCTATACCTACTGTTTACGGGTTTGTTGATGGCAAACCGATAGACGCATTTCAAGGTGCACAACCAGAAAGTAAAATTGAAGAGATGGTCAATAAAATGATTGAGGCCGCACCTGGAAACGAGATACCCAAACTCATTGAAGAAGCAGATAAAATTTTTGGTGAAAAAAAATTTGAAGATGCCTTACAACTTTTTGAAAATTTAATCGGAATGGATCCAGGAAATCCAAAAATAATAGCTGGGATGTTGCGATGCTTACTTCAGTTGAAACGGTATGATGATGTAAGTGATATGTTTGACTCTTTAGAGGAAAAAATTTTAGAAGATGAAAATATTTCTAAAATAAAGAAACTTTTTGACACTACCAGTAAAGGAAAAAGTGAAATAATAAATGATGAGCTTATTAACAAAGTAAACTCAGATCCCCAAAACATGAGTCTTCGCTATGAACTTGCTAACAATTACCTATCGTCAAGTGAAACCGAAAGAGGTTTTAATGAACTTTTAATACTTTTTGAGCAAAACCCAACTTGGAATGATGGAGCTGCTAAGAAAAAACTACTAGAATTTTTTGATCTTCTAGGTTTTAATGATCCAAATGTGATAAGTGCTCGAAAAAAATTATCAAGCATGATGTTTAAATAATGGACGATAATATAAAAAAACTGTTTGAAATTGACTCAAAAAACATACCGAGTTCTATACCAATATTTCCTCTAGATAACGTGTTGTTGCTGCCATTTGGTAAGTTACCACTTAATATATTTGAAGAGAGATACATAAAAATGACTTTAGACAGTCTCAAAAAAAATAGGTTGATTGGAATAATTCAACCTAAAAATAACAATAACGAATTATTTCAAATGGGATGTATAGGTAAGATAACCTCTTACATTGAAACGCCAGACTATAGATTAGTTTTAAATCTTGAGGGTGTTTGTAGATTTGTACTACATGAAAGAAACCTTACCCAAAGGGGATACTATCAAGCAACTGTTGATTGCCAAGATTATCTATCAGATTTAAATAACATGGAGCCGAGCGTTGACAGAACAGAATTAATCCAAAAATATACTAATTTTTTTAAAATGAAAAAATTGGATATAGACAAGGATGTTTTAGCAGAAACATCTAATTTACAACTTTTATCAACTTTGGCTATGTTAGCTCCATTTAATAAAATAGATAAACAGGCAATACTCGAGTCACCCAACATATCAACAAGAATAACTACTATAAACTCAATTCTTGATTTGAATACTTTTCAAGTTGTCAGCAATAAGAACACTAATCAATTAAATTAATTCTTCCCATCGCTTGCTTGATAAATATATCTCTTGCTAATTTAATTTTTCCTAAACCTGTAAAACCTAATTTAATGATTTTTTTACTAAAAGTGTTTTTACTTTCATATAAGAAATTTAATACAGAGGTAAAACTTAGATATATTGCGCTTTCGAGAAATCTTCTAGAATAGTAAAGAGAATTTATATTTTCTGTGTCTAAAGGATATTGATCTAATAAATTACATAATGTTTGGATATCTTTAATACCCAGATTCCAACCTTGCCCTGCAACTGGGTGTATAGACTTAAGACTATCACCAATATAAATAAATCTACTGTTGTTTTTTGTGAGGTGAGGGGTAATTGGAAATTTAGAAAGAGATTTATCAAAAATTAATTTCCCATGAGATTTTACAACTTTATTAAAAATGAGTCTTTGTAATTGGGTTACATTTATTGTTTCTTTTGAAGAATAAATAAATGTAGATTTTTTTTTGTGATCAGCGGGTGCTGGCAAAACAGCCAAAGGACCCTGGTTAGTGAAAAATTCATAAGCCATATTATTATGATTTTTTTCATGCTTAAAAAAGCCAACATAAGAATAGTGTTTTTCATTTAAAATAATATTCTTATGAGATATGTCAGATAAAACACTTTTACCAATACTGATTATTATTTTTTTGAAATAATAATTGTGCTTATTTATACAAATATTTTTATTTGGATGAATCTCACTTACGTTAATTGAATTATCAATTTTCAAAATTTTTAAATTCTTTAATTTCAGCCGAGCAATTTCATAAATCTCTTTATTTAAAATCACATTTCCCATGGTTTCATCGTCATTTTCAAAAATAAGAGGTTTTGTATTAATATCATCTTTTATAACTATTTTATCTATTGGTTGTGGTGGAGATTTCAGTAAGTTCCAAATGCCAAGTTTTTTTAAAAAATCTATTGAGTTTGCATTTACTGCAAGTGTTCTATTATCTTTATTTAATTTGTTATCTTTGTCTATTACTAAAACCTTGAATTTTTTTTGGGTTAAAGCCAATGCTGCAATTGCTCCAATAAGACCAGCGCCAACTATTAAAAAATCATAATTATTTATTTTATTTTTCATTTTGACGCCTATATTTATAAAAGATAATGAACAATAGCTATATTCCTGAAATCTTTAAAGAAAAAATATATCAAATGTTTAAATACATTTACTCATTGTCGCTTTTCCTAGTTTCTGTGTCATCACTATTAGCATTATTAACATTTGACATAAATGATAATTCTTTTTTAACGTCTACTAGTTATAAAAGTCAAAATTTTTTTGGTGATTTTGGTTCATATTATGCAAGTTTTATTTTTTACACTTTTGGAATATTAGGATACTTAATAGTTTTATTTTTTTTAATTTATTCTTTATTAGTATTATTTAGAAAGTCACCGAAATATATTTTTATAAGATTATTATTATTTTTTATAAGTTTAATTTTGATACCTCAGTCGTTGATACATTTTGACATAAATTTTTTGTTTATAGAGTCAATAGAAACATGGGGGGTTTTTGCTGAGCAACTCTTCATACTCTATGATTTCGGATACGTAGCTTACTTGCTTTCATTCGTGGGCTTTTTGATTTATATATACTCACAAAATATAATAAATTTTGTTAAATTGCCTAATATTGAATTTAGAAAAATATTTAGTAAAAATAATTGGGGTGTTAATCAGAAAACAAAAATAAGAAAAGATCCAATAATTAATAATATAGCCTCGAATAACTCAGAAGAAGTAAGTGATTTAAATAAAGGATATGAAATTGATGAGACAGATAAAAAAATAAGTTATTTATCTCCATCACTTGAAATATTAGAGTCAAATAACATTTCAGCAAAAAAAAATTTAGATAAGGAAAATATAAAAGCAAAATCAAACCTTTTAGAAAAGGTTTTTCTAGATTTCAATATAGAAATTCAAGTTATAAACGTAAAACATGGTCCAGTTGTAACACTATTTGAGATATTGCCAGCAGCGGGAATAAAAATTAATACAATTATTAATTTGGCCGACGATATTTCTCGGAGCATGGGAGTTGGTGCTGTACGTATAGCACAAATTTATGGAACTCAGTATTTAGGTGTGGAAGTCCCAAATGAACAACGAGAGGCAGTAACTATAAAAGAACTTTTAAGTGACGAAAATTTTAAAAATACTTCATCAAAAATACCTATATGTATTGGTAAAGATATATCTGGAAATATTGAAGTAATAGATTTGAGTAAAACACCCCATCTATTGGTTGCTGGCACAACTGGTTCGGGTAAATCGGTATTTATTAACACATTGCTTGCTAGTATTTTGTATAAATTTTCACCAAAAGACTTACGTCTAATTCTTATTGATCCAAAAATGTTAGAGCTCAGCGTGTATAATGACATCGCTCATTTATTGACCCCAGTAGTTACGGAACCAAAAAAAGCAATCATAGCTCTTAAATGGGTGTGTAAAGAAATGGAGAGAAGATACTCACTCATGAATGAAGAGAATACGAGAAGCATTGAAGGGTACAATGCGAAGTCTATTGAAAAACTGCCTTACATTGTAGTTTTTATCGATGAAATGGCAGATTTAATGATGACTGCAGGTAAAGAAGTAGAACATTATGTCCAAAGGTTAGCACAAATGGCAAGAGCTTGCGGAATACATGTTGTTATGGCAACACAACGACCAAGTGTAGATATTATTACGGGTAGTATAAAAGCAAACTTTCCATCAAGAATAAGTTTTCAAGTCGCAAGCAAATATGACAGCAGAACTGTTCTAGGTGAAATTGGTGCTGAGCAATTATTGGGGAATGGTGATATGTTGATGTCCAAGAATGGAAGTAACATAATTCGTTATCAGTCCGCATTTATATCGGATAATGAGGTAAATAAACTAATAAATGAAATTAAAAAGAGTCAGACAGTTAAATATCTTGATGAGTTGGATGAGATAATTAAAAATAATGATGAAAATTTTGATAATTTGAGCGATGAAGATGAAGCATTGATCACAAAATCAATTGATCTTATAAAAACAACCAATAAAGCTTCAACCAGTTTTTTACAAAGAAACTTTCAGGTTGGATATAATAAAGCAGCAAGAATAATGGAGGCTTTAGAGCAACGTGGCGTCGTGTCACCACCTAATCATGCTGGAAAGAGAGATATTCTAATCAATCAATAATTGTAATTTCTTATTATGAGAATGAAAATTTATTTTTAAATCCAATTCTTGATATAACTTTTTTTTTAAGTTGGTCAAATGGGTATCTAATTTGTTAATATAAACTGATTTATCTCTTTTCCAAATTAAGTTGTATAGATGATCTTTATCAAGACCTCCATCACTTATAATTAAATTACTAATGATCAAATTTTGTATGTCACTTAAAAGGGATTTATTACTTTTATGACTTATTATTCTTTTGTAAGGAAAATATTTATGTTTACCTAGTGGAAAATTAATATCGATTATTTTTTTTAAAATTTCTGAATTTAAAATATTAATATCAATAGGCATAGTAATTTCAGTTTTGTAGCCGTTAATATCGATACATAAAGTTTTATCACTTACATGAATATCAATAACTATTTGATAATTTTTACTCGAAGATGACAGTAATATATTTTTTTGTAATAAATAATTAGATATTGTTTTATATAAAAGTGGGTTATTGGAAACTAATTTAATCAATTACTAGCTACCGTGTTCTTCAAAATTAAAGTGTCTGAAATACTTTTTGTTAATTTCATTAAATTTACAGTTCATGATATTAATACTTACGTTTATTTCTTGTGATTTAATTGAAACTCTTTTGATAAACTCATTTGAGCTTTTTTCTATTTTTATAGCCAAACCATCATTATTATAAGTATTCTTTATATTTGGAAATTCAGAGACGATTTCAATTAATTGATCAAGGGACTCTGTCTTTTCTTTAAGATTTTGAACTACCTTGGTACGATTATTTATTAGAAAATAATTGTTATTTTTAATTATAATTGTGAAAAGATCTTGATCATAATACTGGTATCGTAACATTTTTTCTTTTATAAAAAAAATACCTTGTTGTATCTCACTATTTTGATAAACCTCCTCAAAATTGCATGTAACCTCAACTGAATACAAAAATTTAAGTGGAAATAAAATGAGTATTAATAATTTTTTCAATTAAAAATTCTCGATCCAACTCGTATTAAGTTTGAGCCACATTCTAATGAAACTTTATAATCGCTGCTCATGCCCATACTGAGATCTAAATTAGAGTTTAAGTTATCTCTTAAAGATCTCATTTCATTAAAAAAGTCTTCACTTGGTTGGTCAAAAGGTGGTATGCACATTAAACCATTAATAAAGAGTTTTTTTTCAATACATAACTCATATAAGGCTTTAAGATCTTCAGGATATACCCCAGACTTTTGGCTTTCTTTGCCAATATTAATTTGAATGTAAAAGCTTTTTGTTTTTGATTTTTCTTTAAAAATATTCTTAGAAATTTCATTAACTAATTTTTCTCTGTCGATGCTTTGTATGCAGTGAAAAATATTTAGAGCCATTTTTACTTTATTTGTTTGGAGTGGGCCTATAAGATGTAATTCGACTCTTGAATCATTTATACTTTTAAATTTTTCTTGAGCTTCCTGAACTTTATTTTCACCAAATAAATAATATCCCTTATCAATTAACTCATTTATGATTTTTACATCACGATTTTTAGTTACGATTTGTAATTTTGCATTGGGAAATTCTTTTAGAGTATTTTCAATATCGATTAATTGATCATAATTTATAGTCATTAATTATAAGGTGTCGTAACTATCTAAAATGTCTTGGACATACTTATCTAGAAATTTTCTTTCTTTAGATGAAATTTCATCATTTAAATCATCATGTATGAGAGGATTTTTTTTAATGAAGTTATCTATCAAATCATAGTTTAAATCCATATCAACACCCGATTGAATAAGGTGAAGGATAATAGAACTTAGAACATCATAGCTATTATCTTGCAATTCTTTTTTAGAAATGATCTTTCCTTTTAGAGAATTTATAACATTTGCATCTGTCCAACTTTGTGTATTTACGTGCCAGCCTTTTTTAGATAAATAAAAACTAATATTAGTATGTTGTTGAAGAGATGCTTTATGATCAAGGTTTAGAAAAATATTTCTTGCAATTTCTTGGTCATTATTATTTTTTCGTTTTATGAATTTATAAACTTCATAAGGATGGTTAATTATATAAACGTAAGCTTGAGTAATATTAGGTTTAGAAAAATTAAAATTTTTTTCAGTTGAAAAAAAAGGTAAGTTGTTTGATATAAATTTATATGGAGATTTATGTTTGTTAATGATCATCCATTGAAAAAAATAAGAATGATTAATTAAAGTATTTAAATCTACCTTTTCAGACTTTAATAATATTTTGTCAATTTCATCTTGATAAGATTTTATTGTTTGTTTCAAGGGATCGAAATTAGATAAATAACTTTCCAAAAATGATAAGACATATTTTTTATCTTCATTTAGAAAAGAGTTTATCCATATTATTTTTTTATTAGATACGTCATCTGTCAGACTGTGAATAGCATGGTTAACATATTTGAAAGAAAGATCATGAAACGTCTTTTTATCATTGGGAAGTTTTTCTAAATAAGATAGTAATTCTAAATAACTTTCACTGTTAAATAACTCATCAAGTTGTTTACTGTGATAGTGATACTGAAATTTATTTAAAAAAGACATTTTATCCTTTATCTATATATTAAAACCATGCAAAAAGAAATTTTAGAACTACACAATTTAATTAAATTAAAAAATATAGATAAAGCCTACGTAGAGGCAAAAAAGCTTTATAAATTTAATAAAAAAAACCAAGATATTGTTAAAGTTCTTGCATACCTTCATATTCAAAAGAGTAATTTTAATAGTGCCATCACCGTTCTAGATGAGTACTACGAGGTAAATTCTGCAGAAAAAGATTTTGATTATTATGTAAATAAGGGAATTTCATTAAAATCTATTGAAGAATTCGAAAGCTCATTGTTAATGTACGATAAAGCAACTGAGATCAATCCCAGCTCACCATTGTGTTATACTGTCCCTGCAGAAATTTATTTAAAGCTGAGAAAATTTGAAAAAGCAATTCAATTAATAAATGTGGCTTTAGAAAAAATTAATGAGTCTTCAGATAAAAACTTTCTGCACTTTCCAAATGCAATTAAATTAAAAACAGAAATTAATGTCGCATTGAATAGAGATAAAGAAAGTGGGGAAATGTTGAAAAAAATACTAAAGGCAAAATTTCATCCAGATATTTTTTATTTATTAGCGACAATTAATGTGAAACTTATTGACAAAGAATTATTAGAAAAAGCTGAAAATCAATTTGCAATTAATGATAAATCTTTTCAAAATAAACTAGATAGATTTTGGTACGTGCATCCTCTTTATTTTGGGCTAGCTATTTGTTATCAAAATTTAGATAAGGCTAAATCTGAAACATTCTATCATTTAGGCAACAAGGAAACTATGAATTCTTTAAGATATAATTCTTTTGAATATCAAAAAAGTATAGTGGACACTATAAATCATTATAAAAATTTTATATCTGATACTAACATTAAATCTGAGGAAGGTTCGAATAATATATTTATTTTAGGAACGCCAAGATCCGGGACTACACTAATAGAGTCAATCATAGGTTCATGTAACGATGCCACGAGTGGAGGAGAGCTATTAAGCGGATTTAAATTAATTAACGAGTACGTTAACGGCCAAAAAAAAGAGCCGATCGAGTTTTTTAAGGATTTTAAAAAGAAGTACTTAAGTAGAACTGATTACTTGAGAGGAAATTTTAAATTTATTATTGATAAATTACCTGAAAATTTTTTGTTTATTGGTTACTTGTTAAAAATATTACCTCATTCTAAAATTATTAGGACTTTCAGAGACCCTTGGGATGTAGCTATATCGCTCTATAAGCAAAGATACGTTACAAACATTCCATACAGTGCAAGTTTTTTTAATATTGCAGTTTTCATGTCTAATTTTGAAGCAATAAATATTTTTTGGAACGATCAAATAAAATCAAATGAAAATATTCTTGACATTAAATATGAGGAATTAGTCAAAAACATAGATTATCATCAAAAGGAAATCTATAGGTTTTTAGGTATCGAAAGTGATTTTAATGAAGAAAAAAGAAAGTCATTTTTCTCTCAAACGGCAAGTATTCGGCAAATTGGTACAGATGTGCATAGTAAATCTATTGAAAAAAAAGAGTTTTTAGAGCATAAAAATGAGTTTTATGACGCGCTGATTATGCAAAGGAAATATTGGGAAAAAAGGGGATTTGAATACAAATCTGATAGCTTTTTTGGCTATAAATTATGCTAATTTTATTATGTTGCATAAATGCAACATAATTGACAATAACTATAAATTCAATCTAAAAACCATTTAATTTAATAATAAATCATTAATATCTCCTTTGTATTAGATCTAATAATAAGAAAGGATTTTATTATGAAAAAAATACTAGTAGCGATTTCTGCTCTTTCAGCTGCACTATTTTCAACAGCTGCAAATGCGGATATCTCAGTGAGTGGTTCTGCAAACGCAGTTTATGTTGATGCAGAAGGTAACTCAGAAGGTCATGTTGGTGGAACAATATCATTTTCCATGTCAACAACAACTGATGGTGGTGTAACTATCAGCACAGGCGGTCAAATTACTAACGACCCAGATGCTGCTGGTGGTGCTGGTACTGCTTCAGGTATGACAGCATTAACTTTTGCATTTGCAAATGGTTCAATTACAGTAGCTGACGACGTAGCTGTGCCTGCAGGTACAGGTCTTGTTGGTGAATTAGTTGGACACGCTGACTCAAACCAAGTAACACATACTAACGACGTAACACTTGCAACAGATGATGGTTCTGGTATCTCAGCATCAACTTCTCTTGGTGATATGACTCTTAGTGCCACTTACTTCTATGATGGCGCACACGTTCAAAACATTGACGGTGGTACAACTACAGGTGCTGGTGCATCTTTAACAATTCCTTTAGGAGATATGTCTTTAGTTGTCTCATCATCTTCAGTAGATGCTAACGGAACAGAAGATAACTCAGCTGGTGGTGCTCTTACTATGACTGCTGGTGGCGGAACTTTATCATTAGGTATTGAAACAACTAATGGTGACACTGCTGCAACAGAAGGTGAAGCATACTCAGTAGCTTACTCTACTACTTTAGGTGGAGCTTCTGTAGGTGTTGGTTACACTGGATTTGATGCTAACAGTAACACATCACAAAAGACTGACGTAACTGTATCTCAGTCAATCGGTGGTGGAGCTTCAATCTTTGCTGAATTCAGCAACTTATCAGGTGCTGGTGCAGCTGCTGCTGGAAACACAACAGGTGAAGGCGTTGTAGCTGTTGGTACAAGCGTAAGCTTCTAAACAATTAATAACTAAATTATATTGATACAAAACCGGGGGACTGACCCCCGGTTTTTTTTTGTTTATTTTTCTTTAAATTGATCTAATTTGTTGAACATGTTGAGGTACATTTATGTTTTATGTGCTGCATTTCTCATTTCATGCACTGGAACCTATGAAGCAAATCAAGCAAAAATGGATGAATTATACGGATGTAAAAAGCCTGGTGAAAATTTAAGTAAAGAGAAATATAAAGCTTGTTTAGCAAAAGAAAGGGCAGGAGGAAAAACATTTTTTGATCTAGAAGGTGAATTAAATGATTTAATTAGTGGAAGAAATAAAGTTGTTTATCAATACTCAGTTAATCCGTATTTATGGAAAGCTGCGATTGAGGTAACAAAGACCTACCCACTAAAGATTGCAGATAATCAAGGAGGGTATATACAGACAGAATGGATCAATAATCCTGAGGATGCTTCTACAAGGTGCCTTATTAAAATTCAAATACTTTCCAAAGAGCTTATTACCACGGGTATCACCTCTAATTTCTTATGCGAAAATAAAAATAATGAAATATGGTCACCAGATGACAACAATTACATGGAAGAAGAAAAACAGATAACACTAAAAATTTTAGAAATTGCAGGTGCTCTAGAGAGAGCCGATACATAATTCAAAATTGTCGTCTAAAAAATATATTTTAGAAATGTTCCCTTATCCTTCAGGGAATATTCATATGGGCCATGTTAGAAACTACGTTATAGGCGATATCTGCGCTCGTTATCATAAACTTAAAGGTGATGAAGTAATTCATCCTATGGGCTGGGATGCATTTGGTCTACCCGCAGAAAATGCAGCTATTCAATTTAAAACTCACCCCAAAGATTGGACTTTAACAAACATAAAAAATATGAAAGACCAACTTCTTAAACTAGATTTGGATTTGGATTGGGACAGAGAATTAGCAACATGTAATGAAAATTATTATCATTATCAACAAGAACTTTTCATAGATTTATTTAATGCTGGGTTAGCTTATAAAAAAGATGCAATTGTAAACTGGGATCCCATTGATCAAACAGTATTAGCCAATGAACAAGTTATTGATGGCAAAGGTTGGAGAACTGGAGCCACTGTTGAAAAGAAAAAACTATCTCAATGGTTTTTTAAAATAACTGAATATGCCGAAGAACTTTTAAATGATTTAAATAAATTAACGCTCTGGCCTGAGAAAGTAAAAACTATGCAAAAGAATTGGATAGGAAAGTCGATAGGTGCAGAGATTAAATTCAAGATAGTAGAAAAAGATAAATATTTAAATATTTTCACAACCAGACCAGACACTATTTATGGAGCGACATTTATAGCGGTTTCTATTAATCATCAAATTGTAAATGAAATGCTAGACACAGCCTCAATCGAAAAAATTAGAAAAGATTTTGAGGAAGTTGGTGATGATAAAGAAAAGATTGGAATTAACTTAAATTTAAAATGTAAACACCCAATTCTAAATAAGGAAATACCTATCTATATAGCTAACTTTGTTTTAGATAATTATGGAGAGGGTGCTATTTTTGGTTGCCCAGCTCACGATGAGCGAGATTATGAATTTGCTAAAAAATATCAATTACCAATAATAAAGGTGATTGATTGTATGGATACAGAATTACCCTATATCGGAGATGGTAAATTAATTAACTCACCCTTGCTAGACGGATTGAATAAAGACAAGGCAATCGATGAAATAATAAAATTTTTAATTAATTCTGGAATTGGAGAGAAAAAGATAAATTATAAATTAAGAGATTGGGGCGTTTCAAGACAAAGATACTGGGGTTGCCCTATACCAGTGATTTACTATGAAGATGGCTCTTATAGGGTCCTTGATAAATCTGAATTACCTGTGGTACTTCCCTACGATATAAGCTTGGAAGGTAAAGGAAATGCCCTGATAAACAAAGAAAGTTGGAGAAAAATAATATGCCCAAAGACTAATAAAGAGGCTTATAGGGAAACTGACACACTGGATACCTTTGTTGACTCGTCATGGTATTACATACGTTTTCTTAACAATAAGCTTAATCAGCCTTTTGATCCTTCACAAGCCAATAAACTTCTTCCAGTTGATAAATATATAGGTGGCATAGAACATGCTATATTACATCTGCTCTATTCAAGATTTTTCATGAAGGCATTAAGGGACATTTATAATTTAAAAATTGATGAGCCATTCAAGCAGCTGTTTACACAAGGAATGATCACTCATAAAACATATAAAACTATTACTAATGAGTGGGTCATGCCCATAGAAGTTGTGTCAAAAAATGGAAAGCTCTTGAGAAATAAAACTGGTGAGACTATTGAAGAGGGCCCATGTGAAAAAATGTCAAAATCGAAAAAGAATGTTGTTGAACCTAATGAAATCTTAGAGAGCTATGGCATAGACGCAACGAGAGTTTTCATGATATCTGACTCACCCCCAGATAGGGAGTTAGAGTGGACTGACGAAGGCATTCAAGGCTCTAAAAATTTAGTAAATAGAATTCAAAGGTATTTTTTAAAAAAAAAAGGTAATATTAATTTAAATATTGAAAAAGAAATCGAAAAGTTCGTATACAATATTGAAAAAAATATCTTAAATTTCTCATTAAATAAATGTGTTGCTGATATTTACACTCTTTTTAATTATTTAGAGAAAAAGGAATTATACCTTTATGATAATAAATTAAGTAAAAAAATTCTTATTTGCTTATTCCCAATAGTTCCAAAATTATCACTATCCCTAAATAAAACTTTATTTAAATCTGATAATATTGAAAAATGGCCGGATGTAAATGAAGATCTATTAATTGAGAATAAAATCAAACTTCCAATACAAATACATGGTAAATTAGTTACGACAATTGACACTACAAAGGGATATTCAGAAAAAGAAATTTTAAAAACTATCTATCAATTAGATAAAATAAAAAATAAAATACAAAATAAGAAAGTTACGAAAGTTATCAATGTTCAAGATAAAATTATTAATATTATTATTAATTAGTTATCTCATTACTTCATGTATAAATAATGCTGGTGATTATAAATTTAAAATGAATGTTGCATATATTGGTGGAGAGTATGAAGGGTTAATCCTATCTAACCAACTTAAAAGTCAATTAAATAATTTTAGAATGCTCGATAAAAATTCACAATATGAGGTGCAAGCAAATATTGCTCATTCCCAGGGCCTATATATCACCAATATTGATAATACATCAGATCGTGAAAAAATAGATACTTCTGTAAATATAAGTATATTTGATAAAAAATTAGATTGTTTCACATATTCTTATAGTGAGACTATCTCGCAATTTTATGTTCTAGCTTCAAGTGATCAATTCATTAGCAATAGTACAGCGGTAGAAGAGATTAAAGTTGATAACACTGAGTATTTAGTCAAAAAATTTATTAATAGCCTATCTGATACTGCATTTATTTGTAATGACATTAAATAACATAGAAATAATCAAGAAATTTTTTTCGTCTGATAAAGATAAAACTTTATTAATCAATAAGGTTAGTGAGGATATTGGATGTTTTTATGAATTATTGCTCGAAGAAATCTCATCTGTTTATCAAATTAAAATTGATAAACTTACAGACTCTGTGTACTCCAGCACATCAAATGATTTGTTTCAAGAAAGAAGAGTTTTGCTTGCTAATTTAACAAACAGTAAACAAATTGATGAATTGTCAAAAAACGAATATCAACAAATAATAATTACTGACTACAAAAATTTTAAGAAGTATCAAAATAAGTTTTTTACGATTAATGGCTATCAATACGATAGAGATATTATTTATTTTTTAAAAAAATATTACAATATTAGTAATGAAAGCTTAATAAATTATTGTTTGTCGTTGCCCTATTTCACGGTATCTGAGGCAACTAAGTATAAAGCA
>QCDA01000010.1 GCA_003281065.1 Pelagibacteraceae bacterium AG-349-E10
TAGAATTTGATGAACATGAAAACTATGGTGATAAAATCCTTAAAGTATCTGGTTAAGACAGTTGTCTTAATTGTTTTGATGCTCTCTTATGCTAACGCTGAGGTAAGAGAGTCAAGAGCATTAGTCGTAGCCTCGCAAGAAGCTATTCTTTCAAGTGAACTTGCTGCCCGAATAGAAAACATTGCTGTAAAAGAAATGCAAAGATTCAAAAAAGGGGATTTGTTAATTCAGTTTGATTGTAGTTTATATGAAGCCCAAAAGGATGTAGTTAGCGCAAATGCTAATAGTGCTTTAATAAAACTTAAAAGCGATGAACAAATGCTACAAATGAGATCAATTGGTAAATATGAATTAGAATTATCAATATCAGAATATGAAAAAGCAAAATCAGAACTACGCATCGCTGAATTAAATGTTGAGAGATGTCAAATCAAAGCACCTTTTGACGGAGCAGTAGAAGAAGTTGTGGTTAACACATTTGAAACAATCCAGCCTCAAGTAGAATTAATGAAAATCATTCAAACAGAAGTTTTAGAATTAGAAATGGTTGTATCAAGCGAATGGATTTCTTGGTTAAAAATAGGACATCCCATTAAAGTTTATATTGATGAAATACAAAAAGAATTTAATGCCACAATTAGTGGTATCGGTGCAAATGTAGATGCAGTTAGTCAAACTATTCAACTCAAAGGCACCATCACTGACACCAGCCCTGCCCTTCTTCCAGGAATGAGTGGTCGCGTTGTATTTTGAGCGAAGATCAATTAAATCGATTATCTAGAATCTTCTCATTTGAGAAAAAGTTACGTGACGCTCAATCTTTTGTTGAAATAAGGTACACAGTTACAAATGAGCTTAGAAGTATCGCCCCATTTATGTATGCTTTTTTTGGATCTTGGACAAAACCAAATAGCTTTAAAATTGAAGCTATTTCAGACATAGCCGTAGTTGAACAAACATCTGCAACAACTACACTCGCTCAAAAAATCATTCGACAAAAATTACAAGAGGGTTCTCCAGAGACCCATTCCTTTTCTTTAAGTAAGGTCTCTTTAATCCCTGCTAAAGGGGAGAGCCCTCTACCCGATCAATTTTTATGGGTTCCATGCTTTTCAACACAAAAAGGACCACAGGCTGTTTTACTATTAGTTAGAGACGAAAGTTGGACAGAACAAGAAATCGAATATATCCGACATTTAAGTAATTCCGTTGGACATGCAATGGGATCACTAAAAGAGAATAACTTTTTTGAAAGTGCCGCTAAATTAATTCGAAGGACATGGTTTCAATTTTTTGTTGTAGCTGGAATAGTTGCAAGCATGTTTTATCCTGTGTCTATGTCAACAATTGGCCAAGCTGAAATAGCCCCTAAAGAACCAAATATAATTAATGCACCAATAGATGGAGTTATTAAAGATGTATATGTTGAAAATAATGATGAAGTGAATTTAGAAACCCCACTATTGGAATTTGAAAAAACTCAACTACAAAACGACTATGATCTAGCCTTTCAAGAATTACAGGTAATCGAAACTGAGTTACTTCAAGCCAGACAATCTTCGTTCCAAAGCAAAGAGGATAAGGCTTTGGTGAGCCAGCTCGAAAGTAAAATAAAATTAGCACAAGAAACCCTCAATTATCAAAACATACTATTAGACAGGTCAACTATTTACTCTCCTGCTGAGGGTGTTGCCGTTTTACAAGATAAATCGTTGATTATCGGCAAACCCTATAACATTGGTGAAAACATTATGGTTGTTGCTAACCCCTCATTAGTGGAAGTTAATATCTTCATGCCAGTAAAAGACTCAATTACAATTAAAAAAGATGCCAATATAAATGTTTTTTTGGACTCTGACCCTATGAATGTTATCAAGGCTAGAGTTACAAAATTTTCATATGAGCCTGAAATTGTAACTCAAAACCTTCTTGCTTACCGGGTCACCGCAGAGCTAATTGATAATGATGCCCCTCCTAGAATAGGGCTTAGAGGTACTGCAAAGATTTTTGGTGAGGAAGTAAAATTATTTTTCTTCTTATTTAGAAAGCCAATTATTTTTGTCAGACAGACACTTGGCTTATAATGATTACGCCTTCAATACGTCAAAACTTACAACTTCTTCAAGGCACACCTATGGAAGATGGGTCACCATCGTGGTTAATCTACGATAATTTAAGAAATAAATATTTTACATTAGGTGTAAATGCCTTTCGTATACTCAAACATTGGATTGCAGGTGTGGATACAAAGCAATTTATTGAACAAGCACAACAAAAAGGTCTGGATATAGAAGAGGATCAGCTAAATGATTTTATCAATTTTCTAAAAACAAATAGTTTGATTTCTCATAACAGCTCAGAAGATGTACAGATTTTATTGCATCAACACAATGCACAAAAAAAACATTGGTTTATGAATTTAATACATAACTATTTGTTCTTTAAAATTCCCTTAATTAAACCTGACCCTTTTTTAGATAAAACATTACATATTGCAAAATTTTTTGGCCAAAGATTTTTAAGACTATTTATCTACATTATAGGTGTTATGGGCATTTATTTTGTCATCCAGCAATGGGATGAGTTCTTAACAACATTTTTATTTTTTTTTAATTGGAATGGTTTGTTGTTTTACGCTTTTGCTCTGGTTGGTGTGAAAGCAATTCATGAATTAGGACATGCATACACTGCAAAAAATTTTGGCTGTAATGTCAATTCTATGGGAATTGCTTTTCTTGTTTTTTTTCCTTTTTTGTATACCGATAACACCAATGCGTGGAGGCTAAGAGATCACAAAAAAAGACTCTCTATAAACTTCGCAGGCATCTCCACAGAACTACATCTTGCTTTACTGGCTACCTTTATATGGGGGATTACAGACCAAGGAATGTTGAAAAGTATAGCATTTTTTGTTGCAACAACTGGTTGGATCTCCTCCTTGCTTATCAATATAAGCCCTTTTATGCGATTTGATGGTTACTACGTATTTGCTGATTATTTAAAAGTTGAAAATTTACAACCTCGAGCCTTTGCACTTGCAAAATGGAAACTTCGTCAATGGATCTTTGGGTTCAAACACAAACCCCCTGAGCAAATCAACATTCAAAAACAAAACTTGATCATTGTTTATGCTTGGGCCACTTGGATATACCGTTTCTTTTTATTTTTAGGGATAGCCTTATTAGTTTATTACTTTGCATTTAAACTTTTAGGCATCTTCCTATTTGTAGTTGAGATTGTTTGGTTTATTTTACTACCTATTTTTAGAGAAATGCGTGAATGGTGGAGATTACGTTCTAGTATTTATCTCTCTTTACAATTCGTAAGGTCGATTCTTGTACTAGGCGCTTTGGCATTTATTATATTTTATCCTTGGAAATCTTCTCAAAAAACTCCTGCAATATATCAATCTGAAAAATTTATAGAAATCTTTCCACCAATTAATTCACAAGTCAAAGATGTTTATGTAATAGAAAAACAAATTGTTAAGGAAGATCAAAAATTAATTAATTTAGACTCACCTGCATTAAACTCTGAAATAAAAATAGCTATTGCAGAATTAGAATTGATAGAAATAAAAATAAACAATGCTTTAGACACAGATAGCAATAGGTCTGATTTACTACTTTTAAAAAGTGAAAGAAATAAATTTGAAACTCAAATTAATAATTTAAATAAAATTAAATCTTCTCTAGAAATTGTAGCTCCTTTTGATGGTGAGGTTACTAATTTGAGTAATTTAAAAAAACAACAATGGCTAAATGAAGATACAGCAATACTTAAACTAGTAGATAAAAATAATTACCAAGTAATTGCCTTTGTATCTGAAAAAAATATTTCTTCTTTGGATACCAACAAAGAAATTTGGTTCACTCCTTCTTCTACATCACAAGATAGTATCGCTGCATACATTAATTCAATTAGTAAATCACCGATTAATAATTTTGATATGTACCCTATGGTTACCTCAATATTTGATGGTCCGATTGCTGCTAGTGAAAATCCTTCAGGAGGTATTCGATCTGAACAAGCATATTATAAAGTTACACTAGACTTAGAGGATAATACCTCAGCCATGGACAATAAAATGCTTGGTTTTGTGAACATGGGAATTGAGTCAAGAAGCTACTTCAAACGCTTTATTGACTTTTCATCAGCCACTTTAATAAGAGAGCTAAATTTCTAAATTAGTGGCTCATTTTGGGCCATAAATTACAAAAAAGCTATTAAAATCAGTGTATTATTACTACCTATGATTATCTTACATCAGTCTATGAAAGACCAGTTCCAAAAGGAAACTGGAAAAAAAATAAGCTCTCCAAGCTCATTTTTCAAATCTAAATGGCTAGAAGAACAAGATCAAAAGAAAACCTTTGATCACTTAAATAGCGCTGAGCTTAGTGACGTAATCAAAGAAAGACTATTTTTTAAAAGTTCTAAAGCAACTGATTATGATCGTTTTATAGAAATGCTTGATATTAAGAGATCAAGTGACTTCAAAATCTTTGCCAAGCTAACAGCAATTATCAAGCCATATCAAAAATTAGAATTTCAAAAAATCTCTCAAGAGTTAGAGGCATTAGATTGTTTGTACTCAATTCAAAATAAAAAAGTGATGAATCATCAAATGGTTAAATCACTTACTCAAAGTTTAAAACAGATAGAAAAACATTGTCAGAAGATCAAAAAAGAGATTAGCCAATCTTTAAAAAAGAGCCGCCTTAAACATGGAATGAGTCCTAGTGAAATTATTTTAAAAGACGCAAGTGGTGCTGATATATCTTCTACAAGTATATTTGATGAATTTTCAATTATAGCAAAGGAATGCCAATACCTTTCTGAAGCAAATAGTTCATTTGAAAATACCGAGCCTTCTTTGTTTCCAGGTTTAGAAATACTGGAAATACCTTTAGATTATTATATAGTAACTCTAAAAAACTTATTTAAATGCATTGATTTGGGTCAATTTAAAATTCAAGATCAACAATCCGAGTTAAAAACTTTTTGTTGGGAGGGTATATTACAAACCCCTTCAATATGTTTTACGCCTTATTCATCTTTTTTAAAGTCTTACAAAAGATGTAATGAAAAGAAAAACACTTTCTTTAGTTTGTCACAAGCAATCTCAAAAAATGACTTCTACGAAATAAGAGATAAGATTTTAAATTTCTAATTATCCTGATAGTCAACCTTTAACATTAGTAACATACCCAAAAGGAGTAGCACTATTGAAAATCCAAAACCTATACGTTGAGAGAATAAAAAAGTAATCGCTGCAGCACAAAGGGGTCCTAAAAAAGCTGTTGCTTTTCCTGAAAAAGTAAACATGCCAAATCCTAATCCCTGCATTTCATCAGGTATGAGTTTTGCCATGACAACTCTACTAGAACTTTGTAGAGGTCCTGAAAAAAAGGTACCTAATACTGCAAGAATAATAAACACAGTCGGATTAGTGTTTACTGACATGGAGATGATAATAGCAGAGAGCAATGCAAGAGAAGTTATAATAACTTTCTTATCGTTTTTGAAAAATATTCCAAAGAGATAGCACCCAATTGCTCCACTAATATTACACAATATTGCTACTATTATGATTTTGCTGATTGATATCCCAATTACAGAAGTTCCAAAAATTCCAATTGTTGTCGTCACAATAATTAAACCATCCATGTAAAGCATTCTTGCGATTAAATACCTACCAGTATTTGTAAGACCATTAATCCATATCAAATCTTTGATTGTGTGAGTTGTTTTATTTGGAATAATGTGAGCCTTTTGATTGAACTTAGTAAAAAACATTAAAGGAATACAAAATACTAAAAACCACAAAGATAGTATTAAATGCGAGAAGCGAATTGGGGTCTGGTTATCCTTATTTAATCCTAGAATATTTTCTTCGGGGAGTATAAACAGGTAGAGAATTATTATTAGGACAAGCACCCCCCCTATGTATCCTGTTCCAAAACCAACTCCAGAGCCAAAAGCCAAATCTTTTGAATAACAACTTTTTAAAGTTGCATTGTACAAACTATTCGATGCTTCATAGCTAATACTTCCTAAAAATAATAAAAAAAGACAAAATAGAACATAATTTGAGTCCGGTAATACAAACCAAAAAGCAGCTATAGATATAATACAAATGATTGAAAAAAATCTTAAATAAATTACGCGCCCATTATTCTTTGCATCAGATAATTTACCTATAAAGGGCATAATTAATGCAATTAAAATCCCCGATACACCAATAATTAGTTGCCATAATGCAGTCCCTGTTTGTTGATTTTCAATGACATGATTAACAAAGTAACTAGAAGTTAAAGTTGTAATTACAATCATGGGAAATACAGAATTTCCAAAATCGTAAAAAGAAAATGATAAAAGCTTTTTCATTTTAATTTTTTAATTAAATTTACCCCTGATACTTCTTCAACGAACTTTACTTCATTTAGATTAGAGACTAGTCGTGCAAGTTCTTTGGTAGTTACTTCACCAAACCCACCCATTATTTTTGTATAATTTTCTCCTAATATAATTCCACTACTCTCATCTTTTGCTAATAATTGAAAGTCAATCAATTTTTGAACACGTCTTCGGATACTTTCTTTAGGTTGATTTAAAATGTTGGAAATACTTAATATTGATAGCTTAGAACCTTTGAAATATTTTTTTATTTCATCAGATGACATTCCCTTTAGTTCTTCCAGTGATTTAGTGTCAGAGGAGTTAATCTTATACAGCCAATTAGCGGCAACCGTATTGAGAGTCATTAACTCATCAATATTTATTCCCAAATCACTAACTCTTTTGTAATAGCTGGTAATAGTCATAAGCCAAGCATAGGCTGCTTTGCTGTAAGTTGATTTTTGATCAGAATCTTTTTTTGTGTCCATTTTGAATTTATATAATATTAAAACCTAAAATGGGTTTTCTGCAACCCAAAATGGGTTGTCAAAGAGTAAAATTTATAAAATTATCTATTTTTTGTTGAAAATATTAATAAAATTGAAACATGCCAAAATTTATAAGTGTTGTTAAGTTCGTAGTCAAAGAAGGCGAGGTTGAAAATTTTACAGCTTCGATGAAAAAGTTTGTTAACCCTGATGGTGTAATCTTTCGAAAAGTTATTAAAACAGGAGACCGTTCTTATTGCAGTGTGGTGGAGTGGATCGACGAGGATAGTTTAGCAAAAGCTCGTCAGCAGATGATCGCATACTTGGATACAGTGAGAGATTTACTTGAAGAGATTAGTCCGGAGCTAGGCGTTACTGATCCTGTATCTGGTCCAGTAATAATAGATGAGCAAGGACTCGTTACAAGTCCTGGTGGAACTATTTCAGGAAAAATTAAAACTTAATTAACTTTTACTTTTTTTTAAATTGATCTTGGGTCATCAAGGCCAGCATGACGATATGCTGATGTTACGGTATTTCTTAGTAGACATGCTATAGTCATTGGCCCAACCCCTCCTGGCACTGGAGTGATCTTAGAGGCTTTCTCTGAAGCACTTTCAAAATCAACATCACCAACTATTTTACTTCCTTCAGTTCCATCCTCTTTTGTAACAGATATTCGATTGATACCAACATCAATTACAACAGCACCATCTTTTAACCATTTTGAGTCAATCATTTTGGCTCTTCCAATTGCTGCAACAATAATATCAGCTTGTGAACAAACTTTTTCAATTTCTTTGGTTTTGGAATGCACTACAGTAACCGTACATGACTCTTCGATTAAAAGTTGCGACATAGGTTTACCCACTATATTTGACCTACCAATTACAACAGCACTTTTACCTTTTAAATCTTCAATGTGATCCTTCAAAAGTAAAAGAGAACCTAAAGGAGTGCATGGAATAAAAGCTTTTTTCAACATATCACCCCCAATAGAAAGTCTTCCTGCATTTATAGCATGAAAACCATCAACATCTTTTTCTACAACAATTGCATCGATCACTTTTCTCTCATCAATTTGCTTAGGTAAAGGTAATTGTACTAAAATACCATGAACCGAGTTATCATTGTTGAGTTCATCAATTAATTTCAATAATGTTTCTTGATCTGTGCTTGCTTCTAATTTGAAATCTTTAGTTTTAATATTACATTCTGCAGCCATTTTTGTCTTTTGACCTACATAAACCTTACTAGCTGGATTTTCTCCTACTAGCACCACTGCTAAACAGGGATCTACTTGTTTTTGAGAGATTAATTTGTCTGAGTCCTCTTTTACCTCAGCTCTAATTTTTGCTGCAAAAGCTTTTCCATCAATTATATCTGCCATTTTTTTATTCTCCTTATCATTATCCTCTTGGCCAATACTCAATCAGTAAATCTTTAAACAAGTATATTATTAGTATTAAAAGTACTGGTGAAATATCTAAGCCACCTAAGTTTGGTAAATATCTTCTTATATAATTTAAGGGAGGGTCAGTTAGTTTTTTAAAACTTTCAAAAACTCGCCACAAAAAAATATTTTGACTATTTAATATGTTAAAATGAAATAACCAAGACACGACTACATAAAAAAATACAATAAGTGTGTAAAAGTCTAATAGTCTTACCAAGAACAGTAGTAATGAATTCACTTTGATAAATTATAAAAAATAATTATTCGCGTCTATTAAATAAGAAATTCCTACAACGCTCTGACTGGGGATTTGTGAAAACTGTGTCAGGATGTCCTTCCTCTTCCACAAGACCATCATGGAGAAAAATAACTTTATTTGAAACTTTTCTAGCAAAAGCCATTTCATGAGTTACAACTAACATTGTTTTTCCCTGTTCAGCTAAATTACGAATAACAGATAAGACTTCGTCTACTAATTCTGGATCAAGCGATGATGTCGGCTCATCAAATAATAATATTTCTGGAGAAATGGCAAGTGCTCTTGCTATCGCTGCTCTTTGTTGCTGACCTCCTGATAGATGAGAGGGGTATTCGTTTGCCTTGTCCTCGATTCCTACTTTTTTCAAAAGTATCATTGCCTGTTCTTGTGCAACTTCTTTATCTATTCCTAAAATATTTACAGGAGCCTCTGTTATGTTATCTAAAATGTTCATGTGTGACCAAAGATTGAAACTTTGAAAAACCATACCCAATCTTTTTCTAATTAAATTAATTTTTGATTGTAAATTTTTACTAGGTTTTTTTAAATTCTCATCACTACAGTTGATAATTTCACCACAAACATTTACAGTACCGCTATCAGGGGTTTCAAGAAAATTTACACAACGAAGCATAGTACTCTTTCCTGATCCAGAACTTCCAATAATACTTACGACATCTCCTTTATTGGCAATAAGATTAATGCCTTTTAAAACTTTATTGTCACCAAATTTTTTCTCTAACCGATTTAACTCAAGTATTTTCATTTTTACTAATATTTCATTTTTTCGATTTCAAAGATATTGCAAAAAATAGTAAATCTAAAAGTTACATTGTTAAATTGTATTAAATTTATAAAAATCAGATTTATTTGTTCTAAAAACCTAATCAATTCAATGTTTTTAGAAAATAATTTAGATTTTATGAACATTTAGATTGTGTTAGGATGAGTCAATGGATGAGAATAGTACTGAGATGGATGAAAATAATTCTGAGTTAGCAAGTGATGAATCTCAATCTACCCCGATAGATAATGATGCTAAAGCTGTTAATATAGGTTCCGGCGTTAGAGTTGACGGACGAATAGAGGGAGCAGAAACATCAGATATTTCTGGCACTCTTACTGGAACTCTTAAATCTTCAAATATTAACATTAATAGTAAAGGTGCTTTTAGTGGAGACATGTCTGGTCAAGAGATAACTATCTCTGGGAGTGTTGATGGTGAGATAAATTCAGACGATTATTTGATCGTAAATAATTCTGCAAATATCAAAGGAATTATTGAATATGCCTCATTACAAGTAAGTTATGGTGCAAGAATTCAGGGCACCTTAAGACATAGAGGTAGTGTCCAATCTTATACACCAGTTTCTAATGATGAAGTTAAAGAAGATGAGATTAATGAAAACCAAGAGGGTGATCAATAATGGCGTTATTTGGATCTAGTGAAAAAAAACCTGAAGTAAAAACTGAATTTATGTTTGATACTGACAGTACAATCAATCAATCAACTTTAGCTAAAGATATAAAAATAAATGGTTCTCTCGAGTCTACAGACTATATAGATTTTTCTGGACATTTAACCGGTACTTTAAAATCATCAACCATTAATTTAAAACCAAGTTCTTATGTTAAGGGAACTATTACTGCTGATACTATTACAGTTGAAGGTGAAGTTGACGGAGATATTCAAGCTAAAGATATCTATATTAAGTCAACAGCAAAAATTAAGGGAAATATTCGCTATCAAAATATTGATATTCAAAACGGTAGTATAATCAACGCTGATTTGTTCTATTCATCATAATTAATCAAAAATTCTAGGCCTTTTTATAAAAAGTTTATCTATTTACTCTATTTTAGTTTATATTTCAGTAAGTATTTATTCGAAGTAATAGAGGAAGAACAAGGAGAAAATTATGAAAAAAATAATACTATCAGCACTAGCTGCGCTTTTTTTATTTGGATCTGCTGTCGCAGAAACAGTGAGAATGGGCACAGAGGGTGCTTATCCTCCATATAATTTTATTAACGATAATGGCGAAGTTGATGGATTCGAAAAAGATGTTGGAGACATGCTTTGTATTCGTGCAAATCTAGATTGCGTTTGGGTTATAAACGAGTGGGACTCTATCATTCCTAATTTAGTGTCTGGTAACTACGATACAATTATTGCTGGTATGTCAATAACAGCAGAGCGTGATGAGGTGATTGACTTTACACAAGATTATTTTCCACCATCTCCATCTGTATACATGGGAATGAGTGGTGCAGACATTGATGTAGATAGTGCTGTTATTGCTGCACAAACTGCAACTATTCAGGCAGGCTATGTTGCTGAAAGTGGAGCAACTTTAGTTGAATTTGCAACAGCAGAAGAAACAATATCTGCAGTACAAAACGGTGAAGCTGACGCTGTCTTAGCAGATGGTGATTACCTTGCATCTATTATTGCAGAGTCAAACGGTGAATTTGCAAATATAGGAGAAGTATCTATCGGCGGAGGTGTTGGAATGGGTATCCGTGAGTCTGATACAGAGTTAAAAGCCAAAATGAATGCAGCTATTAGCTCAATGAAAGACGACGGATCACTAAATGCACTTATTAAAAAGTGGTTTGGTTTTGAAGCCGCAACCTTTTAAGATTATCTAATTTAAATTACACAGCAAGAGGACGGAATATCCGTCCTCTTTTTTTCTTTATAATATTTACTCAAGAAACATTGAAACATAATATAAAATCTGCCTTACAATGATTATAATTGGGGCAGGAATTGTAGGTGCATCCTTTGCCTACCATGCTTACAAAAATGGTGTACATAAGATAACTGTCTTATCATCACATTTACCAGGTGATATAAACCAAGCTACATCAAACACTTGGGGCTGGGTAAATGGTTATGCCAGTAATGATAAAAGCTACGCTAATTTTCGTTTGGCTAATTTGAATTACTGGCCAAAATTAATAAATTATATTTCAAACTTAAATTATACATCAAAAGGAGCATTTATTTGGGATCAAGGAGAGAAAGAGCTTAAAAAAACTATAAAACAGCATCAAAGTTGGGGACAGTCTGTAAAAATATCAACTAAATCTGAACTAAAAAAATATTTACCTAATTTAAATAACTTTCCATCTATGGCTGGCTTTGGTGTTGATGACTTGGCCATTGATGGTGTAAGAGCAACTAAAGAACTTTTCAAAGCTAGTGGATCGAAAATATTAAAATCTAACGTAAAAGAGATAATATGTGATAGCAACAATGTTATTGGTGTCAAAACCGATGATGAGATTATTAATGATAATGACGTAATTTTAACTGCTGGACTTGGTGCTCCAAAATTACTATCAACAATTAATATTCCTTTTGAAATGCACTCAAGTTTAGGTTTATTAGTTTATACAAAACCATTGCCCCCATTATTAAAATACCCAATCACAGGTTTTGATTTCCATGTAAGACAGGATGACAAAGGAAGACTAGTAATAGGTGGAAAATTCGATGATGACTCAAGCCAAGAGAAAAACATTAAGGGTACTGCAAAAAAACTTATCCAAGACATGGCAACTAGGCTCAACTATAATGGAAATATGATTTTGGATCATTTTACACTTGGTAAACGACCTTTGCCAATTGATGGAAGGCCTAAAATTGGACGTCTCATAAATCAAAAAGGTGAAAAATTAAATGGTATATATTTAGCAGTTATGCATTCAGGTATAACTAATGCACCTTTGGCTGGTAAGTTTGGTATAGATGAGGTTTTATCAGGAAAAAGAAATAAATTAATTAGAGATTTTTCACCTCAAAAAACAGATACACAAAAGGAATTTCTAAATGTTTAGTTATTGTGTGGACCCTAAAACCTTAGAAGGATTAATGTGGTTATCATGTTATGTCACTACAGCAAAACATATGTCATTTTATTTTTCTTTTTTAGTTGTAATGGGCTTGCTTTCTTTGGCAGCTCCATTGGCAATGGCATTTGGTTTTGCAGGTGCTACTGCTTCAAGATCGACTTTTAGAATTATTCGCTCTTTAGGAAAAGGGTATCTTGCGATGATAAGAGGTATTCCAGATATTGTTTTCTTTTTATTTATTCCAATAGCACTTGATCAAGCATTTGAATATTTGCGTCATAAAGTTTTATGTTCTGATGTTACTGAGCCAATAAGGCAAGGTAATGATTTTGTCGTTTGTGCAGCTGCGAAACTTCCTTTAAACACTGCTAGCGAGTGGGTGCACGATATTTATGGATTTTTTCTAGCATTACTTGCTTTTGGCTTTGTTTTTGGAGCTTTTGCTGGAAACGTTTTGTCTGGAGCTATGGCCGCAGTTCCAAAATCTCAAATAGAAACAGGAGAGGCTTACGGCTTTTCTCAAAGTCAAATTTTTAGAAGAATTCTTATACCACAAATGTGGATATATGCATTACCAGGTCTGTCAAATTTATGGATGATTTTAATTAAAGCAACCCCACTTCTATTTCTCCTTGGGATTGAAGATATAGTCTATTGGGCCAAAGAACTAGGTGGCATTAAAACTGGTGTATATGAGTACCCACACCCTGATTGGCGAGCTTGGTATTTTGGAGTACTTATGATTTTTTATTTATCATTAACTTACTTGTCACAATCTGTATTAGACAAAATATCAACTCGTCTTTCTCAAGGACAAGCTACCATGGCAGGTAAGGCTGGCTGATGTCGAGTTGTTTTCAAACACTATCTGATTACGGCCTTAGATCTATAGGTTATGGAGAGCGACTTTTACCAAAAGCTGACATAACACTTTGTGAACAATTTGTATTAATTGGTTCGGGAATGATTTGGAACATATATTTTGCTGTTTTGGCATTACTCCTTGGATTTTTCTTTGCAACAGTTCTGGCTTTAGGTAAAAATTCAAATCTTTCTTTATTTAATGCTCCTTGTAGATTATTTATTTTTATTTTTAGAGGCTCTCCTTTATTCATTCAATTTTTCTTTGCATATGATTTGTTTGTTCTTTTACCAAGATTAGGATTTGATATTGATCTAGGATTTCTTGTAGTTACAGTTGAAACGCGTTGGCTTACCAAAGCTTGGTTAGGTGCTTTAATTGTTTTATTTTTTAATACATCTGCATACGCAGGAGAGATTTTTTATGGAGCATTGCGCGCTGTCCCAAGTCAAGATTTAGAGTCAGCAGATGCTTTTGGCTTTACAGGAATTAAAAAATTCAGACGGATTATATGGCCAACAATGCTACGCTTGGCATGGCCCTCTTACACAAATGAAGCAATTTTTATGTTTCATGCAACAACATTGGTTTTTTTTACTGGTTTTCCAGCGTGGCAACAAAAAGGAGATGCGATTTATTATGCCAGTTATTTCGCTGATAAAACCTTTAATCCTTTTGTTCCTTATCCAATTGTTGGCTTTTACTTTATTTTATTAACATTATTGATTATTGGTTTATTTGGCTTAATTAATAGAAGATTGAATAAACATTTACCAACTAACGAGAGAAAAAGATTGAGGTTTAATAAGTACAATTTGATTAGATAAGTTATTTAAATAAATTATTTTATACTCTTTTAAAAAATCTAATTTTATTTCTAATAAATATAAAAATAATTATTAGTACAATTAAAGGCATCCCCCAAAGTAATATATGATTTTTAGGTGGATCAAAAGATATCTCTTCACCATAAATTTTGATTAATTCTTGATTGATTTCTTTAATCGGTATTCCAGAATTATACTTTTTTTGAATTTGCTCTTTTAAATTTATTGCAAACTCTGTATCAGATTCTTGAATACTCTGACCCTCACAAACTAGACACCTGATTGTTTTGTAATAGTCGCTTAACTCATTTACGCCTGCAAAGCTAATTACAGATATATGAATTATTAAAAATGGTATAATCAGTTTATAAATACTTTTCGATATCTTCATAAAATAAAGGCCCTTGTATCTTTTTTTGAATTATTTTATTTAGAATAAAAAATGTCTCTGGAACACCAATTAAACCCATCTCATAAGCGATGGTACCATCATCTCTTAAAATATATTCAAAAGGATTTCCATGTTCATTAATCCACTCTTTAAAATTCTCTTCATCGTCTCGAAAATTAATACCAATAATTTTAACACCTTTTTTTTTCATTTCCATTAACAAAGGGTGCTCTGCTAAGCATGGCTTACACCAAGAAGCAAAAAAATTAACAATGTAAAATTCACCTAATGTATTTTCATTAATTAATTTATTGTTAATAAAGTCTGGTGTTTTAAATATTAAAATCGATACTTCATCTCTTGAATTATTTTTGTTAGTCGATTGATTAAAGTAAAATAGCACACTTACAACTAACACTACTAATCCAACTACAGGTAATAATAGATTCCGCTTCATCGTTTTTTAACAACAGATAAAAATATTGAAAAAATAAGCATAATTGCACTTAACCATAATAAATTTATAAATGGTTTATATACTAAATTGATCCCAACCTTATTGCTCTCAATTGTTGATATTGTTGCATAATATTGACTAAAGAGGTTATTAGTAGTACTGACCTCATTTGTGACTTGCCCTGAAGGCTGGTAGATATTTTTTGAAGGCGAGAGCTCTTTTTCTTTTTGCCCATCAGAAATTAATAAGTCTACTGATATTTTTTGATAATTTTGAAATTTTTCGTCTTTAATATTTTTTATTATGGCAGTTTTATTATTTTGTAGTTTTATTTCATTAGTGGATTCTTTTTCAAATAGTAGGTTTTCTTCATAGTCAAATTGTTCTGTATATACAGCTGCTATAATAAAAAAACCAATACTCATATGAGCCAGCCATTGAGAATAAAAACTTATATTTTTGTTAAAATTGCTTTTTAAAACTAAAATACTTTTTAAAAATAATGGAACTGTAATAAATACACTAAGCGCAAAATAAAAATTATTTAAAAAATAATAGGATACCAAGCAAACCAATAATGAAAAAATTATTATAAAAGGTATTTGTTCATCTTTTTTTTCATGTTTTCCCCAACTTATCTGCGGTGCAAATGCCATGAATAAAATTAATGGTGCTAGTAACAAATTAAATGCGAAATTATAATATGGTGCACCAACTGACACTGATGTCTTAAGAATCATTTCGCTAAACAATGGATAAACTGTTCCAATGAAGACAACTAGTGCAGAACAAATAAAAAATATATTATTTAATAAAAGAAAACTCTCTCTGCTAATTAAATCAAAAGAGTCCTCATTGAAATTAGAAATACTTTTTATATTTAGCCTTACTGTCATTGCTAGCAAATATGCGATTATAATAATCAAAAATAATCCTCTGAGTGGATCTGTTGCAAAACTATGAACAGATACAATTAAATTTGAACGAACCAAAAAAGTTCCGAACACTGATGCGATGAAACAGTAAAGCCCTAAATTTAGGCTCCATAATTTTAGTTGGTTACTTTTGATTGAAACTTGAAGAGAATGTATCAAGGCGGTATTTAATAACCATGGGATTAGTGAGATGTTTTCTACTGGATCCCAAAACCACCAACCTCCCCATCCTAGTTCTGAGTATGCCCAGTACGAACCTAAAACTATTCCTCCAGTTAAAAAAAACCATGAAATTTTTGACCAAATCAACATTTCTTTAAATAATTTTTCTGAAAATTTTTTATTCACTAGCATATGTGCAGATATCACAAAAGGAACAATTAAACCAATATACCCTAGGAACAATGTTGGTGGATGAATTACAAATAAAAAATGTTGTAAGATTGGATTCAGACCCAAACCTAAAACGTTTTCATTTGCTTCTACATAAATAAATGGATTTGAGCTAACTATTACATAAAGAATAAATAAAGTTGATATAAACAATATATTTTTATGAATCTCAACAGTTTGATTTTTATAAAGGAAAAAAACTCCAAATAAGTTAATTAAAAAAACCCACAATAAAATTGATCCCTCATGACTACCCCAGGCAGATGTCACTTTATAAAAAAAAGGATCATCAACATAAGAATTTTCGACAACGTTCAATAAAGTGAAATCTGAAATTGAAAATGCATATATTAAAAGTCCAAAGGGAATGAGGTTTATAAAATAAATTAATTTTAAAGAAGAAGTAGTTGATGGAATTACTTTCTTTAATAAATTTATATAAAACAAGATAGTTAGCACTAACGAAATATAAATAATGCTATTACCTAAATAAGATATCAATTAATTTCCTCTCCATATTCCCTCTTCTTTAAGTTTGTCTATAGCACTTTGGGGCATGTAGTTTTCATCGTGTTTGGCCAAAACTATCTCTGCAACAAAAATGTTATCAATAAATTTTCCTTCAACGATAATACCCTTATTTTCTTCTACTAGATTTGGAAGTGTTTTAGAAAATACAACATTTACAGAATTTTGATTTTGATCAATTACTTCAAAAACCCAGTTTCCATCTAAAAATTTTAAACTATTTTTTTTAACAAGCCCCCCAACCCTTAAATACTTATTTTCTATACTATTCATACTTTTTAGATCAGTTGGTTCAACAAAATATGCAATTTGATCTTTTAAAGAATAACTTATTAAAAATACAGAAGTAGAAAAGCAGGCGAATATTATTAGTAAAAAAATAAATCGCTTTTTTATTTGATTATTTAATTTGATTATGCGCACTAACCATATTAAAGACTTTTTTCTTAAGCAGCATAATTACAATCGTTGTCACAGCACAGATGAACCCGAAAAATCCATAGCAAACTAAAACAAACTCTAAACTAGTCATTAAGTAGTATAGATCTCTCCATTTTTCTTTTTTCAACAATTATATAAAAAATGTTAGAAAACCAGAATATTGTAAGCATAAAAATACCAAAAAAACTCACTAATAATGTGATTAAATAGTCATTAGTCATACTGGGCCCTCCCATTCTTAAAACACTACTTTCTTGATGAAGAGTCGTCCACCAATCAACAGAAAATTTAACAATAGGCAGATTCACCAGTCCTATTATCGCCAAAATTGAGGATGCAAAATCTGCTTTTTGGAAGTGTTCAAATGAATGTAAAAGAAGAATGTGACCTAAGTAAATGAAAGCTAAAATTAACATTGAAGTTAACCTCGCATCCCATACCCAATACGCTCCCCATGTCAAATTTCCCCATATCGAACCAGTAACTAAAACGATAATACTCATTATCAATCCTATCGGAGATAAAGATCTTGCAACTGTGAATGCCGTAGGGGATTTAAATATTAAGCCAATAATACTGCTTATTCCCATCAATAGAAAAATTGCCAATGATAACCAAGCAGTTGGCACGTGGATAAACATTATTTTGAATGAGATACCTTGATAATAATCATTTTCTAAAAATATAATAAGAAAAATAGAAACACTTATTAATGCAAGTGATAATAAAATAACATATCTAGATAGAGAGATCATAAAATTAGAGAGTGTATTTGGAGTTATGGCAAACATTAGACTGATAATTTTTTTAGTGCAAAACTAGTAAGCAAAGGTGAAAAGGCCAAATTCAATAAAAAATAAGCTACAAAAAATAAATACATTCTACCTGTATTAAAATCAATTAAATCAGTTATTGCCATAGAAAATATAAGAATAGGGACAAAAAGAGGCAATGTTAAAATACTTGTAAGTGAAAGCCTATTATTTTTAGAGATAGTTATAGATGCAGTCATTGAAGCTATGAAAATAATACTTAAAAGTGAGAGCGCTAGAAGGATATTTATCTTAAACAAATAAGTTAGATCAATACTTAAAATAATCAAAATTAGTGGTGAGAATATAATGAAAAAAATAATTAAATTGAAATAGATCATCATGTTTTTAACGAAAACAATTATCTCTAGAGAGAAAGGAGAAAGTAGATACTGATGAATTTTTGCTTCATCAAAATCTTGGGCATAAATTTTTTCAACTTTAAATAATGAAATAAAAAAAATCATTATATATAAGAAAGATAATGGAGCATTAATTCCCATTGACTGATGTTTTAATGATAATGCAAAAATAGAACACGAAATAATTAATAAACAATAGAGAACAAAACTGAAGACGCTCCCTTTAAGCATAAGTTGAAATTCACTTAAAATTAATTTTAAAAAATTTTTTATCATGTTAATTGAAGTGTTTTATAATTATTTAAATTAATATTTTGATGACTTGCTAATATAATTATTCCCTTATTTTCTAACTTTTTTTCAAATAAATTATTTAAATTTATTATCGTTCTATCATCAAGTCCACTAAGTGGATCATCTAGTATCCAAACTGGTTTATTAACTAACATAAGCAGTAACAATTGAAGTTTTTTCTTTTGACCGTATGAAAGCTGATAAAATTTTTTATCAAGATTTAATTCCTGAAAAAAATAATTTACACTTTTATCTTTTATAGAATTATTGAATTTCACATTATGTATTGAAAGCCAATATTCAATATTTTGATTTAAAGTCAGAGAGTCATGGGCAAAGTTAGTCTCACCAATATATAAAAATGATTGAGAGGCAATATGATTATCGATTACCAGGTTATTGTAAGTTATACTGCCCTCCAATGGATCTATAAAATTGACGATATTAGATAACAGCGTTGTTTTGCCCACACCATTTGCACCCTGAATGAGCAATAATTCACCAGGACGTATTTTAAAATTAATATTTTTGTAGATAAGAGTATTCCCTCTAGCAAAAGATAAGTTGTTAACTTCTATCATAAAAAAAAGCGGGTGATTATAACCCGCTTTTGATGTTT
>QCDA01000011.1 GCA_003281065.1 Pelagibacteraceae bacterium AG-349-E10
TGTGGTAAGTATTAAAATAATCGTAAAATATGTATTGTGATACCAGTAAAATAAAAATATATGTTATAAAGAAAACTAAGTATTGTCTCATTATATAAGAATATATTAAAAAAAAACTTTATAAATAGGCGGCGTCCTACTCTCCCAAGCCTTAAGACTAAGTACCATCGGCGCTGGAGGCCTTCACGACCGAGTTCGAAATGGGATCGGGTTTTTTCACTCCGCTATGACCGCCACAAACTTTTTATAACATGTAAGTTAAAACTTTTCGCTGTGTATTGTAATTCAAGCATTGGATTATTAGTACTGGTTAGCTTCATGTGTTACCACACTTCCACATCCAGCCTATCAACGTGGTAGTCTTCCACGATCCTATAACGAAGCCTAGTTTTGAGGTTGGCTTCCCGCTTAGATGCTTTCAGCGGTTATCCATTCCGTACATAGCTACCCTACGATGCAGCTGGCGCTACAATAGGTACACCAGAGGTACGTCCACCCCGGTCCTCTCGTACTAAGGGCAGATCCTCTCAAGCTTCCACAACCATGGCAGATAGGGACCGAACTGTCTCACGACGTTCTAAACCCAGCTCGCGTACCGCTTTAATTGGCGAACAGCCAAACCCTTGGGACCTGCTTCAGCCCCAGGATGCGATGAGCCGACATCGAGGTGCCAAACCTCCCCGTCGATATGGACTCTTGGGAGAGATCAGCCTGTTATCCCCGGCGTACCTTTTATCCGTTGAGCGATGGCCCTTCCACGAAGTGCCACCGGATCACTATGACCGACTTTCGTCTCTGCTCGACTTGTGGGTCTCGCAGTCAGGCAGGCTTATGCCATTGCACTCGACGAACGGTTTCCAAGCGTTCTGAGCCTACCATCGCGCGCCTCCGTTACTCTTTGGGAGGCGACCGCCCCAGTCAAACTGCCCACCATGCATGGTCCCAACACCGGATGACGGTGTATGGTTAGGCATCAAGGAACAGAAGAGTGGTATTTCACTTGTGACTCCAGAATGGCTAGCGCCACTCCTTCAAAGTCTCCCACCTATACTACACATCTGTTCCCTAATACCAATACAAAGCTGCAGTAAAGGTGCACGGGGTCTTTCCGTCTAACCACGGTTACTCGGCATCTTAACCGAGAATTCAATTTCACTGAGTCTATGTTGGAGACAGTGGGGAAATCGTTACGCCATTCGTGCAGGTCGGAACTTACCCGACAAGGAATTTCGCTACCTTAGGACCGTTATAGTTACGGCCGCCGTTCACCGGGGCTTCAATTCAGGGCTTGCACCCCTCCTATTAACCTTCCGGCACCGGGCAGGCGTCACACCATATACGTCGTCTTTCGACTTTGCATAGTGCTATGTTTTTAGTAAACAGTCGCTACCCCCTCTTCTGTGCCACCCTCTACTGGTTGCCCAATAGTAGGTCACTTTTATCCCGAAGTTACAAGTGTAATTTGCCGAGTTCCTTCAACATAGTTCTCTCAAGCGCCTTGGTATTCTCTACCCTCCTACCTGTGTCGGTTTTGGTACGGTCTAATGCTGGAGCTATTTCCAGGGACAAATTCACTGCAAGCTCAATCCAGTAAGAACTTACAATTTACTTTATCCGTCACTACCAGCTGGTGCAGGAATATTAACCTGCTTCCCATCGACTACGGCTTTCGCCCTCGCCTTAGGGGCCGACTAACCCTGCGCAGATTAGCTTTACGCAGGAAACCTTAGGATTTCGGCGGAAATGTCTTTCACATTTCTTATCGTTACTCATGTCAGCATTCGCACTTCTGATACCTCCAGCAATGCTTACGCATCACCTTTACAGGCTTACAGAACGCTCCGCTACCCAATTACAAAGTAATTGTCAAAGCTTCGGTAAATGATTTGAGCCCCGTTACATTTTCGGTGCAGGATCTCTTAATTAGACCAGTGAGCTGTTACGCTTTCTTTAAAGGATGGCTGCTTCTAAGCCAACCTCCTGGCTGTCTTGGAGTTCCCACTCCCTTTCACACTTAATCATTATTTGGGGACCTTAGCTGTTGATCTGGGCTGTTTCCCTCTCGTCCAAGGACCTTAGCACCCATGGACTGTCTGCCGTGCAGACTTATCGGTATTCGGAGTTTGATTAGGTTTGGTAGGAATTGCTTCCCCCTAGCCCATTCAGTGCTCTACCCCCGACAAGATTCACACGACGCACTACCTAAATAGTTTTCGCGGAGAACTAGCTATTTCCGAGTTTGGTTGGCCTTTCACCCCTAATCACAAGTCATCCCGTAGCTTTTCAACGCTAGTGGGTTCGGTCCTCCGGTGAATTTTACTTCACTTTCAACCTGCTCATGACTAGATCACTCGGTTTCGAGTCTAATCCCATTAACTAAATCGCCCTATTCAGACTCGCTTTCGCTTCGCCTACACCTATGTGGCTTAAGCTTGCTAATGAGATTAAGTCGCTGACCCATTATACAAAAGGTACGCTGTCACCTCATAAAGAGGCTCCAACTGCTTGTAAGCATCCGGTTTCAGGGTCTATTTCACTCCCCTGCTAGGGGTTCTTTTCGCCTTTCCCTCACGGTACTGGTTCACTATCGGTCATAAAGTAGTATTTAGGCTTAGGAAGTGGTCTTCCTATATTCAGACAGGATTTCACGTGTCCCGCCCTACTCATGTCTATTTTTTACTATCTACCCATACGAGGCTATCACTCACTATGGCCTGCCTTTCCATACAGTTCTGGTTTAGTAAAAAGTAGCACTGGCCTGATCCGCTTTCGCTCGCCACTACTAACGGAATATCTTTTCCTCTAGGTACTTAGATGTTTCAGTTCCCTAGGTTCGCCCTTATAAGCTATGAATTCACTTATAAGTTATTGGGTTTCCCCATTCGGAGATCTCGGATTAAGCTTATTGACAGCAAGTCCGAGCTTATCGCAGTCTGTCACGTCCTTCATCGCCTCTTTATGCCAAGGCATCCACCAAATGCTCTTACGCGCTTGAATTATTAACACACAGTGAAAAGTTTGTAGTTAATAACTTTTTGTAGTTATTAGTTGTTATATTAGTTGTTTGATTGACGAACAACTCGTGCAAGTCATTCGTCTGTGTTATCAGCTTACATATTTACGATTTTAAAAAGTTGGTGGAGGATAGCGGGATCGAACCGCTGACCTCCTGAATGCAAATCAGGCGCTCTCCCAGCTGAGCTAATCCCCCAACATTGTTGGTGGGCGAGGGAGGACTTGAACCTCCGACCTCACGCTTATCAAGCGCGCGCTCTAACCAACTGAGCTACACGCCCAATCAATGCTCTTTATCAACACATGTTGAAAAAAGCAAAACAAATAGACGGTGGTTACTTCGAACGTACACTTAGTTCAAAGTTTTTTTTCCTTTAGAAAGGAGGTGATCCAGCCGCAGGTTCCCCTACGGCTACCTTGTTACGACTTCACCCCAATCGCTGGCCGTACCGTGGGCAGCTGCCTCCCGAAGGTTAGCGCACTGACTTAAGATAAAACCAACTCTCATGGTGTGACGGGCGGTGTGTACAAGACCCGGGAACGTATTCACCGCGGCATGCTGATCCGCGATTACTAGCAATTCCAACTTCATGCACTCGAGTTGCAGAGTGCAATCCGAACTGAGATAACTTTTGGGGATTAGCTCCACCTCGCGGTATTGCGTCCCGTTGTAGTTACCATTGTAGCACGTGTGTAGCCCAGCGTGTAAGGGCCATGAGGACTTGACGTCATCCCCACCTTCCTCCGGCTTATCACCGGCAGTTTCGCTAGAGTCCTCAGCCGAACTGTTAGTAACTAACGATAAGGGTTGCGCTCGTTGCGGGACTTAACCCAACATCTCACGACACGAGCTGACGACAGCCATGCAGCACCTGTGCGAAAGCCAGCCGAACTGAAGGTTACCATTCTGTAACCGGCACTTTCCATGTCAAACGCTGGTAAGGTTCTTCGCGTTGCGTCGAATTAAACCACATGCTCCACTGCTTGTGCGGGTCCCCGTCAATTTATTTGAGTTTTAATCTTGCGACCGTACTCCCCAGGCGGGGTGCTTAACGCGTTAGCTACGACACCGAACAAAAGTCCGACGACTAGCACCCATCGTTTACTGCATGGACTACCGGGGTATCTAATCCCGTTTGCTACCCATGCCTTCGCATCTCAGCGTCAATATCAGTCCAGAAAATCGCCTTCGCCACTGGTGTTCCTTCCAATATCTACGAATTTCACCTCTACACTGGAAATTCCATTTTCCTCTCCTGAATTCCAGAACAGAAGTTTTAAAAGCAATTCCTAGGTTGAGCCCAGGGATTTCACTTCTAACTTTCTGTTCCGCCTACATGCGCTTTACGCCCAGTAATTCCGAACAACGCTAGGACCTTCCGTATTACCGCGGCTGCTGGCACGGAATTAGCCGGTCCTTCTTCTTCGGCTACTGTCATTATCCTCACCGATGAAAGAGTTTTACAACCCTAAGGCCTTCGTCACTCACGCTGCATTGCTGGATCAGGGTTGCCCCCATTGTCCAATATTCCCTACTGCTGCCTCCCGTAGGAGTCTGGGCCGTGTCTCAGTCCCAGTGTGGCTGATCGTCCTCTCAAACCAGCTAAAGATCGAAGCCTTGGTGAGCTTTTACCTCACCAACAAGCTAATCTTGCGCGGGCCAATCTTATAGCGATAAATCTTTCCCATTACTGGAATATACGGTATTAGCTACAGTTTCCCGCAGTTATTCCGTACTATAAGGTATGTTCCCACGTGTTACTCACCCGTGCGCCACTAAGGACACCTAGCAAGCTAGGGCCTCCGTTCGACTTGCATGTATAAAGCATGCAGCAAGCGTTCGTTCTGAGCCATAATCAAACTCTTAAGTTGAATTACCTACTCATAAAAAACAAAGTTTTAAATTGACGTAGGTTAGACGCCAAAATAACGAGCTATCATTTTTCTCAAATGAAAGCTTGATCGAAATTTGACGTTATAAACCCACCGTCTATTCATTTCATATTTACAAAAAATAAAGAGCAAGAATCACTAATGCACAATAAATGGCCTAGTGAATCGAATAAAAAGTAGAATATATCTACACTTTATGGGGACATTGTCAAATGCATTTCATTAAAAAAAATAAAAAAAAACTATTGAAAAGAAAGCGTTTTTTAGGAGGTTGGTTGCGGGGGTAGGATTTGAACCTACGACCTTCAGGTTATGAGCCTGACGAGCTACCAAGCTGCTCTACCCCGCGATCAGAAGACGAAAGATATGTCAAAATATCAACAATTACAATGATTATTCTTGGTAGCGGAGGAGGGATTTGAACCCCCGACACATGGATTATGATTCCACCGCTCTAACCAACTGAGCTACTCCGCCATAAAGAAATATTGTTTTATATTATATTAACCTAATCTTAAATGATTTTGTTTATTTCTCTTAATATGAATTTTTTTGCGTTACTAACACCCAGTTTGTTTAATTGAGAGTTTATAACAATCTCTACACCCTTCGGTTTTCCGTCAAAAATTGGATAACTACCTATAGAAATATTTTTATATTTTCTCTCAGCTTGAACAAGTAGATGGGCTATTTTACTCTCAAAAAGTTTTGTAGATATTGTGGTTGAATAGAATTTATTTTTAATTTTTATCATTTTTTTAAACTCTTTCATCATCGCTTTTACTATTGAAGGTATGCCAGCAAAAACATAAATATTTTCGATTTTAAAACCTGGTGCTCCACTAACTTTATTTAAAATTAACTTAGAGCCTTCTGGCATATACGCCATTTTCATTCTAGCATCAGTTAATTCAGATTTAATTTTTGTATAATATTTTTTTAGTTCTCTATATGCGCCATTATGTAATTTGTATTTTTTTTTAACTGCTAAACTAATTGACTCAGATGTAATATCATCGTGAGTTGGACCTATACCACCAGTAGTGATAACAAAATCATACTGATTTTTTAATTTTCTTATGTGAGAAATTATTATTTTTTTTTGGTCAGGAATTATAACCACTAACTGTAGAGATATACCACAAATGAACAACTCTTTAGCTACATGATTTATATTTTTATCTTGTGTCCTACCTGATAATATCTCATTGCCAATGATAATTAGACAAGCAGAACATATTTTTTTAGTAGTTACCATAAATGAAGTTTAAAGAGGAAATTTTAGAGGGTTTTTTTGTAAAACGCTATAAGCGATTTTTTGTAGATTTAAAGATTGATAATGAAGTTGTCACAGCCTACTGCCCAAATACAGGGTCACTTTTAGGTTTATTAAAAGAAGACTCAAAAGTATTAGTTGCCAAAGTTGAAAACCCAAATGCAAAATTGAAATATAGACTTGAGGCAATTAAAGATCTCAAAACTTTTGTAGGAGTAAACACATCTCTACCAAATGACATAGTTTTCAACGCCATGAAGGAAAAAAAAATTTTGCAGGAAATTAAAGGGGATTTAAAAAAAGAGGTTAAATATGGAAAAAATTCTAGAGTTGATATCTTTGCTAGCCACCCTAATGGAGATACTTACATTGAAGTCAAATCAGTTACTTTATCAAGAAAAAAGAATTTAGCAGAATTTCCAGATGCAGTTACTTCAAGGGGATCTAAACATTTAATTGAATTAAGTAATATGTCAAAAAAAGGTAGTAAATGTTTTTTAATATATCTAATTCAACGAAATGATGCAGATAGATTTTCTATAGCTAAAGATCTGGATAATGAGTATTATGAAAACTCTCTTAAAGCAAAAAAAAGTGGCGTACAATTTAGAGCTTTTAAATGTAACGTTTCACATAAAGGTATAAGTATTACTGGTGAGATAAATATTGATGAAAATTAAATCATACAAAAGTGAAGAAGTAGAACATTGTAGAGAGGCAAGTAAAATAACTGCGACTATTTTAGACGAACTAAATAATATTATAAAAGAGGGTGTCTCAACATCTGAGATTGATGATTATTGTTTAACAAGAATTCAAGAGCTTGGAGGCACACCTGCACCTTTGTTTTACAGAGGTTTTCCAAAGTCTACATGCACCTCATTAAATCATGTTATTTGTCATGGAATTCCAAATTATAATCGAAACCTTCAAAATGGAGATATTTTAAATGTAGATGTAACAACAATAATTGATGGTTGGCATGGGGACTCATCAAGGATGTTTAAAGTAGGAGACATTTCAATTAAAGCAAGTAATCTATGCAAGGTTACCCACGATTGTTTGATAGAGAGTATTGGCGAGATAAAAGTTGGTGAGCCTATCAGTAGAATAGGAAAAAAAATTGAAAATATAGCAACTTCAAACAACTTTAGTGTTGTTAAAGATTTTTGTGGACATGGAGTTGGATTAAAGTTTCACGAGAATCCTAGTATTTTACATTATTACGATAGTGAGTATGATAAGATAAAATTTGTAGACGGAATGATTTTTACAATTGAACCCATGATCAATGTTGGTAAATATCAATCTAAAATACTTAACGATGGTTGGACTGCGGTGACTAAAGATAAAACACTTAGCGCTCAGTACGAACATACGATATACATAAATGGTGATATTATTGAGATTCTAACAGAGTCCCCAAGTAAGGCTTTTTATAATTGATACCAAGATACTCTAGAAAAATTCTTAAAGAAATCTGGGAAGATAATAATAAATTTCAAATATGGCTTGACCTTGAAATTCTCGCTTGTGAGGCAATGGAAAAATTGGGTCAGATACCTAAAGGGACCTCAAACAAAATCAAAAAAAAAGCAAAGTTTAAGGTAAAAGAAATAGAAAAAATTGAAGAAAAAACAAAGCACGATATAATTGCTTTTTTAACTAATGTAGCAAAGTATGTAGGACCCGAGTCTAGGTATATTCATAAGGGACTAACTTCTAGTGATATTTTAGATACTTCTTTCTCCATACAACTTAACCAATCAAGCAATATAATTCTTGAAGGTTTAAAAACTTTGAGTAAATCTCTTTTAAATATTTCAAAAAAACATAAGTACACATTATGTATCGGTAGAAGTCATGGTATTCACGCCGAAACGACTACTTTTGGATTAAAAATATTAGGATATCTAGCCGAAAACAAAAGAAACATAGATCGTCTTAAAAATTCGATAAAACAAATACAAACAATTCAAATGTCTGGCCCTGTAGGGACATATTCAAATATTGACACAAGGGTAGAGCAAATGATTGCTAAAAAATTAAAATTTTCAATCGAACCTGTCTCCACGCAGATAATTCCAAGAGACAGGCATGCGGACCTTTTTTGCTCTTTTGCTATTATTGCAAGCTCCATAGAACGTCTATCAACTGAAATTAGACACTTACAAAGAACAGAAGTTTTAGAAGTTGAGGAAGGTTTTGGAAAAGGCCAAAAGGGTAGTTCGGCAATGCCTCATAAAAAAAATCCAATTTTATCAGAAAATTTAACAGGACTAGCAAGAGTGATTAGATCGTTAACTATTCCTGCTTTGGAGAATATAACTTCATGGCATGAAAGAGATATAAGTCACTCCAGTGTTGAGAGAATAAACGCTCCCAATGCCACCATAACGCTAGACTTTGCAGTTCAAAGAATGATCAACGTTTTAAATAATTTAAATATAAATAAAAAAAATATGATGAAAAATTTAAATCTTTTAAAAGGTCTACCCTATTCACAAAATGTCCTGATTTTTCTTATTGAAAATAAAGTTTTAAGAGAAGATGCCTATAAGATTGTTCAAGATTGTGCTTTGAAAACTTGGAGAGGTAATATGTCTTTTAAAGATAATCTTTTGAGTCATCCTCGTTTAGCCAAATTAAAAATATCAAGCGAAGTTAATAATATCTTCAATAATAAAAATCTTTTTAAAAATGTTGATAAAATATTTAAAAGGATTAGTTAATGGCAGTAAAATTGAAAAAATTATATGAGGGAAAAGCAAAAATTATTTATGCCAAAACTAGTAAGGAAGTCATAGCTACCTATAAAAATGATGCTACAGCTTTTAATAATTTAAAAAAGGGCTCTATAAAGAATAAGGGTGCAATTAATAATGCTATATCGAGTTATTTATTTCAAATATTGAATCATTGTGATATTCCAACACACTTTATAAAGAAAATTGATAAAAAATCTCAGCTTTTAAAAAAAGTAGATATTATCCCAATTGAAGTTTTAGTTAGAAATTTCTTTGCTGGCTCTTTATCTAAAAAGTTTGGTGTAAAAGAAGGAACACAATTATCTGATACGCTAATTGAGTATTGTTTAAAATCTGATGAACTTGGCGATCCTCATATAAGTTCTGAACATATTCTTAATTTAGGTTTGTGTGATTTTGATGAATTAGAGTTAATAGATGAATATTCTTTGAGAATAAATGACATATTAAGGTCTACATTCTATTCTATAGGAATAAATCTAGTTGACTTTAAATTAGAATTTGGAATTTGTAAAAAAACTGATGAGCTTGTTTTAGCAGATGAAATATCACCAGATACATGTCGTTTGTGGGATTTAAAAACAAATAAAAAACTTGATAAAGATCGATTTCGTAGAGATTTAGGAAATATCGAAGAAGCATATGAAGAGGTGCTTAATAGGTTGAACTTGACAATTTAATGCGAATTAAAATTTTAGTAAGACTTAAAGGCCAAATTTTAGAACCACAGGGAAAAGTAATTGAACAGTCACTTAATAGTTTAGGATTTACAGAATTTTCAAATATCCGACAGGGAAAACTAATTGAATTAGATTTACCCAATAATATAAGTAAAGAGGAAAAAGCACAAAAAATCGACTCTGCTTGCAAAAAACTTTTAGTCAACGATATTATCGAAGAGTACGAAGTGCTTGGATGAGTTTTAAATCTGCTGTTATAACATTTCCTGGATCTAATTGTGACAGAGACGCATTATGCTACTTAAAAGATTTAACTAAAGGTGAGGTTCATAATATTTGGCATGAGGAGACATCATTGCCAAAAGTTGATTTAGTAATTTTACCTGGGGGTTTTAGCTTTGGTGATTATTTAAGATCAGGAGCAATGGCATCAAAAAGTAAAATTATTGATGAGGTTGTAAAACATGCAAATGATAATAGATATTTATTAGGTATTTGTAATGGCTTTCAAATTTTAACTGAAATTGGACTTCTTGAAGGGGCATTAATTCGAAATAAAAAACTAAAATTTTTAGGAAAAAATTGTTTTATTAAAAAAAAATTTAAAAATAATTTTAATTTATCAATCAAAGATAACCAAATTCTTCAAATACCTGTAGCTCATAACGAGGGAAATTTTTATTGTGATACTGAAACTTTAAATTTATTAAAAAATAATGAACAAATTGCATTTGAATATTGCAAAGGTGAATTCTCAAACACTGAAGAAAATATAAATGGTTCAATAGAGGCTATTGCAGGTATTACAAACAAAAAAAAGAATGTTCTTGGAATGATGCCTCATCCCGAGAGGGCATATTCTGATTTTCATCAATCACAAGATGGAAGACTTATTATAGAGTCTTTAATTTCATGAATGAAGAGTTAATACTTCAACACGGTTTAACTTTAGATGAATTTCAGGTCATTAGGAAATATCTTAACAGAGACTTAAGTATTGAGGAATTGGGTATTTTTTCTGCTATGTGGAATGAACACTGTTGTTATAAAACTTCAAAAAAATGGCTTAAGAAACTCCCTACAGATAATGAAATTGTAATTCAGGGACCAGGAGAAAACGCTGGTGTAATTGATTTGCAAGATAACGATGGTATTGCGTTTAAAATAGAAAGCCACAATCATCCAAGTTACATAGAACCTTTCAACGGTTCAGCAACTGGTGTTGGAGGCATACTACGAGATATATTTACAATGGGAGCAAGACCAATTGCTACTCTTGACTCAATTAGATTTGGTTTAATAGAAACTGAAAAGACAAAATACTTGTTAAATGGTGTGGTTCATGGAATTGGACACTATGGTAACTGTATTGGAATTCCTAATATTGGTGGTGAGTGTGAGTTTGAGTCAACATATGATTTTAATAATTTGGTTAATGCTATGGCTGTGGGACATGTTCAAAAAGATAAAATTTTTTACTCTAAACCAAAATCTATTGGTGGCCTTATTGTTTACATTGGATCTAAAACTGGAAAAGATGGAATTCATGGAGCAAGTATGGCCTCTGATGTTTTTTCAGAGGAAGATGAGGATGAAAAAAGACCCTCTGTACAAGTTGGTGATCCCTTCATGGAAAAACTTTTAATGGAAGGTTGCTTAGAATTAATGTCTTCAGGATTAATAGAGTCTATGCAAGATATGGGAGCTGCGGGAATTACCTCCTCCAGTGTAGAAATGGCTTCAAAAGGAAATGTAGGTGTTTATATCAATCTTGATAAAGTTCCATTGAGGCAACCACTCAGCGCCTATGAGATACTTTTATCTGAAAGCCAAGAAAGAATGCTAGCTGTTATCGATAAAAAAAATAATCATAAAGTCAGAGAAATTCTTCAAAAATGGCAAATTGATTATGAAGTCATTGGAGAAATTACAGATACAAAAAGAGTTGTGTTTGAGTCAAATAATAAAAAAGTTGTCGATCTTCCTGTAGAAATAATTGTTGATGATGCTCCTGAATACGATAGAGAGTTTTACATCCCAAGAAAAAGAAAAAACAAAGATTTTGATTTTTCCAAAATTAAATTGGAAGATATGATAATTAACCTTCTCACAAATCTTAATTATTTAGACAAAAGTTGGGTTTTCGATCAATATGACTCTACTGTGATGGGAGATACTATCAGAGAACCAGGTCAATCATCAGGTATAGTAAAGATACACGGAACACAAAAAGTTATTGGTGCATCTACCGACTGCAATCCGTTATACATAAGAATCAATCCTTATGAAGGAATGAAATATACGGTTGCTGAGTCATATAGAAATCTAATTGCATGCAATATTAATCCTTTAGCGATTACAAATAACCTTAACTTTGCAAGTCCTTTAGATCCAAACATTATGGGAGAGTTGGTTTTATCTATTCATGGATTGAAAACTGCAGCTGTCAAATTCAATACACCTATTGTTTCTGGTAATGTATCTTTATATAACCAGACAAATGAAATACCAATTAAGCCTACACCTGTAATAGGAATGGTAGGTTCCAATATGGATTTAAATAAAATAAACACAAATAAATTTTGTGAAATTGGTAATAAGATCCTTATTTTAGGAAAACAATTAACAAAAAATTGTAGTCCTTACTTATTACAAGATCAAAAAATTGCTTTTAACATATGTGAATTTAATGACTTAGAGGGATTAGATCTAGATTTTGAGAAAAAAATTGCAAATTGTGTTTTGGAATTATCAGATTTGAAATGCATTATGTCTTGCAATGATATTTCCAGAGGGGGTATCTTTTCGGCATTATTAAAAATGCAATATAAGGATATGGGTTTCAGGGTCAAGGTCCCTGATCCTATTGATTTATTCTGCGAATATAGTGCTGGATATGTGATTGAAATAAGAAGTAGAGATTTTGAAGAAGTAACTTCATTTCTAACAAAAAAAGGTGCTGAATACCTCGAAATTGGTGAAATAATTAAAGAAGGTATTGAGATAAACTCTAAAAAATTTGACTATTTTGATATTATGAATAAGTATCGTAATGATTTTGAGAAGATAATTAGTTAGATGCCTATAGAACAAAAAAAATTAGAAGGACTCCTTGAGAACAAATTTCCAAATTCTAAAATTGTAATTGAGGATCTTGCAGGTGATAACGATCATTATTCAGTTGAAATTGAAAGTGATATGTTTAACGGATTGTCACGTATACAACAACACCAGTTAGTTTACAAATTACTAGATGGATTAATGGATAAAGAGCTTCATGCTATGCAATTAAAAACGAAAGGAACAAAATAATGGAATTAGAGAGTAGTACAAAAGAACAAATTGAAAAAATGATTGGAGATAATGAAGTTTTCCTATTTATGAAAGGTAACCCTGACTTTCCAATGTGTGGTTTCTCGTCAGTCGCAAGCGCAATTTTAAAAAAAACTGGGGTTGAGTTTGGCCATTGCAATGTACTTGAAGATAACAACATTAGAGAAGGTATAAAAACTTATTCAAATTGGCCCACGATACCTCAACTTTACATAAAAAAAGAATTTGTAGGTGGTTGTGATATTATGAAAGAAATGGCAGAGTCTGGTGAACTTCTAGAATTACTAAACACAAAAGGAATCAAAACTGAAGTAAATTAAAAAAGGGGCATTTATTTTGCCCCTCTCATTAGTTATTTAAAATATAATTATTTAATTCTTTAAAATAAGAATTATTTTCTCCAACTAGTTTTTTAAGTAAAGCTAAATTATTTAGGGCATTTTCTTTTTGACCAAGATCTACATACATCTCACCTTGGTATTCGATAGCACCCAAGTGTTCTGGGTCTAATTCAAGAGCTTTTTTGTAATATTTTGCTGCATTATCAAAGTCTTCACTTTTTCTGTAAGCAAAACCTAACTCATTGTAAACATCAGCTTTAGTAAAATCTGTTGAACTAGCAGTTGTAAGTGTCTTCAGCTTTCTTATTGCCTTATCATAATCTTTGCTTCTTATTAGCTTAATTGCTGACTTATAATCTTTTCCATAATTAGATTTAGCACTATCATCGGAGCTAGATCCAGCAGCGAAAAGGCTTGTAATAAAAAGAGAAAATATGATGGTTAGTATTTTTATTTTCATAAATATCTTTTCGAAATTTATGCGCTGTTAGATTAATTGAATAGATTATTAACTATTGATTATCTAGAGTAGAATTCAACGACTAAATTAGGTTCCATTTGAACAGGGTAAGGAACATCTGTCAATTGAGGTCCTCTAACAAATTTACCAAGACATTTTGATATTTCTAGTTGTAAATACTCAGGAACATCTCTTTCATTAGAGCTTAATGTTTGAATTATCATTGGAATATTCTGGCTAGCTTGTTGAAGGGATATTTCATCACCATCATTAACCTGATAAGATTTTTTATTTACTACTTTACCGTTTACCAAAACATGCCCGTGATTTACTAGTTGTCTTGCGGAAAATACAGTTGGAGCAAACTTTAGTCTAAACACAACAGCATCTAATCTTCGTTCTAAAAGTTCAATTAGAATTTGACTAGTATCACCTTTTTTTCTAGAAGCTGCTTGATAAATTTTTAAAAATTGTTTCTCAGTAATATCGCCATAATATTTTTTGAGCTTTTGTTTAGCTGCTAATTGAACTCCAAAATCAGAAGGTTTTCTTCTTCTTGCTTGACCATGTTGGCCAGGACCATAGGGTCTTCTATTAAAAGGACTTTTAGGTCTACCCCATAAATTTAGGCCTAGTCTTCTATCAATTTTATGTTTTGACGATAGTCTTTTTGTCATGAATTGGTGATTTATATAGATTTAGCCTTTTAAGTCAATTTATTTTGTAATAAATTTTAAAATTCCATAGGCTGTTTTTATTTGTTTTTGGTCTATTTTTGATGTTTTTAAAAAATTTCTTAAAGATATTTCTAAATTATCTCTTTTGGATGAGATTGATGTAAATTTTCTTTTTTCTAGTATTTTCATCAGAAATGATAAAAATTTTTCTATATCTTTTGAGCTTGCAGGAGAATTTTCAAAAGTTGGATTAATATTAGATAGAGATATTTGACTCAATTCATAAGCAATTAAAGCTACAGTATGAGATAAATTGAGCGAACTCTTGTTGTATGTAGGTAGAGACAATAGAAAATTAGCATGCGATATCTCCTTATTGGACAATCCATTATTTTCTTGACCAAACAAAATTGATATTTTTTTCGATTTTAGTTTAGATATTTCATTTACTTTTATTGGAGGTATGTGGAAGTCTCTTTTCCTAACTGTCGTTGCAATTAAGGTATCGCTACCTCTCATAGCTTCTGGTATTGATTGATATACCTTAACTTTTTTAACTAAGGATGAAAAATGCTTTGCAGATTTTATTCCCTTATCATTAGGCCAAATTTTTCTTGGACTCACTAAGGATAAGTTCTCAAAACCAAAACATCCTATTGATCTTAGAGACATACCCACATTTTCAGATAACTGGGGTTTGTTTAATATAAATTGAATTGTTTTTTTCAAGAGGACTTAATTAATTTATATATTAAGCTCTCTCTAAGGGCATTATAAGACGCATCAATTATATTAGTAGAGACACCTACTGTTGTCCAAATGGATCCTTTTTTATCCTTTGTCTCGATAAGAACACGAACTATTGCATCTGTTCCTTTTTCTGAGGATAAAATTCTTACTTTAAAATCAGTTAATTCTAAATCCTCTAAAGCAGGGTAAAAGCCCATTAATGATTTTCTTAAAGCTTTGTCCAAAGCATTTACTGGGCCATTTCCTACTTCTACATTCATGTATTCTTTTTTTTCAACTTCTATCCTTACAGTTGCCTCAGACTCAGTTACTAATTCTCCTTTAGCATTCCATCTTCTATCATCAATAACTTTAAATCTTTTTAATTCAAAGTATTCTGGGATACCGAAAAGAGTTTGTCTAGCTAGTATCTCAAAACTCGCAATTGCCTGATCGTAAGCGTAGCCCTTGAATTCTCTCTCTTTTACTTTTTGGAGTAAAAAATCTAATTTATCTGCATGATCATCTGGGTTAATACCAACAGTATTTAAAAGAGATATGATATTAGATCGGCCAGATTGATCAGAAATTACAACTTTTCTAGTATTACCTACTATTTCTGGGTCTATATGCTCATATGTTTTAGGGTCTTTGTTAATTGCTGAAACATGCAAACCTCCTTTATGTGAAAAGGCATTTTCACCAACATAGGCTTGTTGAGTATTTGGCATACGATTTAAAATTTCATCTAAAAGTAATGAGGTTTTCTTTAAGGCTGATAATTTTTCTTTAGGAATACTAGTTTCAAATTTTGTTTTCAAAATTATTGAGGGTATAAGAGATACTAAATTAGCATTTCCACACCTTTCTCCTAATCCATTAATTGTGCCTTGAATTTGTCTCACTCCTGCTCGCACAGCAGCCAGTGAGTTGGCAACTGCATTTTCTGTATCATTATGCGCATGGATGCCCAGTTTTTCACCTGGTATATATTTTGTTACTTCTTGAACAATTGTCTCTACTTCATTTGGCAGAGTTCCACCATTAGTATCACACAATACTATCCACCTAGCTCCATTATTTAAAGCCTCAGTTAAACAATCTAATGCAAATTTAGGATCTGATTTATATCCATCAAAAAAATGCTCAGCATCATACATTGCCTCTAAACCTTTTTCATTGATATGAGCGATACTTTCACCAATCATTTTTAGGTTATCAGATTTTGAAATACCTAAAGCCTTTTCGACCTGATATGAAGATGATTTCCCAACAATGCAAATATGTTTTACATTTGTGTTAATTAAAGTATTTAGACCTGGATCGTTTGAAACACTTGTATTAGGTCTTCTGGTCATTCCAAAAGCAACCAAACTAGAATTTTTAAAATTTGTTGTAGAATTAAAAAAACTATCATCAGTTGGATTCGACCCTGGCCAACCACCCTCAATATAATCTAAACCTAATTCATCGAGAGCATTAGAGAATTTGATTTTATCATCTACACTAAAATCAACACCAGTAGTTTGTTGACCATCTCTTAATGTGGTGTCAAAAAAATAAATTTTATTTTCTAGTTTTTCTTCCATGTTGTGCCATTTTTGGTGTCTTCTAAAACAATCCCATGTTTAAATAACTCATCTCTAATTTTATCTGCTAGTTCAAAGTCTTTATTATTTTTAGCCTCTTGTCGGCGAGATATCATATTTTCAATAAATTCTTTATCAAGGTTTAAATCTGTTTTATTAAAACTAGGATTTAATCCTAATAAGCTTAAACCATTATTAAAATGAGCTAATAAATCATCATTATTCTTGTCTTTTTTAATGTTAGATATTATTTGCTGTAATCTCATCAGCGCTTTTGGGGTATTTAGGTCATCTAAAAGTGCATTAACAAATTCTGAGTCTAATTCTTTGCTATTAACCTCTTTAATATGTTCTCTCCACTTGTTAATGATGTTTTCACTATAACTTATAAGATCGTTTGAAAAATCAAGTGGTTGACGATAATGAGTAGTCAGTAGTGAATATTTGAGAACAGCAGGATCGTGTTTAGATAATAAATCATTAACAATTGAGGTATTTCCTAAAGATTTTGACATTTTTTCACCCTTAAAATTTATAAATCCATTATGGAGCCAAAAGTTCGACATTTTTTTATCATGACAACATGTTGACTGAGCAATTTCATTCTCGTGATGTGGAAAAATAAGATCAATACCGCCAGCATGGATATCAATGGTTTCTCCAAGTAATTCTGAAATCATAGCTGAACACTCTATGTGCCATCCAGGTCTACCATTACCCCATGGGCTATCCCAATGAGGTTCATTTGTTTTTGATGGTTTCCAAAGAATAAAATCTTCAGGATTTTTTTTGTAATCGGCAACTTCTACTCTTGCACCAGATATTATGTCTTTTAATGAGAACTTAGAGAGAGAGCCATAACCCTTAAATTTCTTTGCTTCAAATAAAACATGTCCTTCAGATACATAGGCATATTTTTTTTCAATAAGAGATGTAATCATCTCAATCATTTTTGAAATATAATCAGTGGCTTTTGGTTCATATGTTGGAGATAATATTGATAAAGAACTCAGATTTTGTTGATATATTTTTTGAGTAGAATTAACCAACTCATCTGTTGATATTTTAAGTTCATTGGCTTTATCTATAATTTTATCATCAATGTCTGTTATATTTCTGACGTAACGTACACTATCCTCTCCAAAAATTAGTCTTAGGACTCTAAATAAGATATCAAAAACTATAATTGGTCTGAAGTTTCCTATATGTGGATTACTATAAAGGGTAGGTCCACAAGCATACATCTTAACTGCAGATGAGTTAATAGGTATAAGTTTTTCTTTTTTTTTGGTTAAAGTGTTAAAAAGATTAATATTCATTTAAAATTTTTTTTAAACCTTCGTGGCCAAAATAATTATATAGGTCTTTAACAGATGGGCCATTTTGATTACCTGTAAGTATATAACGTGTATTAGTAAATATTTCTTTTTTTGATAGTGATTTATCAATACTCATTAAGTAATTGACATATTCATCAAAACTAAAATTTGAAATACCATTCAAATTTTTAATCAAAAGTTTGATAAAGTCACCTGAGGGTTGAATTTTAATTTCTCTTCTATTAATAATATTCCATAAATTTCTTATATCTTCATACTTTTCAACATTTTCTTTAATAAGTTCCCACTCAGTTTCAGTTAAAGCTAACTCTTCTAGCTCAGGGAATTCATTATTTAAACCTTTTAAATTCATTGACCTTAATGAATTTTTTTGAAAAAAATCAATTTTATGAATATCAATTTTTGGTAAGTTTTTAGAAATATCCTCTAAATTAAAATCTCTAAAATTATTCTCTAAAATGGTTTCAAAATCATAATCTGAGTTCAAACCAAGTGAATACAAATAAGATAGAATACTGTTAACTGTATATCCACTGTTTCTGAATTGCTTAAGTGAAATTGAGTCCAAATTTCTCTTACTTAGTTTTGTTCCATCCTCATTAAGCATTAATGGGTTGTGACCTAATGAAGGTAAATCAGAATTTAAACATTTAAATAATTCTAAATGAATTGCTGAATTAGTTAAGTGGTCTTCGCCTCTAATAATGTGAGATATTTTCATATCTATATCATCGACGACACTTGGAAAATGGTAGAGGTAGCTACCATCAGCCCTCCTTAAAACAGGATCTGATTGAGAAGCTAGATCTACTTCGATCTCTCCTTTTACTAAATCATTCCATTTAATTTTAGTCTGTGAAAGCTTAAATCTCCAATAAGGCTGATTACCATTAATTATTTTTTTTTCAATTTCTTCTTTAGATAAATTTAATGAGGATCTATCGTAGATTGGAGGTTTTCCTGCTTTTAACTGCAACTTTTTTTTTATATCTAAATCCTCACTTGACTCAAAACATGGGTAAACAAATTTTAAAGAAATTAATTGATCGAAAAGTTCATTATATCTCTCAATTCTTTTGCTTTGATAAAAAGTTTCATCATATTTTATTTTTAA
>QCDA01000012.1 GCA_003281065.1 Pelagibacteraceae bacterium AG-349-E10
AAAGAAAATGAGAGCCAACACGGGACATTTAATGTCGAAGCTATTAAACCTACCGGTGCAGGCGACGCATTCAATGGAGGTTTTATAAGCTCCCTATACAATGGCCTTAGTTTAGAGGATGCAGTAATTCGGGGTTCCGCAAATGCTGCAATAGTTGTAACAAGAGTAGGATGTTCCTCAGCTATGCCCAATAATCAGGAATTAGAGAAATTTATTAACCAAAATCAAAAGGAGTTATAGATGCACATCCCTTATTCAGATAATAAAAATCAAGCTTTATTTGGAGAAACAAATAATACAGTACCTTTAGTTTATTTTAATATTATCAATTTAAAAAAAGGTGAGTCCTATGAATACCAACTATCAAAACATGAAAGTAGCGTAGTTCCAGCAACAGGTATCGTCGAGATTACCGTGGAGGATAATAAGTTAGGACAGATTGGAAAAAGAACAACTGACGTATGGGATGGTGAACCTGAGGGTAGTTATATTCCTACAAATTCAAAATGTAAAATTACTTGTTTATCTGACTCCTCTGAGTGTTTCATAGCTGGTGGAATTTATGAAAAAAAATTAGAGCCATTTCTCGTTTTAAAAGAAGAACTAGATGTTGTTCAATACGGCTCAGACGATACTAAAACTCACAGAAAAATTAAACATATCTTAGGTGCGAAACATCATGATCAAGTTGGTCGATTATTAGTAAATGAATTATATACTGTTGGAGCTGGAGGGTGGTCAGGCTTCCCTCCTCACAAACACGACACAGATGATCTCCCTCGAGAAACTCGTCATGATGAAGTTTATAATTATCGATTTAAACCAGGACATGGTTTTGGTGTTCAAATTATGCAATCAGAAGATGAAAAAGAGGGTCACGGTTATCAACTTTTTAATGGCTCTACTATTGCAATTAATAAAGGATATCATCCATGTGTGGTTGCCCCAGGATATGAGATGTATTATTTTACAATCCTAGTAGGTCTTTCTCAAAGATCACTTATTCAATCTTTCCAAAAAACTCATGCTTACCAATTAGAAACAATCCCAGGTATTAAGGATATGATAGCAAAATATAAATGACGATAGCTAGCCTCTCAGAAGTTTTACAAGAAGCAAAAAAAAATAATTATGCCGTTGCAGGATTAGTAGTATTAGGTTGGGAAGATGCAAGATGTTATGCAGAAACAGCCGAAGAGCTCAAGTTACCTGTCGTTCTTCAAGCAGGACCAGGTTGTAGAGCAAATACACCTCTACCAGTTTTAGGTAAAATGTTTAGATACTTGGCTGAGCAATCATTTAGTCCAATAGTTTGTCATTTAGATCATGGCTATACGAAAGAAGAGTGTTTACAGGCAATTGACAACGGATTCACATCTGTAATGTTTGATGGATCCAAGCTTTCACTTAATGAAAACGTTGATAAAACAAGTGAAATCGTTGAATTAGCTCATAAACAAAATATTTCCGTTGAGGGAGAAATTGGATTTGTTGGTTACAATGATGGTGCTAAGTCACAAAGCACAGATCCAGAAGAAGCGAAGACATTTGCTGAATTAACCAAATGTGACGCAATGGCCATCAGTGCAGGAAACGTACACTTACAGACAAACAAATCCTCTTCTATTGATATGCAAGTCATAAAGAAGATAGAAACCTTAACCGAAGTACCATTGGTGCTTCACGGAAGTAGCGGTATCGACGATACACTTAAAAGAACGATAGCAAATACAACGAATGTTTGTAAGTTTAACATCGGCACTGAACTCAGAAAAACTTTCGGCGATACTTTAAGAGAGGAAATTGCAAAAGATCCAAATACTTATGACCGTATTAAATTAATCAATTCAACTATTCCAAGATTAAAAGAAGTAACAAAAAAAGTTTTAGAGAATATTTCAAAAATTTAATCATTAATGATTAAATCACACACAATTGAAAATAAGTTTTTAAGAGTTAAGACTCTCAATATTGGTGCAACATTATTTGAAGTTTTTTATAAAAAGAAAAAAATCAATTTAATTCTAAATTTAGGAAATATCTCATCATATAAAAATAATAAAAATTACTTAGGCGCAACATGTGGCAGGTATGCAAATAGAATAAAAAAAGCTCAATTTCAGATCAAAAAAGTAAAATACAAATTAACTAGAAATGAGGGAAAAAATATACTACACGGTGGTAAAAAAGGGTTTGACTCGAAAATTTGGCAAGTTAAGAGCTTCTCCAAATCTCATATTAGCTATTATTGTATATCACCAGATAAAGATCAGGGTTTCCCAGGAGAATTATATTCTAGCTGTGACTACTCAATTGCAAATTCGACTCTCAAAATCAATATAAGTGCACAAACATCAAAAACTACCCACGTTAATTTGGTAAATCACGCCTATTGGAATTTAGATAAAATTAAAAAAGATATTTTTGATCACCACGTCCAAATCAATTCAAATCAGTACTTAGAAAATGACTCTGAAAATATACCTACTGGTAGGGTAATGGATGTAAAAGGAACACGTTTTGATTTTAAAAAATCAACTAGGATACGCGATAAATTTACTAATAAATTCAAGGGATTTGATGAAAATTTCATCATAAAAAAAAATTCTAAGTTTGCAGCTAAAATACAATCACCAAAAAGCAATATATCCCTAAAAATTTTTTCAAATCAACCTGGTGTTCAATTTTATACTGGTCAGCATTTAAAATATTCCAGTAATCGTATTAAAATTAAAAAATATCAAGGTATGTGTTTTGAAACTCAGGGTTTTCCAAACGCACCCAATAATCGAAAATTTCCTTCAACGCAATTAAACCCATCACAAATTTATAAACATCAAATGAAGTTTGAAATTGGAGAAATTAAATAATTATTCGGTTTTTTCTCTTAATTTTATATTCAATGTATCAAAAAATATTTGAGGAACGCTAAAAGCAAAATTATTTAAAAAAGCAACCGAACTAACTTGTATTTGATTTCCATCTAACAATGGATCTATAAACTTTGATATTTGAACTTTGTCATCGACATAATTCCAATCAAAAGTAGCATGAACACCTTTACCCTCTATATCATAAAAATTTACAAATATTACAGTTCCATTATTGAGTGTAAACCTAGTTTTTAAGTCTGGAGAGTTAGGTAATTCTGACTTAAGTATAAAGCCATTATGTTGAAGATCAGTTAATATATTTTGAGCATCAATAATTTTATCATTATCAATTTCATTAAATTGATAGGTTAAATTTGTGTGTTCTAGCTCTCCTTCTTTCATACTTAAATTAATCATATTCTGATTATAAATTTGAATTGATTTGATTTGAGATTTACCAATATTTATTAAATCGGTGGGTACCCAATAGAAACCAGATACATCGGCAGTTAAGTTTGTTGATACTAAATAAGATTGATTGGAGTCAGTAGCTTTTATGTAAGATCCTGGGATATTGTAATTATAAATACCAATATCTAGTGAATATAAGACTTCATCGTCTTCAGATTTTAAAATTAATTGCATTTTATTTTCATCATCTAGACCCAATTTGTATAAAAGATCTTCGCGATTAGTTTTAGCATCTAAAATATTTGCTTCACGAAGTTGAATAAAAAACCGACTTAAAAGCTCAGTATTTGCTGGAAAATTATTTGAGCTTGAAATAAGCCATTGATTATCAATAATTTCAATGACTGATTTTCCATTTTGATTAGAAAATTCAATGTATGCAATTTCTGGTAAAACTTCATCAAAACTAGGAAACAATACTTCAGATGATGACTTGTTAGAGATATTTTTGCCATCAAAATACATACCAAGAGCAATAATTAAAAATCCAAACGATATTAAAACCAAGATTTTTAAATTTTTAATATACATTTATCTGCTTTTTCTTTTTCTGATACCGAGTTGTCTTGGAATAAAAAACATTAGTAGAATTAAAAGAACAGGGATTAAAAAAGTATTTAATATGTTTATTTGATTTGCTAATCGATCTATGTCTTTACTTAAATTTCTTCTAACTTCTCTTAGTTGTTTACGAGTATTTTCTACTTGTAATTGAAAATTTGCTAATTCCATTAATTGTTTGTCAGATAAATTGACACTTTCTACATCTCTACCGCCTGATAAATTTTGAATTTGATTTAATGTATTATCAAGTTGAGCTTGTAATTGCTGTTCCTGTCCTAGATACATCTGCTCAGCTTCTGCTTGAAGTTTTTGAACTACAACAAACGGTCTAAATGGAGCCTCTTTGTTTCTCAGATCAATAAATTCGTCATAACCTGTCATTGAGTCAAATACATTTGTAACTAAACTTCCATTATCAGATGTTGCCTCTATTACATTGGTATCTAAAAACTTTTGAATTCTTGCCCAAAAGGCATTTCTTATAAAATCAGCGTCACTGAAAACTACCACATTTATATTTTTTGTGGATGTTTCTAAATGATTATCATTTTTAAATTCAAAATCATTAAAATTACTTTTTGCGATACCATTTAATTTTACTCCAAAGTCATAGCTAATTCCTGTTGGCTGAAAATTATTAATGAGCTTAATCGGATCATGTACCTCTTTCATAGGTAGATCCATTGTTACCTCACTGGAGGACATAATAGGAGTGTAAGAAATTTCACTTTCATCATTTAATGGGGAAAGACCACCTGGAGACACAAGTCTAATTAAAGATAAACCGTCTCCAATTTCTTCAGCTTGATTAATGAACTGTCCTCTGACTTCAGGCCAATTCAATTTCAACATAGTTTGCAAAGATGTATTTTCAGTTATGTTTTGTTGTGTTTGCAGTCTTGTGGCTTGAGCACCATCTAAAATAACATTGCTATTATAGTTAATATTGAGGGTTTTTAAGACATTTTCTAAATTTGATGATTTATTTGAATGGTCATTTTTCTCAAAAAATGGATCAACAAAAATAACTGATTTTCCCCCATTCAAGATAAATTGTTCAACTGCATATTCAGTTTTGTCACTAATGTCAGAGGGGTGATAAACTATTAATAAGTCTATACCTTCAAAACTCTCTACGTCTGTGTCTAAAAACTCAAAATCATAAAAATAACTAAGCTCCTCAAGTATCGTATATTCTCCTTGTCCAAGTTGATTATTTGGCATCATTGGTGGTGTAGTGTCCACCCATGATAAAAAACCAATCATTGGTTTTTTTGATCTATTAAGTTTGTATACAATGTCAGTCAATTGTTTTTCTAATGTGCCAGCTTTTGAGGGATCAAAAAAGGGAACAGTTTCTATGTCATCTGTTGTATTTGAAGCAATTAATCCAAAATATACTTTGGACCCTTCTTGATCTATAGGAAAACCCTGCACACCATATCTATTTACATAATCTTCATCATCTGAATAAGGTTCTGGTTCAATAAAGTTTAATTCAATTTTACCTAAGGCTAGATCTGAATATCTGTTTAATAGACCTTGAACTTGATTAGCGTAATTTTGAATAATTGGAATATTTTTAGACAAGTCTCTGCTATATACAAAATTAATTTTTATTGGCTCTTCTATTTCGTCTATAACTCTCTTAGTACCGCTTGAAAGAGTAAAAGTTTTGGTAGAGGTAAAATCAACTCCCAAATTAAAATTGATTTTTTGGATTATAAAATTAAAGGACAAAAATAAAATAACAGTACTTAGTATAGATACTATAAGATAGTTTTTTTGTAAAAATTTATTCATTAGTCTCGATTTAAAAATTTTATAATTGTTAAATAATTCCAAAGAGCAATAAAGGATAAAAAGAAAAACAATCCTTTAATTGAGAAAAAACCTGTTTGGATACTTGAGAAGTGAGTCAAAAAGCTAAAACTAGAAATGAGTTCCACTATTTCAATAGGTAAAATCCCAGTTATAAAATTAATCATAAGAGGAAATCCACTTATGGTGAAAAGGAATGAGACTAAAATAGATAAAATAAAGGCAATTATTTGATTGTTAGTTAACGAAGAAAAGAAAATTCCAAGAGAGACATAAGCACCTGCCATAATAATAACCCCAAGATATTGTCCAATAATTACAAGGTTATCAGGGTTTCCAAGATAATTTACTGTTATCCAAATAGGAAAGGTCAAAACAACAGAGAATACAACAAAAGCCCAAGTTGCAAAAAATTTACTCAACACTATCTTCCACAAAGGAATTGGCAAAGTCATTAATAATTCAATAGTACCGAGTCTTTTTTCCTCGGACCAACTCTTCATAGTAACTGCAGAGACAAAGAAAATAAAAACCCATGGAATAAAACTAAAAAAAACCGTTAAGTCTGCAACTCCTGAGGAGAAAAATGAGCCAAAATAAAATGTTAAGGACATAGAGGTCAAAATAAATATTGCAGTAAATATATAGGCGACAGGAGTAATAAAATATAATTTAAGTTCTCTTTTGATTAATGCCAACATTAGCTTACTAACTTTCTAAATTTTTCATCTAGGGATTTACCAATTTTTTTCTTAAGTTGTGATGGAGTTCCCTCAAAGACTTTTTGTCCATCATTAATAATAAGACACTTATTGCAAACCTCAGGAACTTCATCAAGAATGTGTGTAGAAATTATAATTGCTTTTGTTTTTGATAATTTTTTAATTAATTTTCTTACTTCAAACTTTTGAAGGGGATCCAATCCATCAGTTGGCTCATCTAAGATCAGTAATTTGGGATTATGAATAAGAGCCTGTGCTATTCCAACACGTCTTTTAAAACCTTTTGATAAAGTTTCAATAGGAACATCTTTTACTTCTTCTAGTTGTAGATCATTAATTACTTTTTTGATTGCTGTTTTTGAATTTTTTATATTTCTTACCTGGCAAACGTAGTCTAGGTAAAGATATGGCGAAAAGTCCAAATAAAGGGGAACACCTTCAGGTAAGTAGCCAATCATTGACTTTGTGTGAATGGGATCTATTTCAATGTCCTTATTGTTTATGATAACGTTTCCACTGTCAGATTTCAGATAACCTGTTATTACCCTCATAGAAGTTGTTTTGCCAGCACCATTAGGTCCAAGGAACCCCATCACATCACCAACTTTGACCTCAAAAGAAAGTTTATTAATGGCAGTAAAATCGCCAAAATTTTTAGAAATATCTATTACACTTAACATTTTTTCATATTATTTAGTTTAAAATCTTAATAATTCAAGATGATAAATTTACCATCTCTTATCAGATGAAGTTTTTACCATGCAGACCTATAAATATCAAAAGCATCTTTTTCAGATATTTCTCTTGGATTATTGATTAGTAATCGGGTTTGTTTCATAGCATCTCTAGCCATTGTTTCGCATGCAGTTTCAGGGATGTCGAGATCTCTTAATCTTTGTTCTAAACCTAATTCGCTTGATAGATCTGACAACTTTTCAATGAATTTTGAAGAAATATCTTGAGTGCTGGTGCTTGTATCAATATCTGGAAAAACAATTGGGGCTATTTCACTGTAAAGTTTTGATGCATTTTGATCAGATATATTAAATCTTAACACATATGGCAGGACAAGTGCGTTGGAAAGACCGTGAGGGACATGATAAGTTCCTCCAATCGGATATGCCAAAGCATGAACGCCAGCAACTGGAGAGTTTCCAAAGGAGACACCTGCTAACATAGAGCCAACAAGCATATTTGATCTTGCTTCAATATCCTTTCCGTTAATGACAGCTTGTCTTATAGAACTACCTAAAAGCTTTAATGCTTCCTTTGCAAGTGTTTGGGAGATCAAATTATTGTTCACACTTTTTGAAGCATAAGACTCTATCGCGTGGACCATTGCATCAATACCGGTAGCAGCAGTAATGTGAGGGGGAAGACCGAGTGTTAATGATGGATCAAGAATTGCAAGGTCTGGAAGTATAATAGGAGAGGAAACTCCTTTTTTTTCTAAATCTTCTTGTGTGATAATAGAAATTGGAGTTACTTCAGAACCAGTACCAGAAGTTGTTGGGTAAAGTGCAAGAGGGAGCCTAGGCCCTTTAGCATTAGCCACTCCCCAAGCTTCATGAATATTTTCGTTTGAGCCAATCAAAAGTGCAGTTAATTTCGATACGTCCATTGATGATCCACCACCAAATCCAATTACACCTGTTGCATCAAAATCTCTTCCCTGTTGTACACAACTCATAAGTGTTTTTATAGATGGGTCAGCTTCAACATTATCAAAAATTAAAATTTCAGAGTATTTTTGAAGCTCAGTAATTGTTTTTTCGTGTAACCCAATTTTTACTAAACCCGGATCAGTTACAAATAGAATTTTGTTACCAAGTTTTTTAGAAACTTCCTCCGCTGTGCCTACTGAATAGTCACTTCCAAATCTTATTCCAGGAGTAGTGTTGAATTGAAACGCTTTCACGATAGCAATATAGATGATATGAGGTTTATTTCCTATATAATTTTACCAAACCTATTCTAAGCACCTATCAACCCACAACTTTTTTTTAATAAGGCTTTCTTAAGAGTTTTTTATTTTTATACTTGAATTGTGTCTAAGGTTATTACCATCGCTCAACAAAAAGGAGGCTCTGGAAAAACCACTATAGCTGCAAATTTAGCTGCTGTTTATTCTTTAAAAAATAATTTATCCACGACATTACTCGACACAGACCCTCAAGGCAGTTTAGGTAAGTGGTTTCTTACCAGAAGTGAAAAACTTAAAAATAAAAATATGATTCAGTTTAAAACAGCAAGCCTCTGGGGCGCACAGTATGAGGCTAAAACGCTTAAAGAAAAATCTGATTTAGTAATAATTGATACTCCTCCCAAAATTGACGCTGATGGGAGACCAGCAATTGAAATAGCGGACCTTGTCATTATACCGATATCTCCCTCTCAAGTGGATTTTTGGGCCACGGAGTCCATAATTGAATTAGCGAAAAGAGAAAAAAGAGAGATATTAATACTCATTAATAGAGCAAATGCAAAATCTAAACTTATTCAAGAAGCACATAAATTTGTTAAAAAAATGAATGTTAAAAAAGCAAAGACGATTTTGGGTAATAGACAAATATTTGTATCAACTATGGGATTAGGGTTAACAGTAGTAGAAAAACAAAGAACTGGAAAAGGGTGTTTAGAAATGTTGGCTCTAGCAAAAGAGATACAGTCATTCTTGAAATTTTAAATTTTAATAAATTATATGAATGAAGAAATAGATAATGAACAACTCCATGACATATGCTCAAGATTATTGAAAGGTTTTATTAATTGGATTGAAATAAATGATAGTAAAGAAAAAGCATCAATTCTCGATAATGCATTCCAATTTAAAACATCTATCCTAGAACAAGATAAATCAACACTTCAAAAAAAATACTTTATATCACCACAGAATTTATCAAAAAAAGAAGCTGATGTTCTCTTACTACAGTGGAAAGATACTTTTTCCACATTAGTTAATTCAAATGTCGATAGACTATCAAAGGACTCTTTTAAGATATGGTTTTTAAGCTTAGCATCATATTCGATCCCAGAATTAGAAAAGGATGCAAACGAACTATGGTCAAAACTTTTAGAGGGTGTTGAATATTGTCATAAATTTTCTATCAAAGATGTTCCATATCCGCTCAACACTATTTCAAAGAACTAAATCAATGTTAAAATTCCCTATGTTTAAGACATTATTCACGGTTAGCATGTTTTTTTGCTTGAATGCACAATCAATTGAGCTTTTTGGTTATAAATTGTACGAGGACATTCTTAGGTATGAAAATGATGGGAGTATAAAATTAAAGAAAGGTAATATTGAGAGCATTTCTATTAAAGAGGACAACGTCTTGATAGCAAACAAATATCTTACTGAATACACATTAAAATCAACAAAAACAGGAAATATTTACGAAATTCACGGCTCAAATAATCAATTGCAACTCAGTCCTGTTGAGTGCCTTGACATTCAAGATAGCTTTATTAATTCATTTCAAAAGAAAAACACCGAATTATTTCAAACTGAAGTTAAACAATTTCCAAATAAACTTAAAAGTAAAACAACCTGGGAAATTTATCTTAGCAATAAATCTAATAGTAGTGAGTTAATTTTCTCAGTTACTTGTGATTATAGCTTTAATAATAGGAGAATGGATATAATTTTAACTGATAGTGCTTATTTAAGTAATGAAAATTCGAACTATGAAAATTTACTTGATGAAAATAAAGAAAATATTTCAAAAGAAGAAATTGATACTAGTGGAATTTAGTAACTAGAGATAACATATTAATAATTATATAAGACTTTATTTCTGATTTCAGTTGATCATAAGTTTCAGGTAATTTATCACTAAGCTGGAAAGCAAAGTCTATAATTTCATAAGCTTCATCTTTACTCATATAAATCTCATTACATAGGTCATGGGCAAGTTTTTCTCTTATTAATATTAAAGAAGCTAATGATCTCTTTTGTTTTTTTTTCAAACTATTTTTTTGTTGGTTTCTTAAGTTGCATTCCGGTTCCTCCAAGTTGCATACCACCAGAACCTTTACACAAACTTTTCTTTTCTTTGTCACACTTTTCTATCTTCTTATCTTTTTTCTCTTCTTTTTTGACAACCTCTTTTTCTTCTTTCTTTTCTTCTGATTTTACTTCCTGATTTACAATTTTTGTATCTGAGGAAGGCTCAACATTTTGAACTGTGTTGACAGATCCAACCTGAATATTAGAGAGCATTTCTAATATTTGATCTTGTTTTGATAGTTTATCTTTCTGTTTTGCCTTCCAAGATTTTGGTAGTTTTAAATCGATACAACTCTCAGAACCGCAAAAAAGGACATCCCCAGTTTCATTATCAAATAAAAAACCACCGCAATTTTCAACACCTTTTTGAGTACAATTGGGGATGTGCATCTCATACTCTGCATACAAATTCATCGACAATAATGGCAAACTTAGAAGAATTACAAAAATATATCTCATCAACTTATAATGTATCATTTGTAGAAAAAATTTTCTAAATCTTTTATTCATACTTAAAACTCTCTCCAGGTAAAGTTGATTTCATAAAATCATTCTTGGTAATATTTTCTAACCATTTTTTTAATTTAATATTATTGTCTCCCCAAGCATCAGTAAATCTAAAAGATGTATAGTCTAATGCACAGGCGACAGATATTTGATCAATCGTTAACCTGTCAGTCACGAACTCATCATATTTTTTTTCAATCCAATCAATGGATCTTAAAATTTTTTTCTCATATCGCTCTATAGATTTATGTCTTTGCTCTAATTCTGGTATAGCTGACATTTCTATATAACGATTAACTGCATTTTCCATAATTCCATTTGAAACACTTATCATTGTCATACTTTCCCAATAACGATCTTTTGGATATATAGAGTCTTTTTTTGAAATACTATCAAAGTACAAACAAATATTATCACTGTCTGTGATCGTTTTATCTCCAACTATTAAAGTAGGAACTTGTCTTAATGGATTAAATTCATCTAGAAATCTTGATTTATAGATATTTATCTTTTCTTCTTTATGAGCAACATCTAATACAAGAGCAGATACTTTACATTTTCTTCCAAAAGGAGAAGTAGGCCCATTATATAAAAGTGGAGTATCTGTCATTTAATCAATGATTATAGCAACAGTACCAGGGCTTACACCCTCTTGGTCGTTCCTAATGTTAACTTGAGTTATCGTTCCACTAACTGGAGCGTTATGATTGACCTCTGATTTCATAACTTCCATAATAAATAATATATCCCCCTCACTTACTTCATCACCAACTTCTACTAAAACTTTCCATATGTTACCTGGAACTGACGTTAAAACTTCTGTAGACATATTATATGACACTTCCCATTGAGCAGATGGAGGTTTGTTCAGATCTCATTTCCTGTGCCTCTTGCACACTTATTTCTTTAAACTTAAATTTTTCATTTGGTTTAGCTTGACCTAATTTCCAAAAAGAGGCTGATGGAACAGTAAAAGGTACAATAAATCCACCCATGCTAGGCCCATCATTTACAAGTATTATTGGCGTTTGACCCGCCAAATTAATACCACCAATTGGGTAGCCCTGATCTATTATATTTGAGGGTTCATAGCCATGTTCAGGAGATTTATTTGTAGCTTTTTCGGTAAAACTTAAAGTGGGTCCATCCAACCTAAATCCAGTACGATCACTTCTTGCTTGCAGTTTCCACTCTGCTTTTAGAAAAGTGTCATATCCTTCATCGTCAAGCCAATCATCATTTGGTCCCCGAACAACCTCAATTTCCCAAATACCACTATTGCTAATCTCTGGAATTGAGTCAGTTCTAATTTTTCTGCCGATCTTCCCATTTGCTTGACCTAAAGGAATTCTTTGACCGTCTTTCAAAGCATGACCATCAATGCCACCAACGCCTGCTTTGTGAAAAGTTGATTGAGAGTTTAGCCATTTTTCTGACTCAATGCCACCAGCAAAAGACACATAAGATCTTGCACCAGATACTGTAAAACCCATTTCAAGAGTTTGTCCAGATTTTATTAAAACACTCTCCCACATAGGAATAGAATTACCATTTATTTTGGGCTGCATATCAGCACCACAGACCGCAATGACATGATCTTTTTCAAATTTTAAAGTTGGACCAGTGTACTGACACTCAAGCGCTGCAAAACTCTCCTCATTACCTACAAGTAAATTGGCAAGTCGAAAAGACCAACTATCCATTGGCCCTGATGGAGGAAACCCTTGGTTAAGATAACCAACTCTCCCAGGATAATCTTGCACTGATGTTTCTAGTCCTTGTTTAATAACTTCAAACATTTAAAACTTCTTATTATAATCTAGTTTAGATAACCAGTTTTTATATTTTTTGATAGAAAATTTATGCTCCTCAATTAAATCATATCGATATGATTTATCTTCAACTTTTTTTTCAATCATTTCAAACTCATCATAATCACAAGGTACAAATTTAATTCTATCTCCAGGCCTAAATAGACAAATGCTATCTTTGAAAACATCAAAATTCTTGTCAGGATCCCAAATGGGTACAGGGGTTCTACCAAAAATTTGATAACCTCCAGGTAGCCTATCAGGATAAATAGCCGTGGACGATCCCCCCATACCCACAGTTCCTTTTGGTGTCCATGTTCTAGGTGGGTTATACTTTGGAGCGGTTAATTTGCACCTAGGGTCAAGCGGCATTGTAAATGGTAAACCAGGCCAAAAACCAAGCGAAACCACCCAATACTCAGTTCCAGAGTGAACTCTGACAAAATGATTAACGTCATCTAATTGGTTTAATTCTGTAATGAACTCAGGATCTGGCTTTTTCATTGTGATTTTAGCTATATAGTCTTCAATTGCTTCTTTTGTCCATTTGTCAAGATAGACAGTCGGGAAATGAAAAAGTCTGCTATTTACAACAGTATCATCATTATCTCTCATATCTTTAAGCAATGATTTCAATTCATTAATTAAATCTTGATAGCCGATATCATCTGGATTGTAGTGAACTATCATTGAGGCAAAACATGGGAGTGTTTCGTAAACCCCCTTTATATTTGCTGTCTTAATCAAGTTTGATAGCCCCTGAGCTTTAAAGTTCAATTCTAAATTCATCACATTACCAAATTCTATTAATAAATACTTATCACCACCTGGTAAAAACTTTGGCTCAGGGTAAATTCCCTGAAATATCTCTGAGGTTTTATCTTTTGTATTCTTTGAAACTAAATTGGGATAAGTGCCATCCTCGTTCATATGTTTTTTTACAGAAAGTTTACTTACATTTAATTTAGGTTGAGAAATATTATGAGGATACATATTTTTGAAACTAGCATAATCGTCAACATCAAGTTGAGAGAATAAAATATCATCAACTTTTTTTGATTTATCTTGAGATAAATGACTCTCTAAATTTTCAAATTTTGAGATCTCGTGATTTAAATAATTAAATTTTATATTATTGTTTTCTTGTTGCGATGATCCTATCTTGTTTTTTTTTAATAACTCATCTTTAGGATTGGTCAAATCTATTTTTTGAAATAAATCTAAATCTGTATTTTTATATTCTTGAACCATTGAATTTAAAAATATTTAACTTTAATTTTTTCTTTGCTCTTAGGTTTATCTGTAAAATCTACTACTTTGACATTTGTAGGCACAGTCGGTTTAATAATTTTATTTTGAATTTCTGCATTAGTATTAGCTTTTTGATTTGAATTTTGCGCACTTGATAAATTATTATCATTAGATTTCTTTTGAGTATGACCAAACATTCCCTCAAGGATAGTATTTGGATTAATATCCTCTTTCTCAAAGGTCTCAAATATACTCCCATCTCTAAAAACTAAAACTCGATGACATAATCCTATAAATTCCTCGAGTTCACTTGATAGAAATATCGCTGTACCACCTTCATTTACAAAAATTCTTAAGTGTTTATATAAGTCTCGTTTTGCGCCAACATCAATACCTCGCGCTGGATCGTTAAGTATTAGTATTTTTGGAGTTGTTGTGAAAGCTCTGGCAATCATGACTTTTTGCTGATTTCCCCCACTCAATGAGGTAATTAGATTATTCTTTGGACCTGTCTTAATACTTAATCTTTCTACTTCCCAATCAAAAATACCGTTTAATTCCATCCATTTAATAAAACCAATAAATCCACCTGATGTTTTAGCTTGTTTTCCTTTATATAAAGGTATGACCATATTTTCATATATGCTCATGTTAGGAAAAATACCCTCTTTTTTTCTATCTCCAGATACATATCCAACTCCACTTTTCTTGGCATCTAACAAGCTATTTACAGTTGTGTAATCTTTCTTGGTTCTTTCTCTTTCCTCATCAGACTGTTTAACAATTACTTCTCCGCTAAGTGGTTGATCGATACCTGCCAAAGCCTTAACAAAATTATCTTGTCCTTGCCCATCAAGTCCTGTGACTCCAAGTATCTCACCTTTTGGAAGATCAAAGTTAATAAGATCTCCATTTTCCCAAACTTTTAAATCTTTAGCAGACAAAACTATTTCATCTAAGATTGAGTCTGGAGGTGTAGCTTTTATTTCCGATGCTGTAGAAAATTTTTTATCACCTGTCATTAGTCCGAGAAGATTTTTTTCAGTAATTTCCTCTCCTGCTAAAACTCCAACATCAACCCCATCTCTCATAACCGTTGCTCTATCGCTTATTCTAACTAGCTCTGCAATTCTGTGAGTTACTATAAATATTGCTGCACCTTGATCTCTTAATGTTCTCATTTTTGCAAAAAGTCTTTCTGTAGAGTCAAAATCGAGTGCAGCTGATGATTCATCTAAAATTAGTACTTTAGGATTTCTTAAAAATGCTCTACCAATTGTTATCCAAGCTTTCATACCAAGCGATAATTGACTTGCTATTGTATATGGATCGACAAATTCACCGGATAGCTCTAACATTATAGAGGCAGCTTTTTCGACCCTATCTCGATGTGCTAATTTTTTTCCAAAAAAAGAGTCATATCCAATAAATAAATTTTCATAAACAGTAGCCTCTTCAGCTATCATTACTTCTTGAAAAACTGTTGCAATGCCAACTCTTTGGGCTTCAATTGGGGAATTGGGTGAATGTCCCATAATAGAGACCTTTCCTTTGTCCAAAGGTAAAACTCCTGAAATAACCTTTGCCAATGTGCTCTTACCACATCCATTACCACCAACAATGGCATGGATTTCACCAAAGTTAGCTTTAAAATTTACACCGTTTAGAGCTTTTGTAACACCAAAGGATTTTGATGCATCTTGAACATAAATATCCCCTCCAACTTTAGAGGAGTTAGACTGTGCCCCATTCCCGTTTGGGGCACTGTCCAAAGTTTTTTCTTCATTCATTAATTACTTAAATTAAAGTAATGCTTCTCCACGATCGAAGAAATTATTTAGATATTCATCACTTGCCCAGTTTTCAATTCCAACAGTTCTAAACTCACTTGAGTTTCTGTCACAATCTTCAGGAACAAAAGACTGAATAGTCTCAACATCTTCTTCATATGGAGGAACTAAGATAGACTGGATTTTAAGGCCCTGACCATACATAGTTCTTAAAAGAACATTCATCGCAAACTCTGCATCATCTCCAGGAGGCCATGCATAGATCGCTCTGTCGATAAAGTCTGGATTATTTCTCCAATAGCAGAATGCACCAATTTCTCCACCCAAAGCCATAGGCACCATTGGTCTTCCAGATGATTCTAGAGCGTTAAGTGCTCCGGACTCTCCTGAAGACTGAACAGCAAATCCGTCAACTTGAGTTGTGTTAGCTGATAACCATTTTTGAAGTTCAGCTTGAGCAATTTGTGGTGTCCACATGTGTGCAATTTCAGCAACAACAGTAACGTCTGGATATTCTGCAAATCCATCTAGCATACCTTGGTGCTGTGAGTCAGATGCTGATGTTCCAGGAATTCCTTCCATGATAACAACATTACCTTCACCACCAATAGTTTCTGCTAACCATTGTGCAATATAATATCCGGTTAATTTATAGTTAACAGATGTACTGATAGCATATTCTGAAGTTAAGTATCCTGTCATTGATGCAGTAGGAACACCTTTTCCATACGCATACTCAATAGTTGGATTTAATGCAACAGGATTTGAGCAACAGACTATTAATCCGTCAACTCCTTGATCAGTCAACTGTCTCATTTGTTGAATTTGAACCGCGTCTTTTAGGTTAGATTGTGTAACAACGATATCATTAAGAATACCTGCTGCTTTCATTTTTGGTAAATAGTCACCGTACAATCTTTCCATCACACCTTTTCTCCATAGATTACCTGCGTAAGAACTTGCATAACCGATAGTCCAAGGAAGTGGTCTATCACTTTTCCAATTTCTGTATACACTTTCACCAAGCGGTTGGTTAGGATCCATAAAGTCAGGATTATAAACGAAGTCTCTAATATCAGCTGGAATTTCGTCTAAAATGTCAGCATTTAAGTTACCTGCCACACCGACAAAACTAACAGCTAAAATAGCTATGAACTTTTTAAGCAATGTCATAGTTTTATCCTCCTTACTTATATATAAGTATTTATAATAATACCTATATTCTGAAAAATATAAGCAAAATTGTTCCAACATGTGGAAAAGATTTTCACATAAAAGCCTGATTTTCTGTAAATTATAAATGAGAGGAATTTGTTATTCATGGTCGATTTGAATTGCGATATGGGTGAGGGTTTTGGTATTTACTCCTTCGCAGATGACGAAGAAATAATGCCTTATATAGATGCTGCTAATGTAGCCTGTGGGTTTCACGCCTCAGACCCAAACACAATGAGGAAAACTGTCGAGCTTGCAAAAAAATATGATGTGAAAGTTGGATCGCACCCTGCCTATCCTGACTTAGTAGGATTTGGAAGAAGGCCGATGAAAATGAAACGTGATGAAATCAAAAATCTTGTGATGTATCAAACTGGTGCCATCAAAGCCTTTCTTGATGAGTATGGAATGCCATTAAACCATATCAAACCTCATGGATCTTTATATGGCGTCTCTGCGAAAGAGGAAGATGTGGCTCATGGAATTGCTGACGCAGCTGAAATTTTTAATGTTGGTATTTTCGGAATGGTTAATACTTTTCACGAAAAAGTATACAAAGAAAGAGGAATAAAATTTTACGGAGAATTTTACTCTGACTTGGAATATGATGAAACAGGTTATTTGGTTATAGCCAAGGGTCGAAATAAATATTATCCAACTGATAGAGCTGTGGAGCGTTGTTTAAGAGCAATGAATGAAAATAAAGTTAAAACTGTTCAAGGAAACGATGTAGTTGTAGGATGTGAAACAATTTGTGTCCACTCTGACACTCCTAATGCTGTAGAAATCTTAAAGGCTCTGAGAGAAAAAATTTCCTCTGATAAAAAAATTCCACAAAAAACTTCAAACGGCAATCATACCAAAATGCCTTATATCGTTGATAAGAAATGAAAAAAATTTTAATTGCTAATCGCGGTGAAATAGCAAATAGAATTATAAAAAGTTGTAAAATATTAGGTCACAAATCTGTAGCTGTTTATTCAGATGCAGATAAGAATTCAAAGCATGTAAGATTATCTGACGAGTCTTATTATATAGGACCTAGTAAAGCTCAGGAAAGTTATCTTTCTTACAATAAGATTTTAGAAATAGCTACAAAATCAAATGTGGATGCTATTCATCCTGGTTTTGGTTTTTTATCAGAAAACGACACTTTTGCTCAAGAGGTTATAAACAGAGGTATCACATGGATTGGCCCAAAACCAAAATCAATAAAATCAATGGGAAATAAGGATATTGCTCGTGAATTGGCCTTAAATTCCAATATTCCTATTTGTCCAGGCATAAATAATGTTCACAAATTAAGTGATGAACAACTTAAGATTAAATGTGAAGAGATTGGCTACCCTTTACTTGTAAAATCAAGTGCTGGCGGTGGGGGGATAGGCATGAGCGTCGTCCAAAATTTCAAAGACCTAGCCAATTCAATTGAAAAAACTAGTAA
>QCDA01000013.1 GCA_003281065.1 Pelagibacteraceae bacterium AG-349-E10
ATTCACCAGATAACTTTGAAGACAATGGGTATGAGACACCTTCCAGTATGGAAGAGTTATTAGCATTAGCTGATCAAATGGTAAGCGATGGTAATACTCCGTTCTGTATAGGACTAGGTTCCGGTGGTGCAACTGGATGGCCAGCCACAGACTGGATGGAAGATATTATGCTAAGAACTCATGCACCTCATATTTATGATCAGTGGGTATCTAATGATATGAAATTTAATGATCAAAGAGTGATTGATGCGATGGAATTAATCAGATATGTGTTGCAAGTGAGGGGAAAGTTGCATGTGGAAAGATATCAAGAGATATTTTAATTACAAAAGTAACAAATAATAAAATTAGCTGCACAGATGAGGGAAAAGACTTTTATGGAAGAGTATTAGGTGAGTGCTTTGTCAATGGTGAATCTTTGAGTAGATATTTAGTTAGAGAGGGCTTTGCGTTTGCATATAGAAAATATTCAGACAAATTTATTTCAGATGAGGAGTATGCTAAATCAAATAGGCTTGGAATGTGGTCTATGAAATTTCAATATCCATGGGATTATCGAAAAAGTAATTAATGAGAGACAATAAACAAATTGCAGTAATTGGCGCTGGAATTGTTGGTCTCAGCACTTCTTATTATTTACAGTCTTCAGGCCATCAGGTTACAATATTTGATCAGAATGATCCTGGCTCAGGAACTTCGAGAGGACATGCAAGTGTGATTGCAGATTATGGTGTTCCTGCACTAAATCAGCCTGATATTTGGAAAAATTTATTTCGATATACTTTTTCTAACAACTCTCCCCTATCTATAAAATGGTCTTATTTACCTAAAATGTTTCCTTGGATCTTTAAATTTCTTCAAAATTGTAATTCAAACTCAATGAACTATACAGCAGAGCATATGACAAGCCTTTTAAAGAGTGCTTTACAGTCTTATGAGACATTGCTTCGTGAAATTGGGGCTATGGATTTAGTGACACATAAAGGAGTTTTATATGTTTGGATTAATGAAAAAGAAAAACCAACTTATGACCAAATAGAAATAAGAAAAAAAAATAATGTTGAGCAAGTTAGTCTTTCCAAAGATGAGATCTTAGATCTCGAGCCAAATTTAAGTAGCAACATTAAAGGAGGTTGGTATTTTCCTCGCGCACATCATACTTTAAACCCAGATAAGATTTTAAATAAGTTATTTTTAAAGTTTACTGAAAAAATGGGAAAATTTTTAAAGGAAAAGGTAGTATCAGTAAATCATAGTTTTGGAAAATTCAGTATCAATAATAAAAATTATGACTGTTTGATTGTTTGTGGAGGAGCTTTTTCAAAAGATTTAGTTAATCAACTAGAAAATAAAAGTATACCTCTTGAAACAGAAAGAGGTTACCATTTGGAATTTCTTGGAACTCAAGAATATTTAACTCGTCCAACTTGTCTAATAGACTCAGGTATGTACTTAACGCCTCTTGAATATGGAATTAGAGCTGCAGGAACAGTAGAACTAGCCGGTACAACAAAAAAGGTTAATAAATCAAGGCTTAACTATATTCATCATTATGCCAAACAATTAATTCCAAAACTTCAAGAATATCAAAATTCATGGTTGGGCTTCAGACCAACTCTCCCAGACTGTTTGCCAATAATTAGTAAGTCCCCAAGTCTTGAAAATCTTTATTACGGTTTTGGACATAATCACTTAGGTTGGACTTTAGGCCCAATCACTGGAAAAGTAATTACTGGACTAGTGAACGGTGAGACACCACATAATCCAGCTTTTTTGATTGATAGGTATTTATAGTGAATTTAAAACCTTTAATTCTCATAGTTGCTTTTTTAATTCCATCAAAGTTACTTTCTAATTCACTTGATCAAGATTACTGTGTTGGCTACTTAGAGGAAGTTTACTGGTCTTTAGATCCGATTGAAGAGGTTGAAATACGAGAAAAAATAATTGAATTCTTCAACGATAATTTTGAAGGTGCAGAAAACTTAAACTATGACTTATATTATGACTCCCAATCAAAGCAATTTTTAACTAATTTGGATAACGTGGATATAAGCAAATATAAAAAAGTCAATTATCCTAATTTTGAGATCTTGGTATTAGATGCATACATCAATCTATTTAAGGGAGATGGAATAAACTATTGTCCTGCGTTTTGGGATAATTGCAGTGAGGAGTCATTAAAGTCTTTTTTTCAAGCCTCAGAGGATTTTAGTCGATCTTGGAGTGGCGAGGAAAATGCAATGAAATTTCTCACAGATCACTTCGTCAATCATCATTGCACCATGTATCTTGATACCTCTATTGATCAAAAGACTTTCATAAGTGATCTCAATATTCTAATTAATGAATTGACCAAATAATTTATTAACAACTTTTTTAATTTATGCGTAACTTCTATCAAAGACTGATCCATATGTATGATATTTATCATTAATGGGCTGGTGGAATGGTAAAGAGGAGTTATTTGAAAATAATGAAATTCCTTATAATAAGTGCTCAGAATGTGGTGATTATAAGGAAGTCTCAAAGAAATATATCAATAAAATCAATGATGAAATGATTACGATTTGCTACGATTGCAGCAAAAAGCGCTATATTGAGTCATTAATGGTGGTTTCTGCTATTGATGGAGTTGACGACCTTTGATGGTCGTAGGTTAAGAAAAAAAATAAGACTGTAAACACATACAATAAGATACCTACTATTACCACTAAAGGGATGAAACCGCTTTGATAAGACATCAAAGAAACAAAGACTAGAACACTCATAGAACTTTTTTTAAAAATACAAATACAGATAATCTTGAGCGATAATTTTTGAAGCAATAAAAACCTTTTCTGGTAGGAGCTCATCATAGCTGCTCCAACCGATGTATTTCAGAGAGCCATCTAGACCAACGAGTTGGCGGATTTCATCTAAGGACCGAAGAGGGTGACCCTCTAAAGAGAGATCAAGAAGATATGAATGGTTCTCATTTCCTTGAACATGCAAACTCACAACCTGCCATTGATTTTGATTTTGGTAGGGAAACACATATATGTTCGACTGTGTTTCTATACTAATTGTTTGAGCGTAATTGTGTATTTGGTCATAAATTGTTTCTTTAAATAATTGCTTTGTTTCTTTATCTAAACTACCCAGCACAAAAATTGTTGACTGATTAATTTCTGCTTTAATTTGTAAAGAAGAGGTTAGGAACATGACCACAAATAATAATTTTTTAATCATGTCCATCCCTGGCACGTATCCAAAGCACTGTTAAGAGCAGAACTGAGTCCGTTAGCTTTCATTTCTATCTCTTGTTTTTCAAACCTATTGAGAGGATCATTAATAGAAAATGAAATTTGTCCTCTTTTGGATAATAGCTCTTCCAGCTTGGAGAAGTGATGTTTATAAAAACTCATTAACTCCCAACGAACGTATCCATCGGCATTCAATCGGCTTGCATTTTCGCCTTCATAAGATTGACCTGAGAGCTTCCAATCAAAAGTTTCACCACTCATAACATCAAAATCTTTGGGCTCAAATTCTCGATTGGTGTAAACTAAACGGGCATCACAACTTAAATTTGGATCGACAATAAAAATAATCATTTGATCTTGGTTTTCCAAGCTAAAGACTAAGTCTAAGTTTTCTTCTTTAGCCTCCATATGTATCCAATTATCAAATTCATGATGCATAGGACTACCTTCTGCTTTTAGAGAACAATTAGTTAAAAAAACACTGATAAATAACAATAATAATGCTCTCATTACTTCTTTTCTCCTGGTTTGAAATGGCTCATTAAAAATTGCTGAGGAAAGGGCACTTTAAGATAAGAGGCATATTGCCTAGTAAAAAAGTAATTTAAGGGATACTGGATAAATTCTAGATTACCATTCTCAAGAGCATCAAGAGTGCTACGAGAATAATTCAAATGCTGCATTACATCCTCAACAGAAATATTATTTTCTTGCCTGGTTTGTGCTAAACAACGCAAATACTCTTCAATATCTCTAAGGGATTGGGGTTCATTTTTTTTATTAGAGGACAACCTCCTACCTAAAGTAGGAGTAATATAATTAGACTTCATGATAACAATAATGAGGAATATTATTAATACAAATAGTCCAAAGCTTTTTTACTTTTGGACATAGATTATTGATTACCCGCTTAACATAAATTGCTATAGTGAGGTATGTCTAAAACAAAAGAAATTATCACCATTGAACATACCCTAAAAGAGGTTCTTAAAAATTTAAGTGATCAAGACATTCAAGATATCACTGGGAAGTCTAAGTCTTATATATACAAATGTGCTGATCCTGACGACAGTGATAGGAATATACAATTTAGAACTGTCATTCGGTTAGAGCATGCTATGCATAAAATTTACCAAAAAACTCCTTTTAGCAATTTTTTAAAAGATTATCTAGCAACCGCCCAACCTGAAAAACCTGCTAGTGAAAGTGAAGTACAATCAGAGATATTAGCAATAGGCGGAAGATTGGGAGATTTAATGGATGCTGTACGTGAGTCAATGGATGAGAAAAGCTCAGGGGGATCAAAAATAGTCCCACATGAAAAAGAGAAAATTTACCAAGACATCCAAAAATTAGATGATCAGTTGAGTAAAATTAAGAGTGTGTTAAAATCACTCTAATTTGTTTTTAAGGAGGATATTTTTAGGATTTTGGGTTTTTTTTTCCAGTGTTAGCTGGGGAGCAGAAATTTGTGAACGACTCCTAAAAAAAGACTTCAGAGAAACGTCCAACATTAGGCTTGCTTACAACGACAGCGGTGTAGTTCTTGAGCAAAATCAACCTATTATCAACAAAAAACGCTTTGGTTCCTTTGCTTTTAATACCCCACTTAAGGTGGGAGACCGTATCTTAGCTGTTGATCAAAAACCGGTTGCCTCAAATGATACCGATGCTTATTTGTATTTATCCAACTTACTAGAAACCTCAGCGATGAGAGATCTCTCATTAACTGTTCAACATTTAGATGGGGAAGAGGAGATAGTTGATTTAAAAAGAATTCCTTATCTAGGTCACCCTATAGTCGAGGCAGATATAATATTAAATGATTTTGAGGTAACTCAGCAAAGTAGTAAATCAAATTTAAATTTAGAGGTAAATTTGCAGTGGCAAAATGAAGATTTAATACATAATTTTTTCAATTTAACAGATCTTGATAAATCACCTATTAAATGCATTTTTAGAAAGTCAGCAGAGCTTGAAAATATTTTACAAAAAATTTGGTATCCTACATTTGAAACTACGCAAACAGGATCTTTTATAAATGATATTACTTTTAAAAGTTTACTTATTACAAATGATAAATCTGATCCTTTTAATTTTGTTCTCAAACAACAAATTAATTATCAGGTAGCTAACTCCTCCGACTTTAGAAAATTCCCTTTTGATAATATTTCAACATCAGCCGATTTTATATTTCAAGATGTTGATTTAAGCACTTCTCCTCGATACAACCCAGAGATTAGTATGATGGAGGGCAATGAAATTTTGTATGAATGGGAAATTAATGACCACCATTTAAACTGTTGTGATACTCAACTTTATGGGCAAGGAGTGCTTCAAACACTCGAATACAGTTTTGATCTCAATCGCAAATCTTTTTACTATATTTTAAAGATCATTCTTCCAGTGATCTTCCTAGTCTACCTATCCTTTAGCGTTTTTTACATCAGGGCAAGAGAGTTAGAGTCGAAACTGGCAGTTTCAATGGGTAGTTTGTTAACTTTGGTTGCCTACAACTTTGTATTTGGAGACGATGTTCCAAAATTAAACTATATCACTATTTTAGATGCTTGGATTTTACTTTCATATTTATTTGCTGGCTTATCTACCATGATAACTATATGGAGCTATTGGGACTATCATAGGGATAAACAAACTGGTCTTTATAATACAATCGATAGTAAACTTCGGTGGTTTGTCCCAATAACCTACCATCTTTTTTTGGTTATTTTATGGTGGGGGATTACAAAAAATTGGAATTTTTATGGGACAAGTATTCCTGTCTAAAATTTATTAATTTCTCCCCAATCTTTATTTTTAAAAATTAATATTTTTGTCTTTAGTGCAAAGACCTCTCTCTTCCTTTCTGTTTTCTAGTTACTCCTTCTCTAAGTCATTTCCTACCAAGTTAATAAATGACAAACATAAAAAAGAGAGAGGAAAAATTGAGGTGGTTTTTTCATGGTTCCTTTCTGTGCTACGGCTAATCCCATCCTCCTGTACATTAGCCGTGGTGCAAAGAGGAAAATACTTAATACTAATAATTACCTTTCTATTTATTGTCTCTTTAAGCTCAGCGATGACTTTAGAAAGATTTCATGGTTGGAATATTCAATTATTGGAGGAGGAAATGATTGCAATCGAACGTAGTGGTGATGTTGAAGACTCAGAAAATATTATTTTTGTTATGACAAAAAATAATTGTGATCGTGTGCTTCAATTCTTTGAATTATTTACCTTATCAGTTCACCCAGATCTTACAAAATTATTAGATAAAGAAATTAAGCTCCAGGAAAATGGTCATTCAACCACCGGAATGGTGCATGAAATATATCCATATAAGAATGGACACATGATTCTAATAGGCATGGGTTCTTACAATCATGAAACTATTAAAGAATATTATACTTTTCATAAACGCTCTCGCTTAACAGTCACTGATGTTCCTTTCGAGGAACCAGTAGCTTTAAGAACATTCATAGACTTGCCTACAATACAGTGGGCCATGCCTCAAGTAGAGGAAGCGATGGACAGAGCGCATAGGCATTGCAAAAAAATACCTGATCCCATTTCAGCTAGCCTAAAAAATTCTCAGAAAGGACTAAAAACATGACTTTTTTACATTTTTTAGCTGCAGTTATATTTTTGTATGTTGCAGATGAGCAAAATCACAGCCAACTTCATTTTGGTAAGAAATGTTTTCAAAATGAAAACGGGGACATTATTTTTTCACACATATGGGTAACACGCCCTTTTGATGAATTACCTGCTAACAAAGAGCAATGTACATTGCCAGAGGAGCCCGAGCCTCCTGTCATTCCTAAATATGGGAAATAACACTTTCGATGAAATTAAAATTTACCTATGCGGCCTTAGCTTAAATGGAAAAGCGTCCCACACTGAGATTTCTTGCGGGAAGGGAAGATGCAGGTTCGACTCCTGATCCGGCTGCACCAAAACAACTTGATAAGATTTCAAAAGAAATTTTAGAATCTTTTATGGGGCTAAATTATTTTATTAAGTGTCAAAAATGTAATTATAAATTTGAAAAAATCAAAACAGGTGTTAGTTTTTTATTTGGAAACATCGATGACATACTCTATGTGCTTAACGACAATGATAAAAAAATAGTTCAACTCCTACAACAACAAAATAAAATTCACACTCACTACTCAAAAGGATATTCAATTTATCAATGCAACAATTGTTATTCTTTAGAAAACATATGTCATCTTATGTTGTATGACAAATATGGAAATATAATTTTTCGATCAGAGTCCTACTGCAATCAATGTCAAAATCTTAGAGACTATATACCAGAAGATAATAATAATAAAATTATCCCAGATTTACATTGTCCAATTTGCCATAATCAAGACCTTGAAATTGATGTAGTCAATCTCTGGGATTAATTAGTAAAGTGATATTAAAATTTTTTTTGTATTTTTTTATATGGCTAATACCAAGTTTTACTTTAGCTGAACCATGGCAAATTGATGATGATGAAAATTATATTTCTTTAAAAAAAAATGGGGAAATACAGCATGGAAATAAAATTCATTTTAATTTTAATAAAAAAAATGGCTGTAAATTTAATGTTTTTTTCTTTGTATATACAATGCAACATAATCCATTGCCACTATCTGAAATTTTTGAAAATCAAGACATTTACTTAAATTTTGGAGGGAAGGAAATTTTAGCAAGTGTAGCATTCACATCTGTTTTTGGTCTTGGTGAATTAGCAGGTATTTATGTAGCCCAAAATGTTGCTCTTTCTGAAAATTTTTTAAAAATTAACGATGATATGTTAAATAATAATATGATGAATATGAATATTAATAAATACTATTCGGATTATTTTGATATTCCAATGGAACGCTGGGATTTTACTAATTTTAAAGAAAATATTTACACTGCCCATAATTTATGTATTGCAAGTCAATTATAAAATATAATTTCTTCGAGATATGAGAAAAACTTTATTAAAAATTATTTTACTTTTTCTCTCTCTCACTTTAATTGGGTGTGAGCTAAATAGAACACAAACAAGTGTTTTAACTGGAGCTCTAGATAGATATCAAGAAAAACAATATGAGAAGAATGCAAAGAGTATAGTCAAATGTAGAAAGAACATATATGACGAAATAACCTGTTATGAATATTAACTATTATTTTAAAAATTTCTAAACTTACAGTACTGTTGAGCTTTAGAAAAATCATTCTCATTAATTAAATCTAAGTAAGCCTTTTTATACTTATACTTATTAATATTAGCATCATTTTCTTTTCTAGATAAATCAATGCGAACCCATTTTTCATTTTCATATAAATTTAAGTAGCAATATTGACTTTCAGGAAACTCTATATCTTCAGGATTGTAAATTAAGCCCGTAGTTACTTGAATAGTTCCTAGAGTAGGTGATTTCATGTCCATGTAGCGAAATAAATAATAGTCCTCTTTTATCACCTGATTAACTACCTCACCTTCATTATTGGTTATTTGTTCTGAATTATTTTCTTCATATTCTTTACTTCTCTCTATGATTTTTTCGAGTTTAGATATGTTTTTCTCTAGCTCATAATTATTAGTTACATATTCATTTGTGGTAATCAAATTTCTAGGTTTTTCAGTTAGTAACCAATAAATAAAACCTAATACTAATATTAATATAGACAATGAAACTAGAAATAGAGAACAATAAATCATATATCTTTTGAATGTATGACTTTTTCTCTCCTTTAATTTTTGTAAAGATTTTTTGTGTTGATCGTCGATTGCATTATTTAAAGCATTGAAATTCTGCAACTCATATTCAGTCTGAGACATTTTTATTTTTCTTATTTTTGTTAATATCAATTAGGCTCTCATCATTAGTGTAAAGTGGAACGTGCACAATTTCTTTTTTGATCACCTCTTTAATTTTTGGGACCTCAGTAAACTCAACCTTTTGAACTGGTACTTCTTTGACTACTTCTACTGGCTTTTCTATTATCTTTTCAATTTCTTTAACAACTATCTTTGGTTTTCTGAAATATTTATATGCACCTACTAACAAATATCTCATAGATCTTTTGCCTTTAGGAGATCTTTTCTCTCTAATAGTAGTTGATCTCAAAACTTCAGAGCCGATGGCAACTACTGTTCCAGTAACAGCAACTACTAGGGATATAGATCCCCAAAACAATCCAGTTGTTTTTGCTAAACAACCAGATGAAACATCTGATGACTCCTCAACTCCTTCACAATCATCAAATATCCAAGATCCAATATTTTTAGCTAGAATATAATTAGGGTTTGTTCTTGATAATTGATTAATTTTATCTCTTTTATCTGAAATCTCCTTTTCGAGATTTACTCTTTCATCTTTCTTTATTTCAAGTACTTTTTCTACGTTTTCTAATTTTGTTTCCTTTTCAGTTTTTCTTAATAATGCCTCTTTTTTTCTCTCTGAGTATTTATTATAGATTTCAGATTTCTTATCTCGGAATTTATTTAAATCAAGACTATATTGGCCCTTAATGTCTGATTCATTTTGGATTTTCTTGTCTGCTAACAATTTCAATTCATCATTAATATTATTAATATCTTTTTTGAAATTTAAATTAATTGAGTCTATTTCCCTTTGAAGATTGTCGTCATTTCTTGATAATTTTTTATTTAAAGTATCTAATTCTTCTTCATTAGAATTAATGGCCTCTTTACATTCCCTTGAAGAATATTGTCGAGCAAAACCACATTCTGAATTTCCAAGCCTTGTATTCCATTGTGAAATAGTTGACTCAATTTTTGATATCTGACTAAGTATCTTATCTTCTTTATTTTTAAAACTATCTTTCACTTCACTAATTTGTGAGTTTCTAACTTTATCAATATCATTAAGTTGTTCATTTAAAATAGTTGCTTTATCACTTATTGAGTCTATCGAGGATTGGGCGATTAAAAGTTCAATTTGTTGCATACTTTCATTAATATTTGATATTTCTTTATCTTCTTCTTGAGTAATTCTTTTTATAGCTTCATCGTAATCACTATTAATTTTTTCTTGTGTTAGAGATGATAAATCTAAGATTTCCTGGTTTAATATTTTTGATTTCTCTGTCAGGGCTCTTTTATCAATTATTGTCTTATCTATATTCCCAGTCTGCATTGCTCCATTCATTTGAAATGCCGTCATCAATGTTTCAAAGGCTAAAAACATTATTCCAATTAAAAATATTGATCCAAAAATTCTCCATAAAAAATTATTTCCTCTATAAATTGAAATTAAAAGAGGAACTCTTGTCAATTCAATCATCGCAACAACAATGAATAGTAAGGGTCCCATTGTTTTATTCAAAATAGTCACATCCACCTCATTAGAGCCTATTGATGCTGTCATAAGACCTAAGTAAACGGCTAGGGCCGCTACGCCTATTTCAATAAAAATTGCAAATGCTAGAAGATAAGTTGATGCTTGAGGATTTTTGATGTTAAAATTTTTAAACATTTAAATTATTTATAATCCTATATTTAATTGAACTAATTGTATCTTATAAGGGTTTAAAAATAAAAATTTCTATTTATGTCTTGTTGAATAAACTTAACTTAATCCACTTTTTTGCTATTATCCGTCTTCTGTTAATATGAGTAAATTTAATAAAATCGTTGTAATTGGTGCTGGTACGATGGGCTCAGGTATTGCTGCCCATTTGGCTAATTCTAACCGCCAAGTAGTTTTGCTTGATCTTAAAGGCAAAGACAAACCCAACCAAATTTCTGAAAATGCGATTGATATTATCAAGAAGTCAGATCCACCTCTATTAGTGGAAAGATCTAGAATTGATCATATCAAACCAGGTAATCTCGATGATGATTTTAATGAGATCAAAGATGCAGATTGGGTTATCGAAGCTGTTGTTGAGCGTATTGATATTAAACACAAACTTTACTCCCAAATTGATAAAGTTCGAAGCCCCAACTCTATTATTTCATCTAATACTTCGACAATTCCTCTCTCAATTCTGACACAAGAGATGTCTGGTAGCATGAAAACAGACTTTTGTATTACTCACTTTTTTAATCCTGTCCGATTTATGAGATTATTAGAGATCGTTGAAACACCAACCATGAATAAAGACAAGATGGACGGACTTCGTGATTTTTGTAAAAATGAGCTAGGCAAAGGTATTGTGAATTGTAATGACACTCCTGGTTTTATTGGCAATCGAATTGGTGTGTACGCAATGCAAGTGGCAATGTATGAGGCTTTAGAACGAGGCCTTCCAGTGGAAATCGCAGATGCTTTATTTGGCCGACCATTAGGAATTCCTAAAACAGGTGTTTTTGGACTCTATGATCTCATTGGAATTGATTTGATGAAAGATGTGCTTGCAAGCTTCAAAAAAGAATTACAAGAAAATGATCCTTTTATGGATGTGGTAAAACCTCACCCTTTGGTCGAGCAGTTACTTGAAAAAGGTTTTAATGGAAATAAGGGCCCTGGGGGATTTTATCAAACAACAATTGTTGAGGGCGATGAACATGTCAAGGCGATAAACACTTCAGATATGAGTTATTATGATTTTGATAAAGTAGATTTAGAAATCGCAAGAAGAGTTGAGAAAGAGGGCATCAAAGCACTCCTTGATGATGATAGTGAGTATGGTCGATATGCTTTTGCAGTTCTAGCAAAAATCATTAATTATAGCGCTTTTTGTATTCCTGAAGTTTCATCAAGGGTAACAGATATAGATGACGCTCTTCGCATGGGATTTAACTGGAATGAAGGGCCATTTGAATTATTAAATGAATACGGGCTCACCAAATTTGTCCAACGACTCCAAGATGGAAAACAAGATGTTCCTGAGTTGTTGACAACTATGATCAAGCTAAAACAAGAGCCTTACGACTCAGCTTCCTCACGGGCTTACAATCATGAGACAGGTATGAAGTTTATCTCCAGAGGAGAGGGTGTTCGCCGATTAGGTGATCACAAGAAATATGCTAACCCTTTATCTAAAAACTTCGCTGCCACTATATGGCAATTTAATGATGAGCCTCGAGAACAGAAGGTACTATGTTGTGAATTTCACACAAAGGCTAATGCTTTGAACGCAGATGCCATGAAAATTTTAGAGGAGTCAGTAGACCGTCTTGAGCAAGATAATTTTCAAGGGCTTGTAGTTTATAATGAGGCTATGAATTTTTCTGCAGGTGCTGATTTAAATACCATGATTGGTTTAGCTGACGTGAAAGATTGGAAAGGTATTGATAAATACCTATCTGATTTTCAATTCGCGTGTATGAAAATGAAATATGCGTCGAAACCAACAGTTAGTGCCGTAGGTGGATTAGCTATTGGTGGTGGTTTTGAAGTAGCATGTCAAACTTCTAAGATGGTTGCACATATGAATAGCACTTTAGGTTTAGTAGAAACAGGTGTAGGCCTTGTTCCAGGTGGTGGTGGATGTAAAGAATTATTATGGAGATGGGTACAAGACAAAAAATATGTAAATGACCATGATCAAGCAGCTCTTCAAGTATTTGATATTATAGGATATGGCCTAATGGCTCATTCCCCATTGCAAGCTAAAAAGCATAAATTTTTTCTTGATGATGATATTTTTGTTTTAAATAGAGACAATCTTCTTGTGGAAGCCTTTAATCAAGTATCATTATTAAAGAGTGGATATTCAGCTCCAGAAAAGCCAAAGTTCACACTAAGCGGACCTGAGGTAAAAGAGAAAATGCATCAAGTTTTATTGGATTTAGAGCAAAAAAAGATCATTTTTGGCTATGATGTTGATATTGGTCTTCATTTAGCAACCGTACTTAGCGGAGGTGATACAACTAAATCAAAAGAATTGTCGGAAGCTGATCTTTATAATTTAGAGCGACAGTCTTTGATAAATTTAATACAATCCAATAAGACGAGGGATAGGATCCATGCAATGTTGTCTACGGGGAGAAGGCTAAAAAACTAATGAATAATTTTGAACAGGGAATGCATAAAAATGATGCAAACTTTGTTCCTTTAACTCCCATCAGTTTTCTTGATCGAATAAAAGACGTATACCCCGACTATGAAGCCATAGTATATAAAGAGAGAAAGTACTCCTGGAGACAGGTTTACGATCGATGTACCCGATTTGCTAGTGCCTTAACCAAAGTTGGAATTGGCAAAGGTGATGTTGTTTCTATTATGGCAGCAAACACACCTGAATTATTTGAAGCGCATTATTCTGTTCCTATGACTGGAGGGGTTGTTAATACAATCAATACTCGCTTAGACACTAGAACAGTCGCCTACATACTAGACCATAGTGATTGTAAAGTTTTTATAGTGGATAGACAGTTTCACAATGTAGCAATTGACGCTATTGCTCAAGTTAAACGAGAGATCATCGTTATTGATATTGATGACAAGCAAGCAGGTTTAGGAGATATTCCAGCAATCGGAAAATTAGAGTACGAAAGCTTCCTGCAAACAGGTGATGAGGGGTTTGAATGGATAAGACCTGATGATGAGTGGCAGGCTATTTCGCTTAACTATACATCTGGAACGACAGGAAACCCTAAGGGTGTAGTGTACCATCACAGAGGGTCCTATTTAATGTCTATGGGAAGTATCACTGCATGGAATATGCCCAACCGGCTCACCTATTTATATACAGTGCCAATGTTTCACTGTAATGGCTGGGGGTATCCATGGACTTTGGCGATGCTCCATGCTCGTGTAATATTTATACGAAATATAGTTGTTAAAGAAATTTTTGAATTAATTGATAAATATGAGGTGACTCACTTTGGAGGTGCTCCTATCGTATTAAATATGATAGCAAATGCACCTTCAGATGATCAAAAAGCATTGAAAAATAAGGTTTACGTTATGACTGCTGGTGCACCGCCTCCTAGTTCAATTCTTCAAAAAATGGAGTCTTTAGGCTTTGAAGTTATGCATGTATACGGTCTTACTGAAACTTATGGTCATGTCGTTCATTGTGCTTGGAATAAGGACTGGGATAATCTAGCAGATGAAAAGCGATCTGAGCTAAAAGCCTATCAAGGAGTTCGTTACCCACACACAGAAATGGTATCGGTCATGAACCCAGAAACCCTCGAACCCGTCCCTTCCGATGGAGAAACCATGGGGGAGATAATGATCCGAGGAAATACTGTCATGATGGGGTACTACAAAAATGAAGAGGCTACTCAAGAGTCGATGAAAAGTGGATGGTTTCACTCGGGCGACTTAGCAGTAATGCACCCTAGTGGGTATATTCAAGTTAAAGATCGATCAAAAGATATCATTATTAGTGGTGGTGAAAATATATCATCTGTAGAAATTGAAAATATTATTACAAAGCACCCTGCAGTATCATTAGCAGCAGTTGTTGCTAGACCTGATGAAAAATGGGGTGAGACACCCTGTGCTTTTATAGAGTTAATTGAAGGCCAAACGGTAGAAGAAGATGAGTTAAAGAAATTCTGCAGAGAGCACTTAGCTGGTTTTAAAATGCCTAAGACTTTTGTATTTCAGGTCTTACCGAAAACATCAACTGGTAAAATTCAAAAGTACGAATTAAGAGAAACAGTAAAAAGTCTTTAATTTAATTTTTTATTTTTATCTTCAGTATTTATCACTTTAATAGCTTTTAGTTTTTTATAACACATGTAACAGACAAGATTATGATGACTTTTAATTAAATTTTGAACTTTCTTAGGTGCTGTTCGAATTTCAGATTCAATATACACACTGTCCATGACTGATAACTCTCCCTCGCAATATTTGCATTTCTCAGCCATGACTAATATTTTAAATTTTTCTTAATTTTGTTCCAATACTGAAAAAATCTTTTTGCTGGATGAAGATAATTCTCCTGCAATAAGAAGTAATCGGGTAACTGCTCTAAATCATATTTTTCACCTAATTTTTGAAATAAATTTTGGTAAATAGGTCTAAAAGTAGATTTTGTTATAATTTTGGATATGGTGTTTTGGTTATGAATTTCTTGCAAAATCTCATATGTATTACCTTTATAGATTTCAGCCCCTGCCTCTTTGGCTAAAAAGTATCTATTTTCAATGATTTTATCACTTAGCTCATAGCCTTCAGTTAAAGTATCATCAAAGATGTAAACAGGATTACCCTCAATACCGGCTGGCACTCTCATAAACTCGTCATATAAATAAATTAAGTTCATAAATTGGGAAAGAGCCTCGAACTAATTTCTTCATAGCTGCCATCTATTTCTCTATTCTTCTCAGGTATAATATCTATGCTTTTGTGACAGTATTTGTGAACATTTTCTAAATTAAATATATAAGGTTTTCCTGCAAAGGTACTCGCAATCCACTGCCAAGAGAAGTTATTACTTGCAATATCTCCATCCAGTAAATGACTCATAAAAAACTTCGCTCCAGCTTGCCACTTCACTCTTCTGAAGTGAATAATATAAGAAGCCAAATACATACGTGCATGGTTATGAAGGTACCCAGTGCTAGTGAGTTGCTCGATGAAAATATTAATAATCTGTGTTGGTGTTGTTGCTGATATAACATCCTCAGGTAAGTTATCTTGATATTCTTGAGCTTGAAATCCAGTTTTATATTCTTCTACATCTGTCCATAGTTGATCAGGATGATGGTAGGCATAGCTTCTCCAAAAATCTCTCCATGCTAATTCTTGAATAAACTTTTCACTCTCAACAAAATTATATTTTTCTCGAATATATTGATAGAGCTCTTTGTTAGTGATGATTCCATATTTTATATGGGCTGATAATCTTGAAATTTGTCCATTCAAAAAGTTTCTTGTTTTTGCATAGAGAGCAGGATTAAAAGAATTGAATTTTTCCAGTGCATCATGTCTTGATAACATGGAGCTATTCGAATTTTTCGATATTGGTATTAGATCTTGAACACTTGAGATTTTCACTTTTAATTATACATAAAATCTGTGCTAATAGATTGTCTGTAAATCGAAGGTGATTTTGGTTTCAGGGGGGAGCTGAGAGATTCTTGAAATATCCACTTCATTTAAAATTGCAATTTTGGGATACCCGCCAGTACAAGGAATGTCCCGCATTAATACAATGGGTTGCCCATCACTTGGCACTTGAATAGACCCAGGTAATATTCCTTCAGACAAAATATCATGAGACTTAGAACTAATGAGACTCTCACCTTTGAGCCTGATACCCATTCGATCACTTTGATTAGTTATTGTAAAAACACCGCTAATAAAAGATTGTAGAGTATTGTCTGAGAAATATTGAAGTTGAGGACCGGGATAAACTTTGAAATTGGTTACCTTTTCTAAATCAGGTTTTGGTATAGAGATAAGATCCCAAGAGCTTACATCTTTGCTAATGTGAAATATATCTTCGTTATTAAGAGTTCGATTAATAGAACCTATTCCTGCTTTTGTGTCAGTAGAGTAGCTATTAAGACAAGGCTCTAACCCAAGTCCATGCTCAAAAGCTATGTATCCATATACTGAGTCTATTGTATTGTGAATAATCAATTCATCGCCCTCAAATAAATTAATACTTTTATAGGGCTGGCACTCAAGCTGGCTGTTGTTATTTTTCTTAATACTCATATTACAATTACCACCAATACAAATCTTAACTGACCCTTCTTTTACTTTTATTGATGGTCCCACATATGCAAATTCTAGAAATTGATTTTGATGATTGGGTATAATTTTTTGTAGTTCTTTAATAATTCTTTGGTCCATTGCTCCACTTGGTGAAACTCCTAAGTGCTGATATTGAAATCTTCCAAAGTCTTGAATCGTTGAATGAGTCCCTGCACGAGTGATTATGATTGAGTTCATGACGAGTATTCCTTGATCAATTCATTTAATGAAAAATTATATTTTCTAATTTTTTGAAACTCTGAAAGTGATACGGAGTAAAATTTTACTTCATCACCTGGAAGAAAAAGGGAAGGGTAAGAACTTTGTAAATCAAAAATATCAAATGGTATTTGTCCAATTATATTCCAACCTCCAGGTGAAACTTTTGGATATATACAGGTATGGTTTTTTGCTATGCCAATGGATCTAGCAGGAATTTTTACCCTTGGAGTAGCTAACCGCGGTGTGATTAATTGGGAGGGAACATCCCCTAAATATGGAAATCCCGGCATGAAGCCTATATAGTATGTATAGTAACGAACTGATGAATGAAGATTGATAACTTCTTCTTTTGTAATCTGGTGTAGTTTTTGGATGATCTTCA
>QCDA01000014.1 GCA_003281065.1 Pelagibacteraceae bacterium AG-349-E10
TGAGATATGAGACCAAATCTTTTTTTTTGGATGAAAACCCTCACATTGTTTTAAATAATTTTGAGATTTAAATACTAATTCTTTTGGAACAATGTTGTCTTTAAATATTTTTTTTTGATTATAGACATCATTAATAAAAAGATTCAATGCTTTACACCTTTGTATTAACCCTTTTCTCACCTTAAGCCATTGGGATTTGAGAATAATCCTTGGAATGATATCTAATGGCCATTTTTTTTCTTCTGCGGCTTTTTTATCTGCTGAGTAAACTTTAAAATTAATGCCACGAGAACTTATTGTGCTTTGACAATTTTGTTCAATTTTTTCTAAATCTTTGATTGAGTAACTATTTAATATTTTAGAAATTACTTTAGCTTCTTTTCTAAGACTTTTTTCAGGAGTTAAATACTCATCATAACTGTTATTTGAATTGTAATTTTTCCAATTTATACTCATTGTATAAAAGTACTATAAATGCCTAACAGTAGTTATGCATAGTTTAGATTGAAGGTATGTAAATATTCGTTTGTATTTTTAAAAAATTAGCTATTTAATTAAAATGTGACTTATTGTGTAGGAATAAAAGTAAATGAGGGGATGGTTTTTGCATCTGACAGAAGGACAAATGCAGGCCTAGATAACTTTAACTCTTATTCTAAGATGTATGTCCACAAGGGTATTGATAGAAATATTATAATTTTAACTTCAGGAAATTTGGCTACTTCGCAGGCAGTCTTTAACTCGATTACTAAAGATTTAGAGGATGATAAAAATGGGAATAATTTAAATAATTTATTTAATTTAAATGAAATCGCAAAATACATTGGGAGATTGAATGTTAAACATTCCTCACCAGATGGTATTAATCAAGAAACTATTGAATTAGGTTCAACTTTTATAGTTGGCGGACATATAAAAGATCAAGAGTCAGAATTATATTTGGTTTACCCACAGGGTAACTTTATTAAATCAAGTGAATTCAAACCTTATCTTGTGATTGGAGAAATAAAGTATGGTAAGCCTATATTAGACAGAGTTGTAAAATCAGACACTTATCTTGGAGATGCAGCAAGATGTGCGTTAATAAGTATGGACAGTACAATGAAAGCAGATTTATCTGTTGGTCCACCAATCGACTTAGTTGTATATAAAAATAACTTATCAAAAATAGTTTACCAACAGTCTCTTGAAATTAATGATGATGATTATCAATACATATCTAAACAATGGGAAAAAGGAATATTTGAAATTTTTAAATCTTTCGATCGTTTTAAATGGGAAGAATAATAAATGGAGCCCTCTTCTTTTGTAACAAACTTATCGAGTATTGTAGTAATTAGTCTAGCTTTAATTTCTTTTTATCTAATGGCCAGAAAAAAAGGAAAATACGTAGACGTAATATTCGGTTTTATTTTAGGAATAATTGTTCTTATTAAAATTATTTATTGACAACAACCGTCGCCACAAGTGCAACAGCATGAGCAAGAACAACCACAATCAGGTTTTGGTTTATTATTATCCATAAAATTTAAATATCATCATTTTACAAAAATTACAATAAGATGAGGATTAATTGATAAATGATAATAAATTAGGGAGTTTTAAGATTTAAATGAAATCTCTTCTTAAAGGTATCGGCAACAAAAAAGACGTAGAAAAATTTTATGATAGTTGGTCTAGTTCATATGATGAGACTTTGTATAAATGGAACTACAAAGCGCCATTACAATCAGTTAAAATTTTAGAGAAATATATCAAAAAAAAACCAAAATTTATTTTAGATTTAGCATGTGGAACAGGACTTTTTGTTGAAAAATTTTTACAAATTTACCCTGACTGTATTTGTGATGGATCTGATATTTCTAAAAAAATATTAGATATATCTGAAAGAAATGGAAAATACAGATATCTTTATAAAAAAAGTTTCGAGAATAAAATTAAAATAGTAAATAAGTACAGTTTGGTAAGTCTTATTGGTGCAATGACATATTGTAAAAATCATCAATCACTTTTTAAACTGGTTTCTTATTACCTTGTAAAAAATGGTTATTTTATTTTTACACAAAGAGTAGATTTATGGAAAGAATTAAAATTTGATAATGTTTTGAAAAAATTGACTGATTTTGACTCGATCTATATATCAAGACCTTTAAATTATCTTCCAAATAATAAAGATTTTGGTTCAGATATTAAAATTAGGATAGTCTTATTAAAAAGGAATAATTAAAGTTAGAAAATGATTTGGGAGATTATTTTTTGGTTGTTTTTAATCCCCTTAATTATATTGGGACTTCATAAATTATTTAGATACAGTGCTATTGGGATACCCTTTATTAGAAACAACAAAAAACTATATTGGGTATTTATGATTGGATTAGTCTTGTTAATAAACTATCTGGTAGATAAGTTTTACCTTGTGAGTTAATAATGACAGTTATTATTGAATTAACAAAAAACCCTAATTTAATGTGGTTTGTATCATTTGTTTTTTTGGCAATTACTTTTGCTACATGGCGTGTTGGTCAAAATAATAATAAATGGAAAATTCTTTATGAAATCTCTAAATACCTGACAGCAGGGTGTCTTTTGATAATGTTTTTTAATATGTATTAATAGTCTATAATTTTAAAAATGCCGCCGTAGCTCAGTGGTAGAGCACACCCTTGGTAAGGGTGGGGTCGGAAGTTCAATTCTTCTCGGCGGCACCACATAAGTTAAATTTCTTTAAAATGGTTTTATTAGTTAGTAATTTAGTATTTGTTCGAAAATTGACACATCTATGTAGTCAATAAATAACTCACTTGCTGCGCTAACTCCTTGGTCTTCCATTAACTCTGTCATTGCTATTTCTCCCAAAAGCTCAAATGCATAATAAACACTTTCTTCACCCTCGTATTCCATAGCCATATTTAACTCTTCGTTACACTTATATGCAAAAACATTGGTCATATAGTCAGCTACTCTTATGTTAACCATTTCAACATCATCGGCTGTTAAGTTAGACAAATCCATAAGCTGGGGGTGAAATGACATTGTCACATATATCCATCTAACTAAATCAGTTTTTTCTTGAGTTGTTGTTTTCATCACAATGCATTTAGCAAACTCATCTGTAAATGGACCAGAGAATAAGTTTAAATTAAAACTGAAAATAATAATAAAGCAGTATTTGATAATTTTTTTCACATTTAATGATAAACTAATTTATGAGAGGTATTCAATAACTAAAGTGAGGCAAAAAGCAGAAAAGAGCCTCAGTTGTCTCGACTTAGTTCCGGTTTCCCTTCTCTAGGCCTCTACTTCTTTGGCTCTTTTCTTTGTTTTGGGAAGTTTCCTACCCTCTACATTTTCTAATATAAATTAATTTATTTTTTTTGGCAATATAAGAAACTTAAAAAATAAATTTTTCTGTTTATAATTTGTGAATAAGTATTTTAGATTAAATTAAATATTAGATAGTTCGTTAATTACATTTTTTACATGATCTTTTACTCTGACATTACTCCAGGTTTTTACGATTTTTCCTTTTTCATTTATTAATACTGTCGATCTAATTATCCCATAATATTCTTTTCCTAAAAATTTTTTTAATCCCCAAGCTTTATATTTTTTTAGAACAATAGTTTTTTCATCAGACAATAATTCAAATTTTAACTTATTTTTTTCTTTAAATTTTTTATGACTTTCAATTGTATCTTTAGATACACCTACAACAATTGCATTATTTTTATTAATAAATTTAATTGAATTGTTAAAATCATTAGCTTCTATAGAGCAACCCTTTGTATTATCTTTAGGGTAAAAATACAAAATTATATTTTTTCCAAGATTATCACTTAGTTGAAATGTACCTGACGTGCTTGGTAACTTGAAATTAGGTGCTTTCATCAGCCGATGATAGTAATTTTCATTTACTTTTTTAACTTATCTAACAAATAAAATTCTATTGGTGAAAATTTATTTTTATTTTCAGCTATGAAATCATCCACTAACTTTATTTTATGATCTTCCATTTCAATAACTTTGCGGATACTTAAGTCCACATAAAGAGAGCAAACTTCTGATGTAGCTGCTCTAAAATTTCCACTTTTACTCACAATTTCCAATTGATATACAAATCTTTTTTTATCACGGTCTAAAAACAATAAATTAATATCAACTTCATCTCCTTCTTTTACCTCTTGGATATATTTAGTATGAGACTCTACAGCAAATGTTGATCTTTTCTCATTTTTTGCTGACTCTCCTCCCATTTGAAACCTATCTAATAATACATCCCATCCTTGATCAAATAAGTGAATATAAAAAGCCAAATTCATATGGCCGTTATAATCTGTCCATTCGGGAATAATTTTTTCTGTTCTGAGATATATAGACATTGATTGATCTTATAAAAATTATTTAATATTAACATTGAAAAATTTAGTAATATTATTTTTTTTAATGAACAAAGGAGAGCACATGAAAGTAGGTTTTATAGGATTAGGTAATGTGGGAGGGAAACTTGCAAGCAACCTTTTAGAAAATAATTTTCAATTATCGGTTTTAGATAAAAATAGCAAGTTAATGAATGAATTTGAATTAAAGGGTGCAAATACAACCAAATCAATAAAAGATCTTGTTATAAGTTCTGATATTTTAATCACTTGTCTTCCCTCACCAGAGATATGTGCGGAGGTTTTAGAGTCCAAAGATGGTATTATCAACACAATACAAAAAGGTCAAATTTGGATTGAGATGAGTACAACTGAAAATGATCAGCTAAAAAAACATGCATCATTAATTCAGCAGAAAAATGCAATAGCTTTAGAAGCCCCGGTAAGTGGGGGTTGTCATAGGGCTGCAACCGGTAACATTTCTATTTTTGTTGGAGGCAGTAGAGAGGGATTTGATAGAGCTATGCCAGTATTAAAATGTCTCGGTAGAAAAATTTTGTATACAGGAGACTTTGGAAGTGCATCCATTCTTAAAGTTATTACTAATTATTTGGCTACTGTTCACTTAGTTGCATTAGGAGAAGCTTGGGCTATAGCAAGTAAATCTAATCTTGATTTAAACAAAACATACAAAGGAATTGCAGCTTCCTCAGGTAACTCGTTTGTCCATGAAACTGAGAGTCAGGTAATATTAAACGGTTCATATAATATAAATTTTACTATGGACTTAGTTGAGAAAGATTTAGGACTTTTTCAGGATCTCGCCACAAAACTTGGGATCGAATTAGAGATATCACCTTTGATTCTTGATATTATTAAAGATGCAAGAAAGAGGTTTGGTGATCGTGCATGGTCGTCAATGGTAGTTAAAAGGCTTGAAAATAAATACAATACTGCGTTTAGAGCTGAGGGGTATCCTGAGGAGTTGATTGATTTAGAGAAAAAAAGCCTTGGTTATGAGATATGATTATTTTAAGTTTTTGTTAATATTTATCTATGAATTTCATAACTGATGTAATTCTTCCTTTAGCCTTAGCTTTTATTATGTTCACTCTGGGCTTAGGTTTGACATTCTCAGATTTTGCCAGAGTAATAAAGGCACCCAAAAATTTTATTATAGGTTTAATTAGCCAATTAATTTTTCTTCCAATAGTTGCTTTAATAATTGTTTTGGTTTGGCCACTTCAACCTGAATTAGCTATAGGTTTAATTTTAATTGCTGCAGCTCCAGGTGGAGTAACTTCTAATATTCTTACTTCTTTTGCTAAAGGGGATGTTGCTCTATCAATATCTTTAACTGCAGTGATGAGCCTTTTAAGTGTAATTTCTGTGCCTTTAGTTTTGGGGATATCGATGGGATTAATTTCTGACAATTCTTTGGGCTCAATCTCACTGACAGGAATAGCTATAAGTATGTTTTTGATAGTAACATTACCTGTTTTAATTGGAATGACTTTCAGAGCTAGCTTATCTTTTTTAACCAAGAGAATTGAGAAGTTTGCTAAAATACTTTCAACTGCTTTATTTGTTTTAGTTTTGATTGGAGCTATTTTAGCTGAGAGAGAAAATTTAGTTGAGTATTTTGCTCAAACTGGATTGGTTGTCCTTTCTCTAAATTTATTAATGATGATAATTGCTTTTTACTGGGCAAAGTTTTTTGGAACAGGAACCTCACAACAAAAAGCTATTTCAATAGAGTGTGGACTTCAAAATGGAACATTAGCAATTTTTGTAGGCACAAGTGTTTTTGGTGGTGGACTGTATATTATACCAGCTGCCACATACAGTGTTATAATGTATTTAACGTCTTTAATTTTTATTTATTTTATCAGAAATCGTTAAATATAAATCTTATCTGCAAGTCCAAAGCAAAGAATAGCCCAACCTATTGCTAGACCCCCTGTTGATAACCATCCCTCTCTTGAATATTGGTCAGTTCTTCCTAATTTATCAATCTCACCAGTGTAAAAAGCTGATATTGCTATAATGGTCATGATTATAAACATAAAATTAAAGAATGCCCATGTAGCCTCTGTACCTCTAAATAAAATGTATAACTGCATTAAAACTGCACCTACAATTACAGCTCCAGCAAACCTAGCAAAAAATGCTGCTGTTACATCAATTCCATATTTGCTTATGAAGTTTTTGGTATTAAACAAACAGTTATAACCGTAAAAAGCATTCATTACTAAAATAATTAAAAAAATTACTAAATAAAATATTCCATTAAAATTTTCTATCATATGAATCTCCCATTTTCTATATTATCAGATTTTTAACTTTAATGACTATGAATTATTATTTTTTTATGTCATGAATATTCAAATAAATTTATGATCGAACTTGATATATTTTCAGATACTGTTTGCCCATGGTGCTATATTGGGAAAAAAAGATTAGAAAAAGCTATTAGTAATCACAAAGATACAAAATTCAAACAAACTTGGAGACCTTTTCAATTGAATCCAGGAATGCCTCCTGATGGAATGGATAGGCAAGAATATTTAATTTCTAAATTTGGAAGTGCTGATGCAGCAAAGACAATTTATGACAATATCTATGATGAAGGACTTGTAGAAGGAATTAATTTTAACTTTGACTCTATTATGACAACCCCTAATTCCTTTAATTCACATAGACTTTTAGCTTTAGCATATAAAAAGGGTATACAGGAAAATGTTTTAGATAATTTATTTGAGTCTTATTTCTTAAATGGTGAAGACATAGGTGACCCCAATGTATTGTTGGATATAGCTATAAAACATAAAATTGGTGCTGAAGATTTTAAAAGTTATTTGTCAGATCAGGAAAATATTGAGCCACTCGCTAATGAAGAAATTCAAGCTAGAAAGATGGGTATAAATAGCGTTCCGACATTTATAATAAATAAACAAATTGTAATAAATGGTGCTCAGACATCAGAAAATTTTGAGATTATTTTTCAGAAGCTTAAAAATAGCTTAAATTAAAAATTATTAGTAGTAATGCTTTTTTTCTATATATTTTGTAAATGCCTTTAAAACTTAAAGATTTATCTCCATATTTAAACTTTGCAAAAAAACTTATAAATGCATCAGAGAGAATAATAAAAAAAACGCCCTCAAATCGTCTAAAAATAGATTTCAAATCAGATAAATCACCGGTAACTAAAATTGACATGAAAATTGAAAAAGAATTGCGATCAATGATCATTAAAAAATATCCTGGTCACGATATATACGGAGAGGAATATAAAAATAAATCAAATAACTCTCCATTTGTATGGGTAATCGATCCAATAGATGGAACAAAAAATTTTATTAATGGAAATAGTAATTTTGGCACATTAATTTCTTTGTGTATTGATAAAATGCCTGTAATTGGAATTATTAACTGTCCTGATATAAAAAAAACATGGATTGGAATTAAAGACAATGGTGCTTTTTGTAATGGAAAAAAAATTAAGAAATCTCAAAATAATTTAAACTTATCTAAATTATATTTTAGTACATCTGGAATGACTGCTTTCAAATCAAATAATAAAAATAAAAAATATAATGCTCTGATCAAAAAAACTAAATATGCAACGTTTGGTGGTGATTGTGTGCAATACGGGCTTTTAGCCGAAAAAAGAATACCTCTAGTAGTAGAGTCTTTCTTAAAACCTTATGATTATATTCCTTTAGTTAATATTGTAGAAGAGAGCGGTGGTATAATTAGTGATTGGAAAGGAAATCCTCTAAATTTTCAATCAAATGGTGATATTGTTGCATCAATTTCAAAAAAAGCGCACCAACAATTTCTTAAAATTTAATATTTTCCGGAAATACAATTTAATATTAATTCTTGAAATCTTTCTACTGTCATCTCTAGTGGGTTTGCACCAGTACTTGGATCCTCTTGCGCTAATGGCGCCAATTTAATCTCATCTCCCTCACTAACACCCATATCTTTAAGTGTTTCAGGTATCTCCATATCTTTTTTTAATTCAATAATCCAATCAACGATACCCTCGAAGCCATTTTTAATATCTAGAAAATTTGCCAATCTAGTAAATTTTTCTTCAATAGTGCTACGGTTATAATTCAAAACAAATGGCATAACTGTACCATTTGTTGTTCCATGATGAGTCTTGTATAAAGAATTTACTGGGTGTGTAACAGAGTGAATAGCTCCTAGACCCTTTTGAAATGCAGCTGCACCCATCATAGAAGCAACTAACATATGCGATCTTGCTTCAACATTATTTCCATTATGATAAACCTCTTGAATATTTTCTTTGACTAGTCTTAAACCCTCTAAAGCTGTGCCCTCTGCCATTGGGTGATAAAAAGGAGATGAATAAGCTTCAATACAGTGTGCCAATGCATCCATTCCTGTTCCAGCTGTAATACTTTTTGGTAAATCTAATGTCAAAGATGGGTCTAGTATCGCAATCTGTGGTAACATTTTTGGGTGAAAAATTATTTTCTTTTTATGATTTTCTTCATTTAAAAAGACAGCCGCTCTTCCCACTTCGGAACCTGTTCCTGCAGTCGTAGGTATAGCTATTATAGGTTTAATTACACTTGAATCTGCTCTTGTCCACCAATCTCCAATATCTTCAAAATCCCAAAGAGGTCTTGATTGATAAGCTAAAAAAGCTATTCCTTTTCCAGCGTCCATTCCAGATCCGCCACCTATGGCTATTACTCCGTCATGGTTACCCTCTAAAAAAACTTTTACACCATTAGTTACATTTGAACCAGTTGGGTTTCCTTGAACATCACTGTAAATTTGTGTATTAGATAAGAGGCCACTATTGATTTCATCAATAATTGATGTTTGCAATAATCCAGGATCTGTAACAATTAAAGGATTTTTAATACCTAAAGTATCACAAGCTTTTTGTATTTCTTTTGATCTATCAACTCCAAACCAAACGTTTGTTGGATAATTCCAATTCATATTTTGCATTTATGACCCTATTTATCCTCTCTCAAAATAACGACGATGCTCCCAGTCATTTACAGACTTATCATATTCACTCTGCTCCCATTTTGCAGCATGAATATAATGGTCTAAAACATCTGAATGGAAAATCTTTGGTAATAATTTTGATTTCTTAGCGAGTTCAATTGCTTCATAAAGCGTACCTGGAACATTTTTTGCCTTTCTATTTTGATATATATTTCCAGATAATGGCTCTTCAAGTTCTAATTTATTCTCAATTCCATACAGACCTGCTTGAATCAATCCAGCAAAAGCAAGGTAGGGATTAACATCTGCCCCAGGAACCCTACATTCAATTCTTATTGAACTTCCATGTCCTGCTAATCTAAATCCAGCTGTTCTATTATCAATTCCCCAGGCGGCAGAAGTAGGAGCAAAAGAGGACTCTTGAAATCTTTTATAAGAATTTACGTTTGGAGCTAAAAAAATTGATAGATCCCTCAAAAATAAAATTTGTCCAGCTACATAGCTTTTGAAAATTTTTGACATTCCATATTTGTCTTTGGTATCAGAGAAAATATTTTTTTTTGTTTTTTTATCGAATAAAGAATTATGAATATGACAGGAACTCCCACAGAAATCTTGTTTATATTTTGCCATAAAACTAACAGCACGATTATGTTTAAAAGCAATCTCTTTTGCAGCATTTTTAATTAATATATGGTTATCTGCCATGCTAAGAGCATCAGTAAAAACTACATTAATTTCTTGTTGGCCAGGTGATGCTTCCCCTTTAGTGCACTCAACATATATACCGGAGTCTAACAAGCTATTTCTTAACTCTTGGTTAAAAGGCTCCTCTTTTGAAGTTTGAAATATCATATAATCTTCTATGTACCATGATGTTTCTTTTAAATTTTTATAATAACTAGAATGTATATCTTCATAAGTTTGTTTAAAAAGAAAGAATTCTAATTCTGAACCTAACATCGGTTCAAATCCCATTTTATTTGCTTTTATAATCGCCTCTCTTAAAACTTGTCTTGTGGAATGCGAAACAGGAGTCTTTCCATCATGTTGAAAAGCATCGCCGAGAACTAAAGCTGTTTTATCTAACCATGGTAAAACTTTGATGGTTCTTTGGTCAGGCTTAACAGTCATATCTCCATACCCAGTCTCCCAAGAAGATGATTTAAATCCGGGAACTGTATACATATCCATATCAACCGTATAAAGATAGTCACAAAAATGAGTTTCTTTATGAACGTAGTCTAAAAAAGCCTTACCTGTTACTCTTTTTCCCACTAGTCGACCTTGCATATCGGATAGAGATACTAAAACAGTATCAATCTCTTTTGATTTTATTTTTTTTTCTAATTCTTTAAAAGTAATGCTCATAATCGAAAACTAAATAATTAAATATTTTAACATTTTATTAATAACTATGTAGACCAACGCTCTAAACTACTTTGCGCATATGAAAACTCTGTGGTCTTGTAAATTGATCAAATGCTAATACTGAAAGTGAGCAACCGATACCAGTGTCTTTTACGCCCGTCCATGCAAGTGCCGGATCTAAGTAATCACATCTATTCATGAAGAAAGTTCCTGTTTGAACATTTTTTCCAAATTCTTTAGCAAACTCTAAATCTTTTGTCCAAATAGATGCAGTTAGTCCATAAGGGCTATCATTCATCAAATTTTTTGCTTCTTTATCATCGTCTACGGGCATAATTCCAACAGCGGGACCAAAAGTTTCCTCCATCATGAATCTCATATCATGATTGACATCAACCATTACTTGAGGGCTAACATAACAATTATCTTCTCTGGATATTGTAAATTTACTCTCATCAATAAGACGTTTTGCTCCGCTGCTCTCCGCTTCATTTATTTGAGCTCTAATAAAATTAGCTGCTGATTGTCTTACTACAGGACCTAAATTTGTGTCAGGTTTTGAGGGATCGTTTAAATTATAATTTTCAGTAATGCTTTTGAAGCCATCTATAAACTCTTTATAAATTTTTTTATCTACATAAATTCTTTCTATACCACAACAAGATTGACCAGAATTAAATAGCGCACCGTCTGCAAGGTTTTCAATTGCGTGTTTTAAATCAGCATCTGCTCTAACGTAGGCAGGATCTTTCCCTCCTAATTCTAGTCCAGCATTAATAAATCGTGTACCTATATATTTTTTTACCTCCTGACCTCCTCTTACAGAGCCAGTAAAAACAACGTGAGCTATTCTTGAGTCAGAGATTATTTTTTCACAAGCTTTATGATCAGTATGAATAAATTGGTAAACACCCTCAGGTATGCCCGTATTTTCAAAAGCTTGAAAAATTAGTTCTGCACATCTTGGTGTTTGAGATGAATGTTTTAAAATTAAACTATTACCTGAAATTATAGCAGGAACAATTGTGTTAGTTGCAGTAATTATCGGATAATTCCATGGGGCCATTACAAAAATCACCCCAAGAGGTGTTTTGTATATATAGTTGTCAAATTCTTCGTTTTGAGTTGCTGGAAGGTTTTGTAATGAGTCTTTCGCAATATCTACCATGTGTCTTGATCGCTCTTCAAAGCCTCTTAATTCTCCTGCACATTGAGATATGGGCCTTCCAATTTGCCAACAAATTTCCTTTGATATTTCATCTTTGAGATCGATTAAGTTATCAATAAATTTATTAACAATATTAATTCGGTCATCAAGAGATGTGTTTTTCCAAATTTCAAAACTTGTTGAAGCTGTATCTATGACTGAATTAATTTTACTATCTGAGGCTAATTCTCTTTCTAGGTAGATAGAATTATCAATAGGCGTTATAGTTTTCTGCAAATTCATCAATCCTCCTAAGCTATAAATCATTATAATGAATTAAAATATTAGATGAAGAGAATTTATTAGTTTAAGACGTTCTTTTTGATGCGTATCTTGACATGAAGTTTTCAGCTAAATTCTTTAATATGCTTAATTGTTTGAGTCTTGAAACCCCATCAACTATTCCATCAACTGATTTGCTGATAAAATTTTTGGTAGCAATGTCTTTTTCTGACTTATCGTTAAGCCAATAAATTAATGTGGCAAGATAAATCATTGAAAGCAAACCTCGCTTTGAGTAGTAACTAAAATCATTTGATTTATCACCTGATAAACTCCATATAAAATCACTATTTTCATGAAGCATTTTAATGGACATTAATATGTTACCAGGTCTTAAAAGAAATTTTAGCATTTCAGGCAATGCTTTTTTTAGATGACTGTTATTTTCAAATTTCAACTCCATGATTGTTTTAATTTTATCTCTAGTTTTCAATCGTGAGTTATTGAAGGAGTTATAATTCTTCTCAACTTGAATGTTATTTTGAGCAATTATGAATTTTAAGACATCATATTCAAAAGATGGAAATAATTTTGCTAGAACAGATGTTGAAATTCTTTGCTTTTTTGCACATTGTAAGAGAGTTTCTCTAGACCAACCAAATTTGGGTACTTCGTTAATAAATAAGTTAGCTAATTTTTCTTGCTTTGACTTCATATTTATATATAAATTACGCCTTTATGAGGTTACTAGATTGGCAATAGAAGTTCAAGTCAGAGATAATAATGTTGAGGCTGCTATACGCGTACTCAAAAAAAAGCTTTTAAGAGAGGGTATTTTCAAAGAATTAAAATTAAGAAAAAATTATGAAAAACCATCAGAAAGAAAGCTTCGCGAAAAAGCCGAATCAATTAAAAGATTTAAAAAACTTATGCGTAAGAAAAAATTCGACTAGTTCTCAAGTCCTTTAATTATATCTTCACAAACTTTCTTAGCATCTCCAAATAGCATTAAGGTATTGTCTCTGAAAAATAGTTCATTTTGAACTCCTGCATATCCACTAGCCATACCTCTTTTAACGAAAAATACTTGACCAGCATTTTCCACATCTAAAATAGGCATACCATAAATGGCACTTGTCTTATCAGTTTTTGCAGCTGGGTTTGTTACATCATTAGCACCAATCACAAATGCAACATCAGTCTCAGAGAAATCTCTGTTAATTTCATCAAGTTCTAGGACTTCATCATAAGGAACATTTGCTTCTGCAAGTAACACGTTCATGTGTCCCGGCATTCTTCCAGCTACAGGATGGATTGCATATCTCACTTCTGCACCTGCTGCTTTAAGTAAATCACCCATCTCTCTAAGTGCGTGTTGTGCTTGAGCAACAGCCATTCCGTAACCAGGAACAATGATTATTGTTTTGCTATTTTTCATCATAAAAGCAGCATCAGCAGCGTTACCTTGTTTTGCTTGACGATCATCTTTTACTCCGCCAGCACTAGCTGCTTGTTCACCACCAAATCCTCCAAGTAAAACGTTTAAGAAAGATCTATTCATTCCCTTGCACATTATGTAACTCAAGATAGCTCCTGACGAACCAACCAGTGCGCCAGTAATAATCAATAAGTTATTAGATAAAGTGAAACCAATTCCAGCAGCGGCCCATCCGGAATATGAGTTTAACATTGAGACAATAACTGGCATATCTGCTCCTCCAATTGGAACAATTAAAAGTACCCCGATAACAAATGAGGCAAAAACGATAAGCCAAAATAATTCTTGGTTTTGATCGATGCAAAACTTAACAATTAAAGCAATAATTCCTAAGCCCAAAAGTAAATTAATAAAATGTTGACCTTTGAAAACTAAAGGATTTCCTGAGACAAAACCTTGGAGTTTTCCAAAAGCTATAATAGATCCTGTAAAAGTCACAGCACCTATTGCTGTTCCAATTGACATTTCTATTAAACTTCCCATCGGAATAGATCCAACAGTACCTATATTAAAAGCACTAGGATTGTAATATGCAGAGGCAGCAACAAACACAGCAGCTAATCCTACCAAGCTATGGAAAGCAGCAACTAATTGTGGTAATGCAGTCATTTGAATTTTAACTGCGATTGATGTTCCAATCAAACCACCTATTAAAAAAGCTATTCCAATTTCTTTATAGCTTAGTACACCAGGATTGGACAGTGTTGTGACTATGGCTATAGTCATTCCTAAAATTCCTAAAAAATTTCCTCTCCTTGCAGTTGAGGGATGTGATAACCCTCTAAGAGAAAGTATAAATAAAACCGATGAAACTAAATATGCTGCAGTTGTTAAAGTTGACATTTTTTACCTATTGTTTCTTTTTAAACATGGAAAGCATTCGATTTGTTACAACGAACCCCCCAAATATGTTAACGGCAGCAAGAGTTACAGCAACTAAACCAAAATATTTAGAAATGTTACTATCAACAGGACCTGCGGCCAATAAAGCTCCAACAATAATTACGGACGAAATAGCGTTTGTGACACCCATTAAAGGACTGTGTAAAGCTGGGGTAACTGACCAAACTACATAATAACCTACAAAACAAGCCAATACCAAAACAGTTATACCAAAAATAATAAAGTCACCATGGCCTCCAGATGTTTCGGCCACACTAGATGCTAAATGGCTTGCTTCATTTGCAATTTGTTGTGCTTTGTATGATAAACTTTCTAATTGATTTGAAATTTCTGACATAGTAACTCCTTTTTATTTTATTAAAATCTTTCCAGCTGAGCAAATCATTGTAGCTTTAATAATTTCATCACTTTTATTAATCATAGATTTTTTCTTATCTTCAAAGTTCATTAATTTTAAAAAGTTAGAAATATTTTTTGAAAAAAGGCTTGAGGCATTATTTGCTACTCTGCCAGGAACGTTAGCATGACCTACAATCTTAAGACCATTTTTTGAAACGACTTTTCCAACTTGGCTAAATTCGCAGTTCCCTCCTGACTCTACAGCAAGATCAACAATAACTGAACCATTTTGCATGTTCTCCAACATTTCTTTTTTCAAAATTAAAGGTGCTTTTCTTCCTGGTATTTGTGCTGTACATATTACAATATCCATTGTCTTTAAAGTTTCTGCCAATAAAGCCTCTTGTTTTTTTTGGTACTCAGCACTCATTTCTTTTGCATAACCACCCTTCGTTTCAGCATTCTTAGACTCCTCATCCTCGACCATAACAAATTTACCACCAAGACTCTCAACTTGCTCTTTTGAGGCTATTCTTACGTCTGTAGCAAAAACAATAGCACCTAATCGTTTAGCAGTTGCTATAGCTTGTAAACCTGCAACACCTGCACCTATGACTAAAACATTTGCCGGAGAAACTTTACCAGCAGCAGTCATAAATAATGGTAATACTCTGTTAAATTCTTGAGCAGCATCTATAACCGCATGATATCCTGCTAAATTTGCTTGAGAGGACAAAATATCCATATCTTGAGCTCGAGTAATTCTTGGGACTAGTTCTAAAGCAAACGCTGATATTTTTTTAGAATTTAAAATTTTAATACTGTCTTGGTTGTTCTGTATACTGATTTGAGAAATAACCATAGAATTATTTTTTATTAATTTAGATTCATCTGGGGTTGGGCAATTTATTTTTAAAATAATATCAGAATTCTTAAAAACTTCTTTTGAAGATGATAGAGTCGCTCCAGACTCTTTGTACGATTTATCATTAAAACCTGAAAGTGAACCTGCCCCCTTTTCAATAAATACTTGGTGACCAGCTTTTACATAGTATTTTACATCATCAGGAGAAATGGAAACTCTATTCTCAAACTTTTTTTTTTCTTTAACTGCGCCTATTATCATTAACTTGTTCCTTTTAGAAGATATGTTGTATATCAGATAAATCTAATTTGTTAAGTCTAAGATTTATAAAATTTATTAAACATTTGTTGAAAGTCATCATAAACCGGCAAATTTGAATGCTTTTTTTTGATTGGATTCAACACTTTTAACTGAAAAATCTTTAATTAAGTCATGAAAAAGCTTGTACCAATTTATTTCAGCTTTCAAATGAATAAAGATTGACCCCAAACCAACCGCTGCTCGATCCATAAATACAAACTCTCTTGGAGGTTTAACTCCTCCATATTTTTTGAGCTCTTTATGGACTTCGCTAGCAATTTTAGCTCCATAAATACCACTATCTGAGTCTTGTATTTTTCGAACCTCATTTTTTAAGATTGGATCATACAAGAATAAAGCCCATTTATTTAAAACATTCATTAATTTATCATCAATGTCTTTAAACCCCCATACTTGATAAGCAGTTTTTATCTTTTTGTTGTCTTTTTCTTTAAGAGCAAAATAAAGGTCAATTACGCCCTTTACAAACTTAGGTGGAAATATTCTTACACAGCCATAATCAAATAGATTAATATTATTTTTATTATCTACTGAGTAATTACCTAAGTGTGGATCTCCATGAATTATACCGTATTTATAAAAGGGTAAATACCATGCCATGAATAATTTTTTTGCTAATTCATTTCTAGTTT
>QCDA01000015.1 GCA_003281065.1 Pelagibacteraceae bacterium AG-349-E10
CCACCGTTATAGAGGTTGACTGTGGCGCTTAATGTATGAGTATTTGAGTTAAGTGTAGAAGTAGCATTAGTACTAGTAGTACTGTTTGAAACATTAAATGAATAATCAATTTCTGGTATGTAGAGTGTATCAGCTAATTCTAAATTTTTTTCATCAATTAGATCATCATACTTAAATTTAGAATTTTATAGAAAAAAAGTCTTAGAAGCTGAAATATTATTTAAGGCAAACAGAGTTACAAAAACAGAAGTATTAGATTTAGAAAATGAGCTATTAGAGGCACAATCTGTGTCTTTAGATTATGATAGAAAAATTGATAATTTAATGCTTCAAGTTAGTAAGTTACTTGATCTAGAAATTTATGATGAAGATGTAAATTTTGATTATGTGATAGACGTCTCTAATTCACAAATTACTAAGAAATTATTTTCAGAATTGATGAATTCCTCTTATGGCCAATATCTCTCTTTTATTGAAAACACATATTTACCTGAACTAGAAATGAGCAAAAAAGATTTGAGACCTTCTGTTGATCTAACCTATTCCCTAAGTGAGAGTGATAATTATTCTGCAGCAATTGATCATAGAAGATCCTCATCTTTGTCACTATCTCTTAGCGTTCCTATTTATGACGGCTATAAAGATGAAAATAATTTTAATATTGAGGAATATAATTATCAAAAAAAATTATTAGAACATAAAGACTTAAAGAGAGACTTACTTAATACTTACTTAGAGTCTTGGAACAATTATGATTTTTATTTAAATAAAATAAACAACCAAGAAAAAATAATTAATAGCTTAGAATTAAAATTACAAGGAAATGAAATTTTATATAAAGCCCAAAAAATAGATATTACACAACTTATTGAAAGTAAGAATGAATTAAATGATGCACACAACATTTTATTGGATTTGAAATCCTCAAAAAAATATTATTTAATAGACATTCTGATATTAAACGGGGATTTGAATACAATTATTAATGGATTGGGATAGACTTAAAACATTTTATCACGTAGCTACAGCAGGTAGCATCTCTAGAGCTATGGATACTATTCACCTCAGTCAGTCTGCTATTACTAGACAAATTCAATCTCTTGAGCATAGTTTAAAAACCAAACTATTTAAAAGACACACAAAAGGTATTACTCTCACAGAGCAAGGTTCTTATCTTTTTGAAGAAACTGAAAAAATATTTGCTGATCTAAATTCTATTGAAAAAAAGATAGTTGAATATAAGTCAGTTCCCACTGGTAACCTCTCCATTAATACTACAGTTGCTTTTGGATCGATGTGGCTTAGCCCAAGAATTAATGAATTTATTCATGAATACCCAGAAATTAATCTTAAACTAAACTATTCTGAAGATGAGCAAGATATGCTTCGCCAAGATTACGATATTGGTTTATGGATGAGAAAACCAAGGCATTTAGATTTAGTTTCAAAGCACATAGCAACAATCAAATACCATATTTATGGATCAGCGAATTACATAAATGAGATGGGTATGCCTTTGAGAAGATCAGAGCTTAATAGCCATAGATTAATTACATATGGAATAGGAAAACCATCCCCACTCTCTGACACCAATTGGATACTGAAAACTGGTGTTAAAAAAAACCAAAAAAATAGAAGACCTCATATTACAATCAATAATCTATATGGTTTATTAGTAGCTGTTGAAACTGGTGCAGGATTAGCTGCATTACCTGACTATATGGCTCAACATAAAGCCCATCTTGTTAAAGTATTACCAGATATAGAAGGACCAAGTTACGATGTTCATTTGGTTTATCATGAAAACCTAAAAGGGAGTTTAAAACTAATAGCTTTTAGAGATTTTCTCATGAATAAAATAAGCCAATGGAGATTTTGACTATCAAAATTTTCTTTTTTAATTAAAAATATACATAAAAAAAACATGAATAACTTATTAAAAACATACAAGTTTAGTAATTTTAGAGTGATAAAGGGTAATGGATGTTATTTATACACCTCTGATAAAAGAAAATTATTAGATTTCTCAGCAGGGGTTGCTGTAAATTCTCTTGGATATAATCATCCAGTAATTAAAAATAGCCTTAAAGCTCAACTTAAAACAGGAATTACTCATCTGTCAGGATCACAAATACATGAATTTAAAACTAAATTATCTAAGTTACTATCTGATAATTCCAATAAAGGGGATGTATTCTTTTCTAACTCTGGTGCCGAGAGTATTGAGGCTGCTCTAAAAATTGCGAGAAATTACGGTAGTAAAAATGGTAAGGATGAGATTATAGCAATGACCTCCTCTTTTCATGGGAGAACAATTGGGGCTTTATCCGTCGGTAGTAATAAAAAATATAAATCGAATATTGGTCCTGTTCCTGGGAAAGTAAAGTTTTGCAAGTTTAATGATGTCTCTCATCTCAAAAAATTAGTAAATAAAAAAACGGTAGCAATCATAATTGAATTTGTTCAGGGAGACGGAGGTATAAATATTTGCAGTAAGAATTTTGCAAAAGCTATAAAAGGAATATGTAAAAATAAGAAAATTTTGCTTATTGGGGATGAAATACAAGGTGGTATAGGTCGAACTGGTAAAATATTTGCTTACAAACATTACGGTGTCAATCCAGATATCATAACCTCTGCAAAAGGCCTAGGTTCAGGCATCCCCATAGGAGCTACTATAGTAAAAAAATATATATCCAAAATTATTTCTACTGGTTTTCATGGCTCAACTTTTGGAGGTGGTATGCTTCAGACAAGAGTTTCATATAATGTTTTTAGAACCATAAATAATAAAAGTTTTTTAAATAAAGTACTGATTAATGGTAATTTATTATCTTCTCTAATAAAAAAAATGCACCTCTTACACAAAGATAAAATAGTTGATACAAGATGTTTAGGTCTTATGGCTGGTGTAGAGTTTAAGACTAATGAAATTGCTTCAAAAATATATGAGAAGATTGCTAAAAATGGTCTTATTACTACTCTTATACAAGGAAATATAATCCGACTTACACCTCCATTAATTGTTTCTAAAAAAGAAATAAATAAAGCTATAAATATTATTTCAGAGTCACTATAGGGAAATTAATTTATTGCACATAAGTGTGATTTTATGATCACCCTTATGTTTTTAATTTTATAGAGTGATTACTTGATCTGGAGGATTACCACCAAGTGCATTGTATAATTGAGGAAAACATCCTGCCACTACACCATCAACCAAACCCTTAGCTTTTACATCACCACTTCCGCATTGTTCAAGTGTTCCTTCAGCTAAATTTCTTCTAACTGCACAGGCATCGCAAACCATTAATAACATATTTTTTTCAATTGCAATTTTCGATAGTTTTTCACCAATAGGATCACCCTTTTTTAAACAAAATATGTTGTCATCAAAGAAAAACATTCCTGCAACATCAACACCGTGAGAATTTGTCTCCAATTGTGGTAAAATCATTGTTCCTAGTTGAAATGTGCTCGACATACTTGTTTTAAAAACATAAGCAATTTTCATAATATCTCCTTTTTTTTAGTTTTAATGAAATGTAATAATATTACATAAATATGTAATAATATTACATTAATTATTAGTCAAGTGTTTGTTTTAAAAAACTTTACCAATGCCGTCTTTTGTCTCTAATAAATTAGAAAAAATAATAACTCATCTAATAACAAACAAAAAAATTAAATTGGCTTAGATATAATCTCAAAATCGTTGTAATTTTTTTCTTTTATTTATAGAATATTAAAAAATATTAGTTCAATGATTAAGCTATTCATTTTAATTCTATTTTTATTTCCAAAAATCTTGTTTGGTTTCACTGTAAGTGATGATGGGAAAATTTCTAATTCCTCAGAAGTGTCAGCATCTAGTATAACAAGTGATAATAATGGCGATGTTTTTCTTTTAAAGAATGCAGGACTTTCAAATCAAGATACAACTTTGAATATTCCTAGTGGTTCAGAACTTGGTAGTAAAAATATAAGAAATAGATACACAATTTATAAAAATATAATGAATAAATTAGACTACAATATCTTATCAGTCATAACTGATGATACTAGGTATGGTGAAACTGCCCTCATTTTTAGATTAGGAAAAGATTGTATTGGTATAAAGGGAGACTGCGAAAGGTTAGAAGGAGCTTATACTAGAGCAGAATTTTCTCCTATTAACTATTATGGAAAATTTAAGGATAATGTTTGGACATCCTACTCTATCAAAATCGTGAGTGATCCAGATGAATGGTCTCCTGAATTTGTAGCTATTCAACAATGGCATACGAGAAATCCATTAACACCACCAATGTTTATGTTCGGTGTCAGGAAGGAATTTGGACTTGTTATGAGAAGTGAGGCTAGTATGGGTCTGCAAATTTTTGATGAAAGCAACATTCATTGTATCGGTGATAGATTTGGAGGTAAAAGTTATTGTCAAGTTAGAGACCTTGAACTTTTAGCTCTAGAATGGAATGAATTCAAAAAGGGTAAATGGATTGATGTAATTCAAAATATTAACTTCGATGACAATCCTGAAAAAGGATATTTTAAAGTTTGGATTAACGGTAAATTGATTATAGATCACAGGGGTACTACAAACTGGAGTAAACTTAAAGGTTTTAATACTAATGAAGATTTGGTTTGGGATTATAAATATGGTTTATATACAAAATCCAAGGGTCATGAAATGGCTGTCGCCTATGATGAAATAAGTTTAGCGAGGTCTTGCGAAAAGCTTAATGTTGAGAATTTAGGATATAGTTGCAATGAGTTAACAAAACAAACAGCACCTAAAGCATTGGCTGTTAATGACATCGAATGGGATTATTCTAATAATACAAAAGTCGTTGTAGCTAATAATTCTCATATATTTATAGATAAATCAAAATACGAAAATATTGCCTCAAATGAAAATTTTGAAGATGGAGATTACGAATTAATGTGGCATTGGAAAATATATGATGATGATGGAAAGCTTGAGGAAGATAAATATTTGGGATCAGATCAAGCCACTATTAAAAATGGATTACTCACTTTTACTAAATTAAATAAATCTTTTGAAATGGAAAATGATATACAAAGTAAAAATAGAGAAAAAATAAATTTTAAATCAGAGGATGGTTTGATTTTAATCAGCGCAAACCTAGACCTAGCTTCAGATGGTCAAACCGAACCTATGGCAATAATTGGCTCAACATCAAAAAATATAGACGGTAATTATTATGCTGAAGGTACTTGGGCAGATAATGAAAATATAGCTATAGTATTTAAATTGAAAAACTAATATTCAAGTTCATTTTTTTGAAATACTGTACCTATACCCTCTTCGGTTTCAAGTTCATTTAATAAGGCATTTTTAATTTCCCCGCTAATAATGTGAATCTTCTGAACACCTTGATTTAAAGCTTTTAATGAACTTTCAACTTTCACAATCATACCATTAGATATAATTTTCTCATCAAAAAGCTTTTTTGCTACGTTTTCATCAACTGCAGAAATTCTTTTTCCTTCAGTATCCTTTATAAATGGAACGTCTGATATAAAAATTAATTTACTTGCAGACAAATTAATTGCTAATTCTGTAGCAATAGTATCGGCGTTAACATTCAATACTTCAGATGTATTTTTATCTAAAACTAAACTTGGCATAATTATCATATCATGTTCTTTAAATAGGTTTTTAATTTGTAAAGCATCAACTGAAACAACGTCCCCTACTTGACCATAATCAATTTGATCGACTACTTTTCTTTTCTTTGCCGCTATAAAGTCTTTTTTTGAAATAGGAATAGGAAAATTTCTAATATTATATCTTGAGCTCAAACTAAAAATATCAATTAAAATTTGACCAGATATTTTTTTAGCAGCCTCTATATCTTTAGAAGAAGTTATTCTTCTGCCATTTATTTTTTTTGGTTCAATACCGTGAACATTGATCATATAGTTATCCAGTTGTCGACCAAATCCAAAGACTAAAACGACTTTTAATTTAGAAATGGAGTTTAATAACTTTTTAATGTCACTAATAACATTATCGATATTATCTTGATTATCACAAATCTTACCACTTACTTTTATAACAAGAGTAGAATTTTGTAATATTGACTGATAAAAATTTTGATTTTTGATCATAGATATAGTGGGATCATTTGTTCCAATCCTAATGTTTGATCAAGATCAAAAATAATATTCATACACTCTACAGCATTACCTGAGGCACCTTTAACTAAGTTATCTAAACAAGCCTCTACAACGAAGTGTCTATTATCTTTGAATGATAATGAAATATCACAATAGTTTGAACCTACTACATTAGAAAGCTTAGTATTATTTTGTATTCTAATGAAGGGAGAGGATTTAAAACAATCAACTAAACTGGAATTTAAGGACTCATAAGTTGTATCTTCAATTGTTTCTATGTGACTTGTTAGATATATCCCCCTTGAAAAAGGACCTGATAGTGGAACAAATGAGAGAGATTCCTTTAAATTGGGAAAGGATTGATAAATTTCTCCTAAGTGTCGATGTGAATTTATGTTGTATGAAAAAATATCTTTTGATCTTGTAGAATGATGATTTTTCATAGAAGGATTTTTACCACCACCACTTGATCCAGTAATGGCAGTAATAGATACTTCTTTAATTATAGTTTGAAATGGTAATAAAGATAGTTGAGCCGTTAGTGCAAAGCAACCAGGATTGGATATGTTAGAAGACTTTTTTATGTCATCGATTGATTTTTCAATAAATCCGTATTGAAACTTACTTTGAATTTCAGCATCAAAATTTGTTTTGTAATATTTGTTATAATCCTCTTGATTAGAAATTCTAAAATCAGAACTTAGGTCTATGATTTTAACTTTTGATAATAATTCTTTGACATATTCATGGGCTGAACCATGAGGTAATGATAAAAAAACACAATCGAGATTTTTAAAATCATCAAGATTAGATGTCTGTAAATCTTTCAAATTTAGTGACTGTAAATGTGGAAATTCCTCATCTATTTCCATTTCTCTTTGAAATATTTTTGATAATTTAACTTCAGGATGCACAGAGAGAATTCTAATTAGCTCGATACCTAAATAACCATTTGCTCCAATTATTCCTACTTTAATCATTGTTAATCCTATTAATTATCTTAGCGAAAACATTGACATGGTTAGTTGAATTATAAATATTTAAAAAATCTGAATTAGGTATAGAAAATTTATCAATTGATTGCTTATAAGCAGATACATTATTAGTTACAGGGCCACTTATTATCAGTAATTTGCTGTCTAAATTATTTGATTTTAAATTTTCTATAATATTTACTGCTCCTGATACGTCATAAGCGCAAATTACAATTACTTCAATTGACTCTGTAATATCAGTATTTTGAATTATTTCTTTAGTTCCATAATCACCATGATAACCATCACCTAATTCCATTAGAATTATCTCAGCGTCCTCAGACATATTGCTAATAATTGATGCTGAACAACTTTGTATGGTTTTTTTATCATTCATACAGGTACTCGGCAGACCGTAATCTACAAAATCTGATGTTTTATAAGCACCATTATCCTCATAAGAATATAAATCTTTTTGTGAAGCGGTACCTGCTAGTTTACATGCATTAATTTTCTTAAAATAATTACTAAGAGTTTTGATTATAAAGGATGTAACAGTAGTTTTACCAGAGTCAATACCCGTTCCTATGACTGCAATAGATGGTACTTTGTTTTTAATTTTCATTTCTTTAATTTTTGAATAATCAACTAGATTCAATTGTTTGTTACTATTATCTACAAGCGATCCAAGGACTTCACATTCTGTAGCTGGTCCCAGAAGAATATTAAAATCTTTACAATTACCAATTACTCCACCTAAATTTAAAATGTGAATTTTGTCGTGTTTATTTAATTCAGTTGGAACAGAACCTGTCATCCCTGAAGAAGCAATTCTATTACCCAATGCACCAACAATAACATCTCCCTCAGTTAATTCAGTAATTCTTCCAGAGACTAACTCCAATTTATTATAATTAGGATTGACTGAAATTACTTTAACAGCAATTAATTGACCTTGATTACAATCAATTACATCTGAAATACTCAATTCATCAATATTATTGATGTTTTTGAGAACAGAACCTATTTTTTTTGTGTTAATCATCTTAAGGTTGGTTTTATATAATTATCAAGAATATAAGCAATATTTTATTTGATTTGAAATATGAGTAAAAATAATACTAAAGCTTTAGATTACGTACATTTTTAGCTGCCTGACGAATTCTTTGCTCGTTTTCAACCAGTCCTATCCGAACAAAACCCTCGCCATATTCACCAAAAGCAATGCCAGGAGAAACAGCTACATCAGCTTTAATCATTAAATCTTTTGCAAATTTTAGAGATCCTTTATTTTGGTACTTTTTGGGGATTGGCGCCCATGCAAACATACTAGCTGAAGGACTAGGTATATCCCACCCAGACCTTGACATAGACTCAACTAAAACATCTCGCCTGCTTCTATAAGTTGCTCGAATACTTGAGACACACGTTTGAGGACCATTTAGTGCTGTTGCTGCTGCAACTTGTACTGGTGTATAAGCACCATAGTCTAAGTAAGATTTAATTTTTGTTAAGGCTTCAATTAGTTTTTTATTTCCAACGGCAAAACCTATTCTCCAACCAGCCATAGCGTAAGTTTTTGACATAGAAGTAAATTCAACAGCTATTTCTTTAGCTCTATTTACTTGAAGTATTGAGGGAGGTGGTTTTTTATCAAAGTATATCTCAGCATAAGCAAGATCTGATAAAACATAAACATTATACTTCAAAGCCATCTTAACTATTTCTTTATAAAAATTTAAGTCAACTACTTGAGCTGTTGGATTAGATGGGAATGATACAATCAAAGCTACTGGAGATGGAGTACTATTTCTTATAGATCGATCTAATCTTTCAAGATAGGTTTCAGGATCAAAAACTCCATCTTTCATTGTCTGTAAATGTCTTAATGATGCACCTGCAATAATAAATCCATAAGGGTGTATAGGGTATGAGGGGTTGGGAGAAATAATAATGTCACCAGGTGTTGAAATTGCTTGAGCTAAGTTAGCTAAGCCCTCTTTTGAACCCAAAGTTACTATAACTTCACTATCAGGGTTTAATTTTACACCAAATCTTTTCTGGTAATATTTTGCTTGAGCTTTTCTTAGTCCAGGTATTCCTTTACTTACAGAGTATCTTCCGGTTCCAGGTTTATCTGTAACTTCTTTTAATTTATCTCTTATATGTTTAGGTGTTGGCATATCTGGATTACCCATACCAAAATCAATTATATCTTTTCCATTCTTTCTAAGTTTTGCTTTAAGTTTATTTATCTCTCCAAATATATAGGGAGGTAAACGATCAATTCTGTTAAAATCATGCTTCACAATAATTAAAATAGATTTTTTTAAAAATATCTAAAGTATTAAATTGTTGCAATTTTCATTTATTTAAAAAATTTAGTTAGGATATTATTTTATTTTTTTCGTTATCCACTATTACTGGACTCTCATAATATGTAATTTCTGGTTCAGAGTAACGTTCTGTAATCCACTTAATTCTATCTTCACTAAACCATGTTTTAGCATTTTCAATTGTTAAAAAAGTGTAGACTCCCCCAGCAAATCCATTTTCAATATCTGCAATATAATTTTTTCTGAGAAGTCCCTCTACATCTATATATATTTCAGAAGTTTCAATAAATTTTTCTTTAAGAGTTTTTAAATTAAGATCATCAGATATTTTAAATTTAACTAGAACTGTAATCATTGGTTTTTAATAATACTAAAAATTAAATATTTAATTACAATATTTCTTTTTTTTATTCCCACTCAATAGTAGATGGGGGCTTACTGGTTATGTCATAAAGGACTTTGTTTACTCTAGGGACTCTATTAATTATATGAGTTGCTACTTCAGATAAAGTTTCAATATCAATCTGTGTAACATCTGCTGTCATTCCATCAACTGAATTAATACATCTTAAAACACAAGTTTCCTCATAAGTTCTCTCATCGCCCATCACACCTACTGATTTTATGGGAAGTAAAACAGCAAATGCTTGCCATGATTTGTTGTATAAATTTTTATCGATTAAAAAATTAATAAAAATTTCATCTATTTCTCTTAAAGTGTTTAGTCTTTGTCTGTTAACCTTTCCAATACACCTAATACCAAGACCTGGTCCTGGAAATGGATGTCGATTAACAAATTTCTGATCTAATTTGTAGAATAGACCTAATCTTCTAACTTCGTCCTTAAATAGCTCTTTAAAAGGCTCTATAACGTCAAATTTAAGATCTTTTGGTAAACCTCCAACATTATGATGTGATTTTATAGTCATACTCTTTCCACCATGGTAAGAGCGACTTTCTATAATATCTGTATATAGAGTTCCTTGTGCAAGATAGAAATCTTTTTGTGATAATTTTCTGATATATTTTGAGAATACCTCTATAAATAAGCCTCCAATTATCTTTCTTTTAAGTTCTGGATCAGTAACATTTTTTAGTTTTTTTAAAAAGATATGTTCTGCGTTGATTATATTTAATTTTAAATTAAATGACTTAAATACAGATTTTATATTTTTAATATCATACTTTCTTAGTAATCCATTATTTACAAATATAAAGTGAACGTTATCTAATTTCAGATATTTTGATATAGCAAATGCCAAAACTGTAGAGTCAACCCCACCTGATACTGCACACACTATATTTGGTTTTTTTTCTTTAACATTAATTCTAAGATATCTACCAATAGTTTGGTGTAAATCATTATTTTTCCAATTTTCTTTTAAGTTACAAATATTAAATAAAAAATTTTTTAAAATTTGATTGCCAAATTCAGAGTGCGTAACTTCACAATGAAATTGTATTGCATAAATATTTTTTTTATAAATAGCTGCTGGTATTTTATTTTTAGTTTTAGCAAGAATTTTAAAACCTTTTGGAATTTTTGTTAAACTATCTCCATGGGACATCCATACTTGTTGCTCGGAGTTAGTGTTCTTAAATAAATCACACTTTGATATTTTTATAATTGTTTTTCCATATTCTCTTTGGTTACTTTTTTCTATAACACCATCAAATTCTTTTGAGATATATTGAAAGCCATAACAAATACCTAAAATTGGAATAGGTATTTGATCTAAAGGAATATCAATTTTAGGTGCGTTTTTATTTAAGACTGAGTCAGGACCCCCTGATAATATTAAAACTGAATGGTTTAAAATATTAGTTACATTGTTGAGATATTTTGGAGGATATATTTCTGCATAAACTCCCAGCTCACGAATTTTCCTTCCAATTAAATGTGTATATTGAGATCCAAAATCTATAATTAATACTGATTTACTCAATTTGAGCGATAATTTGGAGCTTCTTTTGTTACTTGGACACCGTGAACGTGACTTTCATTAATGCCAGAATTTGTCAAACGGACAAATTTTGCATTTTTTTTGAGTATAGTAAGGTTCTTAGAACCCGTATATCCCATTCCAGACCTTAAACCTCCCGTCAATTGAAATAAAACGTTAGATACTTGACCTTTATACGGAATTCTTCCTTCAATGCCCTCGGGAACTAATTTTATAGCCTCATTAATTTCGTCTTGAAAATATCGATCTGCTGAACCTCTGGCCATAGCTCCTAAAGAGCCCATTCCTCGATAGGACTTATAAGATCTTCCTTGAAATAGAAATACTTCTCCAGGTGACTCATCTGTTCCAGCAAATAAAGAACCTGCCATGATACAATTGGCTCCGGCTGCAAGCGCTTTTACAATGTCACCAGAATAACGTATCCCCCCATCGGAGATCATAGGAATTTTATTTTTATTGGTTATTACTGCAATATCTTGAATGGCAGTAAATTGAGGTACTCCAACACCTGCAACAATTCTTGTAGTACAGATAGAACCCGGACCAATACCTATCTTGATTGCATCTGCACCTAATCTAATTAAGTCTTTAGCAGCTTCAGGTGTAGCAATATTTCCTACAACAATAGGTAAATTTATTTTTTTTCTAATTTTTTTGAAAGACTCTAATACTGCTGATGAATGACCATGAGCTGTGTCAATGAATAAAATATCAACACCAGCTTTATCTAATTCTATAGCTCTTTGTAAGTCATTAGGCTTACTTCCTATTGCAGCACCAACTAGTAATTGTCCATTTTTATCTTTAACAGAATAAGGAAATTTTTCTCCCCTTTGAATATCCTTAACAGTAATTAAACCAATGCATCTATTATTATTGTCAGTTACAACTAATTTCTCTATTCTATTTTCTTGTAGTAATTTTTTAGCGAGACCAAAAGAAGACATACCTTTGGATTGAGTTTGAGTAATAGAGATTACTTTTTTAGTCATTAAATCTTTAACTTTTGTTTTCTTATTAATAACAAATCGAACATCTCTATTAGTAATAATACCCTGAAGTTTATTAGCTTTATCGACCACAGGAAAACCAGATATATTTTGTTTTTCCATTACATTTAAAACATCTTCTATTGTGTTGTTAGGGCTCATTGTTATAGGATTGTAGACAATTCCTGCTTCATATCTTTTTACCTTTTTAACTTCATAACTTTGTGTCTCAATATCATAATTTTTATGAATTACTCCTAAACCACCATTTTGGGACATTGATATTGCCATTTTGGATTCTGTTACAGTGTCCATAGCTGCTGAAATTATAGGTATGTTTAGTTTTATATCTTTTGTTAGATTTGTTGAAATATCGACGTTATTGGGGAGAATGGTTGATGCTTGGGGTTTTAATAAAACGTCGTCAAATGTTAAGTATTCTTTAACTTGAGCCATGGCCAATATTAGTTTTTTTTATATTAAAATCAAGATCTGACTAAGATAGTTTTCTTCCGTCATTGAGACCAGCTTCATAGTCTAATGGATCTACATCATCTAAGCACCCTAGATTAATACCCATACCATTTGGATCAGTTCTTCTGTTATGATGAGTATATATCCCACAATGCCTACAAAAAAAATGTTCGGCTAAGTTTAGATTAAACTGATATAGAGATAAATCTTCTTTTCCCTTTAAAAGTTTAAAATTGGATTTAGGAACCATTATCATTTTTGCATTTTTTCTAATACAAATGGAGCAATTGCATTGCATTATTTTTTCAAGATCAGAGTCAATTTCAAACTCAATAGCTTTACAGTGACATGATCCTTTATGAAGCACTACTATTTTCTTTAAAGAAATTTTTTAAAATATTTTTTGTTTCACTCGCCGTTTCTAAAATAGACATATGACCAGACTCTTCTAAAACGACTGTTTTTGATCCCTCTATATTTGAAGCTAATTCTAGACCCACTTTTCTAGGTGTCATCTTATCATGTTTGCCTACTATACATAAAGTTGGGTGTTTAATACTTTTAGCAGCAGTTTCACCATTAGTGTATTTATCGCAAGCATTGAAGTCAGCGCCAAGAGTTCCGTCATTATTTGAAGATACCAATTGACCGCCCATACCTAAATGACTTAATCCTGGAACAGGATGGCCACCTTTATGACCTAAAGGTCCATGCACCCAATCCATCATGAGATCTACAGCTTTTTGATCTTTATTTAATGCTAAGTCTAAAAGTTCGGTGTTCATCTTCATTGACATAGATCCGTTGATTAATGCCAGTAAATCTAATTTCTCAGGATGTCTTTGTGCAAATTCTAATCCCACCAAACATCCTTGAGAATGACCGACATATGAGGCTTTCTCAATGCCCAAAGCTGTTAAAAGGTCTGCAACCCAATCAGCCATCTCTTCAATAGTTTTTAATGGTGGTCCCTCGGAGTCACCATGGCCAGGTAAATCTACCGCAATTGTATTGTAGCCGTGAAATGCAAAGTATCTTGTTTGAAGCACCCATGTGACGTGGCTCAAACCACTACCATGAACAAATACAATCGAAGGTTGATTTTTATCTATCTCTCTTCCACTGGATGTGTAATATGCCTCTTTTCCATTAACTTTTAGCTTCATTTAGAAGCTACAAGTCTTGGCTTTTGAGATGCTCTGAAACCATTTTCAAAATCATTAATGATGTCATCCATGTCCTCCAAGCCAACAGAAAAACGTATCATATCTTCAGTTAGGCCTGCCAACTCTAATGATTTTTTATCCATTTGAGAGTGAGTTGCAGATGCTGGATGAATAACTAGTGATTTTGCGTCGCCAACGTTAGCTAAATGTGATGTTAGTTTTAAAGAGTTTATAAACGCGTGACCAGCTTCTTTGCCCCCCTTAATTCCAAACGCTATCATTGAGCCAGCGCCCTTAGGCATTAATTTTGCCGCAACTTTATGATCAGGGTGATCCGGTAAGCTTGGATGATTTACCCAAGAAACACTTGGGTTGTTACTTAAGTAATCAACCATTATTTTAGTATTGGATAAATGCTTTTCCATTCTCACTGAAAGAGTTTCTATTCCTATTAAAATATTAAATGCGTTTGTTGGACTCATACATGGACCAAAGTCTCTCATGCCCTCTGCCCTTGCTCTCATAGTAAATGCTGCTGGACCAAATTCTTCTGCAAAAGAAAGACCATGATAACCATCATATGGTTCAGTCATTGTTGGAAACTTATCTCCCTTAGTCCAATCAAAGTCACCCTTTTCAACAATTATACCACCCATAGAAGTACCATGACCTGCCATCCATTTTGTTAGAGAGTGTGTGATTATATCTGCACCTAATTCAAAGAGATTACACAAATATGGTGTGTTAAATGTTCCATCGACCATTAAAGGAATACCTGCGTCTTTTGCTATTTTGGAAATTTCAGGTAAATCCATAATCTCTATTCCAGGATTACCAATCAACTCACCCCATATACATTTTGTGTTTGGTTGAATTGCTTTTTTAAAACCCTCTGTGTCTCTAGGCTTGACAAAAGTTGTTTCAATACCAAATCTTTTTAAAGTAAGTCTCAGTAAGTTAAAAGAGCCACCATACAATTGTGATGAGGAAACAATATGATCACCTGCACTACAAATATTTAGAAGAGCTAGCATCATTGCACTCATACCAGAGGCAGTAGCTAAAGCAGCAGAGCCCCCTTCTAAAGCTGCAACTCTCTCTTCAAGGACAGATATAGTTGGGTTGGATATTCTGCTATAGATATGTCCACCCTCCTCTAGATTAAATAAAGCAGCTGCGTGATCTGCATCTTGGAATAAGTATGATGTTGTTTGATAAATTGGAACAGCACGTGAGCCAAAATTTTTATCTGGCTGATGCCCACTATGTAAGGTTTTAGTGTTAAATTTATATGTTTTTGGATCGGTCATATCAAAATATAACATAGATTTTTTAATGAAAGTAATAGAAAAAAAGTCTCAGTTTTAAGGTTTATGTCGAAAAGACATAATCTTTAATTAATAATTTGTAATCCACATGGTTTGATAGGCCTTTAGAGTAATTGTTGATTTAATGTCAATAATTATCTCATTAGAAATTAAATCCCACCATTCATTTGACGCTATTAAATTTAATTCTGACAAATCTAAATATTGGAACACATTAGTTACATTGCTTACACAAAATATTGATTGCCTTTTGTCATGACTTTGCCTCCAAAAACCGAAAAAGTTTTTTCCCAAATTAAATGTAAATTGAGTGGCATTTGGGTGAAAAGCTGATTGGTTTTTTCTAATGTCAATTAGTTTTGATAACTCATTATAGATTTGATTATTTAGAGTATCATTATCAATAAGTAATTTATCGATTACATCATAATTCCATGATCTTCTATTGATAGATCTCTTATTGTTTGTTTTTTCAACTTGTTTATAATCATTTGTTGATCCAACAAGACTGTGAATATAAATTG
>QCDA01000016.1 GCA_003281065.1 Pelagibacteraceae bacterium AG-349-E10
ATTATATTTGTTCAGAACAAAAAATCTATTCTTTATGAATTTTTTAGTGATAGGAGATGTTGTAGGTAGAACAGGTAGAACAGCTCTAAAAGAAAATTTAAAAAAGATTCAAGACCAATTCAAAATTAGCTTTACAATAATTAATGCTGAAAATTCAGCTGGTGGTTATGGACTTACAGGAAAAATTTATGAAGAGCTTATAAGTTGGGGGGCTGACGCTATCACTTTAGGAAACCATGCTTGGAAACAAAAAGAGATCATAGAATATATGGATCAAAACCCAGATCATAATATTATCAGACCTTTAAATTTCGAAGTTGGATCTCCTGGTAGGGGGTTTAAAATTTTTACTCATAAAAATGGAAAAAGAATATTGGTAAGCCAAGTTCATGGTCAAACATTCATTGACCTTCCCTTAAGTAACCCTTTTCATTCTATTGATACACAACTTTTATCTATAATTAATGACCATGAAATAGATTATTCATTTTTAGAGGTACATGCTGAGGTGACATCTGAAAAAAATGGTATAGCTCAAAATTATGACGGAAAATTTACAGCTATATATGGGACTCACGTTCATATTCCAACATCAGACGCTAGGGTATTAGAAAAAGGCACTTGTTTTCAAACTGATATTGGCATGACAGGAGATTATAATTCTGTTATTGGTATGAAAAAAGAAAACGCTATCAAAAGAATGAGAACCGGATCGAACTCACATAGATTAGAACCCGCAGAGGGATTAGCCACTATTTCTGGAGCAGTTATAACTACAAAAGAGGGAGACATGAATTCAATTCAATCTATTCAAATAGGTGGTGTTTTGGATAGTAATTTATTATCTTAGCTCATGGCAGGACATTCAAAATTTAAAAATATTCAATATCGTAAAGGTGCTCAAGACAAAAAAAGAGCAAAACAATTTGCAAAAATAGGAAGAGAAATTCAAATAGCCGTGAAGATTGGAGGAACTGACCCAGAGTCCAATCCAAGATTGAGACTAGCAATAACAAACGCTCGAAGTGTAAATATGCCAAAGGATAATGTAGATAGAGCTATTAATAAAAATAATACTGAAGCTTCTGATTATTCAGAAGTTCGCTATGAGGGGTATGGTCCATTTGGAACGGCTTTTATAGTTGAGGCCTTAACAGATAATAAAAATAGAACAGCTTCAGAAATTAGATCTATTTTTTCAAAGAATGGTGGGAATTTGGGGGAGACAGGAAGTGTTAGCTTTAATTTTAATAAAGTAGGGGAAATACAATTAAAAAAAGATATAGATGATAGTGCACTAGAGGATTTACTCGAACATGGTTTAGAAGATTACAATACAGAGGATAACGTAACATACCTTTACTCCTCTTTTGAGGCATTAGCATCCTTTGAGAAAATACTAGTAGATAAAAAATATGATATTGAAAGTGCAAATATTATTTGGAAGCCAAATTTAACTGTAAAAATTGAAAAAAAGGAAGAGCTTGACAAGCTTATTAAATTAAATGATGAGTTAGAAGATAACGATGATGTTCAAAATTGTTTTTCAAATCTTGATTTTGATAGTGAACTTTTAGAGGTTAATAATGCCTGATAAAGCTTGGAAAAATAGGGAAAGACTTGTAGCAAAGTTTTTTGGAGGTATGAGAAATGCCCTCAGTGGGATTAATTCAAAAGTTACTCATTCAGATGTAATTCACGATAATTTATTCATTGAGTGTAAATTAAGAGCTAAACATACAGCTATTAAATTATGGGATGATACAAAATCTTTAGCAGACAAGGAAAAAAAGACCCCAGTCATTGCATTATGTGAAAAAAATAGACCTGGTTTTTGGATAATGGTACATTCAGATGATTTTGAGAAAGTCTCTAAAGAACTTAAAAATAAAAATATAATTGATGAAGAATAATTAATGGAAGAAGTAGTCAACTTAGCATCCCTTGAAGGTTCGGTAGATTTCTCAATGATGGGGATGTTTCTAAAATCTGACTGGGTTGTAAAATTTGTAATAATATTGCTAGTGATTTTTTCAATTCAATCTTGGAAGACAATCATTCAAAAAATTTTGTTAATAAATAAACTTAAGAAAATATCAAAAAAATTTGAAAACCATTTTTGGTCTGGGGTGTCTTTAGATGAGCTATACAAACAAATTGATGAATTTGATCAAGAAAGTTTCTCAAATATATTTAGAAATATTATGAATGAATATGAAAAATCTCGAATTCAGAAAAATAAAATAGACTCAGCTTTCATTCAAAGACTTTATACCTCTCTTGATTTAAGTATTGCTGTTGAAGATACAAATTTAAATAAAGGATTGTCTTTTTTGGCTTCCTCAGGGTCTGTTGCACCTTTTATTGGATTATTTGGAACAGTTTGGGGAATTATGAATAGTTTTCAAGCAATAGCAATTGCTCAAAATACTAATCTCGCTGTAGTTGCGCCTGGTATAGCAGAGGCTTTATTTGTAACTGCTTTGGGCCTTTTCGTTGCTATCCCCTCAACCGCTTACTACAACCTCATAACTTCTAAAATTGATAACTATTTGTCAGAGGCTGAGAGTTTTGGGAAGGACTTAGTAAATATAATTTCACGCCAAGTTAAATAATTATATGAGAAAAAAACATCGACCTGTTTCTAATATTAATGTTACTCCGATGGTTGATGTGATGTTGGTTTTACTTATTGTGTTTATGGTCACAGCTCCTCTCTTAACTGTGGGTGTTCCAGTTAATTTGCCAAAAGTTGAGGCTAATTCTTTAGATGCTCAAAAGGAACCACTTGAAATCTCAATTAATGAAGATAATGAGATTTACCTAGGTGAAGAACTAATTCCTTTTGATGAGTTAATATTGAAAGTTAAAACTATTGCAGGTTCTAATACTGACATAAGAATTTTTTTAAGAGCTGATACCACAATTAATTATGGAGAAGTAATGAAGGTTCTTGGTGCTCTGAACACATCTGGTTTTTTAAAAATTGCTCTAGTGACGAAAAAACCAAGCTAAGTGTATATTATTTCACTATTTAATCCTTTCAGAAATTTAATCTTATTAATTGAAAATTTTAGTTATAAAAAAAGTGATTTTTATTTCCAAATATTCTCTTTTCTATTACATATATTGATTTTGATACCAATGATAAATTTTACTTTTGAAAAAAAAATCAGTGATATTCCAATGATTTTACCGATTGAAATGTTCATTATTGAGGAAGAGACGGCTGCACCTGAATTTGTTGAAGAGATAAATGAAATTGTTCCAACATTTCAAGAAGAGACACCAAAGCAAAATGAAACTGAGGTTATTAAACCAGATTTAAAAGAAATAACATCTCAAGAGTCAATTGATCCAATAATTCAAGATATTGATGAAAATGTATTAGTTGATAATTCTTCAGAAAAAACAAACGAATTTATTATTGATGAGAAAGTAAAACCTGAAATCAAAAAACCAGAAGAGGAGACACCGCCACCGATAGAAAATGATTTTGAGATCAAATTAAAACAAAAACCTGAACCTAAAGAAATACCTGAACCTAAAAAAGATATTGAAATTACTGTCAAGAAAAAGCCTGTAAAGAAAACTTTTAATGTTAGTACTGTTCTAAAAGATTTAGAAAATCAAGATAAAGAATTTAAAAAAGAGCAGGAAGCATCCGAAGTTAAACAAGAGGAAGTTTTCACAGAAAAAGTTGGACCAAAGATGACTATCTCAGAAATTGATTTATTAAGGCAACAATTACATGGCTGTTTAAATCTAAATGTTGGTGTCGCAAATTTAAAAGAAATAAAACCTGTCATTTATATTGAAGTTAATCCTGATCGAACTGTAAAAAATTCTAAAGTAGTCAACAAAGAGAAATTAAATGATCCATCATTTAGAACTGCAGCTGAAGCTGCAATGAGAGCAGTAAATAATCCAGATTGTAGCCCTCTTTTATTACCTGAGGATAAATATGAACAGTGGAAAGAAATTAACTTTACTTTTGATTTCAGCTGGATGTTTGAATAATAAAAATTTAAGATAAGAATTGAGTAATCGGCTACAAATATTCTTATGATTAAAAAAATCCTGATAATTATGTTTTTATCACTTAATGCAAATGCTGCATTAGAGGTAACCATTGCACAAGGTAAAGTTGAGCCTACTCCCATAGCTATAACTCAAATTTTTGGAGCTGACTCAGACACAGCTAGATACGGAAACACACTTAGACAAATTATTTCAAATAACCTCACTAACTCTGGACTTTTTTACACTGTGAATGAGGACCTTTACATTCAATCAGACAATTTAGTTGAAAAAGTTCCACGTTTTGAAGACTGGAAATTAATCAAAGCACAGTTTTTATTAAGCGCAGATGTCAGTAAAACCGATAAAGGTATTAGACTACGAATGAGACTTTATGATGTCTTTAATGCAAAAGAGATAGAGAAATTACAACTAACAATACCCGATGAAAATTTAATTAGAAGAGTGGGTCATACAGTAAGCGATATTGTTTATGAAAGGATTACTGGTGAAACAGGTTACTTTGATACAAGAATTGTTTATGTTTCTGAAATTGGCCCGTTAGACCAAAGAGTAAAAAGACTAGCAATCATGGATCAAGATGGGCATATAGATAGTCATCAATTTTTAACAGATGGAAAAAATATGGTATTAACTCCTCGCTTTGCACCAAATAAACAATTAATAACATATATGGAATACAAAAATAATCTTCCAAGAGTTTATATTTACAATCTTAAAACAGGTGAAAGAGAAATTGTTGGAGATTTTCCTGGAATGACTTTTGCACCGAGATTTTCACCAGATAGCCAAAGTGTAGTAATGTCTTTTTCAGATCCTAACAATGCAGCAAATTCAGAAATATATTTAATGGATTTAAACACCCGATCTCGCTCAAGATTAACAAACGACTCTGGAATTGATACATCACCTTCTTTTTCTCCTGATGGTGAAAAAATTGTTTTTAATTCTGATCGTGGTGGAAGTCCTCAATTATTTATTATGGATAAGAATGGAGATAATATAAAAAGAATTTCAAAAGGTAGAGGTGTGTATGGAAACCCAGTTTGGTCTCCAAGAGGCGACTTGATAGCTTTTACCAAGTTAACACAAGGCAATTTCCATATAGGTGTTATGGATGTAAATGGAAACAATGAGAGAGTGATTGTCAGGGATTTTGCTCTAGAGTCTCCCGCTTGGTCCCCAAATGGTAGATATTTAATATTTCACAGACAAAAAAGGTCAAATCTTGATGGTACTGGTGGGGAAGTAACAATACATTTTATAGATATTACTGGATATAATGAGAGGATCATACCTACCCCAAGGGATGGTAGTGACCCAGCTTGGTCACCTTTATTGTAAGAATTCATTAGGAATCAACAAAATTTAATAAAAATTAGATAAGAATTGTCTTGATTTCCAAAAAATTCAGTGTTTATTTAGCTAAACTATAGTAAGAATATATTTACGCGGAGATTTATAATGTTAAAAAATTTGTTTATGCTTATTGTTGCGGGTTTTTTCCTTGCTTCATGTGCTGCTACTAAGACCGAACAAGGCGGAGACACAGATGCAGCTTCAGCCAGTGCAAGTTCATCCTCAGGCGGTGAAATCACAGCTGGTACCCAAGAGGATCTGATTGTTAACGTTGGTGACAGAGTCTTCTTTGAATTTGATAGTTCAGAACTCACAGTTGATGCTCAAGCAACACTTGATGCTCAGGCAGCTTGGTTAATGCAATACCCTGACACTAACATAACTGTTGAAGGCCATGCAGATGAAAGAGGTACTCGTGAGTACAACTTAGCTCTGGGAGATAAGAGAGCATTTTCTGTCTATTCTTATCTAGCTCAGGCTGGTATTGATACTAACAGAATGGAATATGTAAGTTGGGGTAAAGAAAGACCTGAAGTAATTGGATCTGATGAAACTGCTTACAGTCAAAATAGACGCGGCGTAACCCTAGTAAGTAATTAATTAAAATTTCATTAAGGTGCTCTTTCAAAAAGAGCACCTGGAACTTTCATGAAAAAAATAAACAAAATTTTGGTTATTTTTTTTCTAGTCTTTTTTAGTAATCAATCTAATTCAGAAAATCACAATCAAGTATCTGTAGAATTAGACAGAATTAAAAATGATATAATTGATCTTCAGAAGTTTGTTTATAAAAATGAGTCATCATTAGGTAATAATTCAAAATCAAATTCAAAAAATGATTTAGAAGAATTAAAAATATTAATCAATGAGATTTCAAAAAATATCATTTCATTAGAAAAACAAATTTCAGATATTAAAGATGATGTAAAAAATCTTTACTCTTTATACACATCATCTGACTCTAACGAAAAAAAAATTATTAGTGAATCTGATCAATTAAACATAGAAGAAAGCTCCTCAAATATTGTAGAGAATTCAGAGGATGATCAATTATTAGGACAAATCAGCTTGTCTGATCTTGAAGGAGATGAAATTAAAAATATAGAAATACCTAATGAGAAGTCTGATGAGAAAATTTCTTCATTAGATTTTGAAAAAGAGGAGTTAGATGAAATAGAGATAAAATCTATCTCAGAAGTAAATACCTCAATGCTTAATGATTTAGATAAGATTTTAGAAGAGAGAGAAATAGAGCTTAAAATGCCAATAATTGATGTTGAATTAGAGTTAAAAAATGCAAAAACAAGCTTTGCAAGTTTTGATAATAAGTCTGCTATTGAGAGTTTACTGTTGATAATTAATTCAAATACCAATCAAGATGAATATCTGGCTGAATCTTATTATCTTCTTGGCAGAACCTATTTTATGGAGAATGAAATAATTGAAGCTGTTAAATATTTTGGAATAAGACACAGAGATTTCCCATCATTCTCTAAATATAAGTCTGAAAATTACTTTTGGCTTGGAAAGTCTCTCTTTAGTATTGGAGATCAAGAAAATGGATGTTTAATTATGGAAGACCTAATTTTTTCAAATGCTTATTTAGAAAGTAAAGAAGTAATTGAGTCCGCTAAATCTCTCCAATCCGAAAAAGGTTGTGGTTTAATTATTGACTGAGGAAGTTTCCCTTTTACATAGTGTAAAGAGTTATCTTCAAAATAATATTAAAACTAACGACAAAATATTAATTTCAATTTCTTGTGGTTTGGATAGCACAGTCTTATATGACTCTATAATTAGGTCAAAATATTTTAATAAAAAAAAAATATATTATTTAATTTTTGATCATCAAATAAGACCTGAGGGAAAATATGAAATTAAACAATTTATTAAAATTTATAATCTTACAAATAAAAATCTTTTCATTAAGAAATTGTTTTTAAAAGACAAATCAAAAGGTTTTCAAGAAAAATCAAGGTCTAGAAGATATGATTTTTTATATAAATTTTCAAAAAAAAGAGATATAAAGCACATTTTTTTAGGCCACCATCTAGATGACTTAAATGAAACTTTTTTTTTGAGAAAAACTCAACAATCTGGAGTAGCTGGATTATCAAATATTTTTTTAGATAAATACAAGAGTCTCAAATTACATCGACCATTAAAGAAATACACAAAAAAGCAAATCAAAAATTATGCATTTAGTAGAACACTTATATGGTTTGATGATAGAAGTAACTTAGAATTAAATTATACAAGAAACAAAATAAGAAATTTTTTGTATAAAAAAAAACTCTTCAATAAAATTAACAAAAAGAGATTAAACTACTCTAAAATAATTCATTTACATCAGTTACACAAAAATTTTTTCAAAAGAAAAAGAAATAATATGTTTGAAATTGACACGGATAAGTTCAACTATCTCAATGAAAATCTTAAATTTTTTGTAGTACAGTCATTTTATTATGAATATCGTCATTTGTTAAAAAAACAAATTAGAGATGAAAATATCAAGAATTTCATAAAAATACTTAAAACTCACCTTATTAGCAATAAAGAAATGTCAATATTTTCAGGGAAAATTGGTGTCTTTAATAAAAAAACATGTATAAATCTTACTTAGTACTTTAAACGTAAGTAACTGTAACTATATTAAATACATGAAGAATTTTTCAAAAAATATTTTTGTCTGGATAGTAATAAGTCTAATTCTGCTTGGACTTTTCAATGTATTTAAAAACTCTCAAAGAGATTACTCCTCAGTTACCTATACATATTCAACACTTTTAGATAAAGCTCAAAATGGTGAAATCAAATCTGTTGAAATTCAAGGTAACAATATTTTTGGCCAAACTATGGATGGTGTTGACTTTTCAACATATGCTCCAAGAGATCCAAATTTAATTGAAACTCTTAACGAAAACGAGGTAACTATTAATGCAAAACCTGAGCAATCTGGTATGCACCCATTATTAAGTATATTTGTATCTTGGTTTCCAATGCTTCTTCTCATCGGTGTTTGGATATTCTTTATGCGTCAGATGCAATCAGGTAAAGGTGGAGGTGCTTTGGGTTTCGGGAGATCAAAAGCAAAATTACTTAACGAAAATAAACAAAGAGTAACTTTTAATGATGTAGCAGGTATTGATGAAGCTAAACAAGAATTAGAGGAAGTTGTCTCTTTTTTAAAAGATCCTCAAAAATTTCAAAGATTAGGTGCAAAAATTCCAAAAGGAGCTTTATTAGTTGGACCACCAGGTACAGGTAAGACGCTTCTTGCTCGGGCAATAGCTGGTGAAGCTGGTGTACCATTTTTCTCAATTTCTGGATCCGATTTCGTTGAGATGTTTGTCGGTGTTGGTGCTAGTAGAGTTAGAGATATGTTTGAACAAGGAAAGAAAAATGCCCCATGTATTATATTTATTGATGAAATAGATGCTGTTGGTAGGCATAGAGGCGCTGGATTGGGGGGTGGAAATGATGAAAGAGAACAAACACTTAACCAATTACTAGTCGAAATGGACGGTTTTGAAGCCAATGAAGGTGTGATTATTGTTGCTGCAACTAATAGGCCAGATGTCCTTGACCCAGCATTGTTAAGACCTGGAAGGTTTGACAGACAAGTCGTTGTTCCAGCTCCTGATATTATTGGGAGAGATAAAATTTTAAAAGTTCACACCAGAAAAATTAAAATGGATAAATCTGTGAAAACTATTGCAATTGCCAGATCGACACCTGGTTTCTCTGGAGCTGATTTAGCTAATATTGTTAATGAAGCCGCACTTATAGCAGCTAGAAAGAATAAGAAAATTGTCACTATGGATGATTTTGAAGATGCTAAAGATAAAGTAATGCTTGGAACACAAAATAAATCAAAAATAATATCAGATAGCGAGAAAGAAGTAATAGCTTATCACGAAGCTGGTCACGCTTTAGCAAATTTACACTGTAAACATGCTGACCCTATTTATAAATCCTCAATTATTCCAACAGGTAGGGCCCTGGGTTTTGTTATGAGTGTCCCTGAACAAGACAAAGTAATTCACCGTAAAGATGAATATCTAGATAAATTAGTTGTTACTGTAGCAGCAAGAATAGCTGAGGAATTGATATTTGGTCCTGAAAAAATAGGTTCTGGAGCTGCTGGTGATATTCAACAGGTTACAAACTTAGCAAGAGCAATGGTAACTCAAATGGGTTACAGCGATAAGTTAGGGAGAGTAAGATATACTGGTAACCAGGAAGAGGTATTTTTAGGTCATTCCGTAACACAGTCAAAAAATATTTCTGAGGAAACAGCGAGAATTATTGATCAAGAGGTTATTCGACTTGTTGAAGATGCAGAAAAAAAGGCCAGAAACATTCTCAATGATAACATAAAAGATCTTCACACCATAGCAAAGGGACTTTTAGAATATGAAACCCTTACTGGTGATGAAATTAAAAATTTAATTAAAGGAATTAAGCCTAAAAGGGACGACGATTTATCCTCAGACAATTCAGACGATAATTCAAAAAATAAAAAAGAAACCGCAAATAAAGGCCCTTTACCATCTTTTACAAAAGATCAAAATTTTCCTCTTCCAAATTAACAATAAGTCCAATATTAAATATTTTGTATGAGATTATTTGGCACTGATGGGATTAGGGGTGAAGTAGGTAAATATCCTTTAACACCTGAAAACGTTCTTAAACTTGCCAAAGCTTCCTCACTCGTTCTTAGAAATAAGAATTCAATCTCTAGAGTGGTAATTAACAAAGATACTCGATTATCTGGATACATATTTGAACCAGCATTAACATCAGGTTTTTTATCTATGGGAATAGAAGTAATTTTAGTAGGTCCTTTACCTACACCTGCTCTTACAGTTTTAGGCAAGTCATTAAGAGCAGATTTTTCAGTAATGATTACAGCGTCTCATAACCCTTACAGAGACAATGGATTAAAATTTTTTTCTGGCCAGGGTCTCAAAATTTCTCCAGAAGAGGAAAACAAAATAGAGAATTTATTTTTTAACTACGATTTTGACAATTTTAAAATAAAACATTCAAAATATGGTAAAGCCATAAGACTAAAAAATGCACTGGGAAGATACTCAGAGGCACTGAAACACAGCGCTGATAGAAATTTAAATTATAGCCAATTAAGAGTAACTCTAGATTGCGCAAATGGTGCCTCTTATAAGGTAGCGCCAGAAGTTTTGTTTGAATTAGGTGTAGACTTACACACTATTGGAAATAATCCCTCTGGTACAAATATTAATCAAAACTGTGGCTCCTTATTTCCCGATAAAGCATCAAGATTAGTAAAGAAAAAAAAATGTGATATTGGAATTTGTTTAGATGGCGATGGTGATAGAGTCATTATCATTGATGAAAAAGGTAACGCATTAAATGGGGAGGAAATAATTTATATTTTTGCTAAATACTATTTATCTATAAAAAAGATAAAAAAAGGCTCTGTGTTGGTAACTAATGAGATTGCGAATTATGGGCTTGATGTAGCTTTAGAAGAATTAGGTTTAAAATTAAAAAGGGTAAAAGTTGGTGATAAAAATATCCTAAAGGAAATATCAGATAATAGATACTTTTTCGGTGGAGAGCCTTCAGGACATTTTATATTTAAAGATGACATTTTAATTGGTGATGGTATGTCAACAGCTATTAGATTACTTACTTTAATTCTCAGAGAAAACAAAAAGTTATCTGCATTAAAAAACGGTATTGATTTGCTTGAAGTAATGAATATAAACCAAAAAATAGATCGAGAAAAATTTTATTTAAATCAAGAGATAATATATAAAAAACTAAATAAATTACTTAAAAACTCAGACATTTATTACAATATTCGTCCTTCAGGGACTGAGCAACTTTTAAGAGTGAACTTGCAATATCATAAAAGAAATATAAAAGTTATTACTCTTAACAAATTAAAAAAACAAATAATAAAAGTAATTTCAGATGCTTGTTAATTCTTTTGACACAAAATACTCACTTACAGCAAAAAAATATGAAAGTTTAGATAACTCATTTACTAAAATTGTTATTTCTAACAAGAAATTTTCAAGAATTTTTACATCTGTAATTGAAGATAAATCCTTAAAGTCATTATCAGATGCAACTCTTCGTTCAGATATTACAGGTCAGGTTATTAATACAATTTTGACTCATGACTCAAAATCTAAACACTTCCTTTATTACATGGGAGATGTTTTTAAAAAAGATAAAATGAATAGCAATAATATTAAGCAGTTCAGACAACATGGTTTAGAAATTATTAATTTATCTAAAAATGACTCATTCAAAGAAGCTTTACAGATCTTAGATAAGTTTCTTAAAAAAATTATTAAAAAAAATTATACTTATGTTTTTACTGATCCAAAAATATCAAAAAATAATAGTTACCTTTTAGACAGTATTAGTTATAAAAATAACATTTCAAAATTTATTAATATTTTTAAAAAAAAAATTGATGCTCCTTTTGAATTAAATTTAGAAAAAGATTTTTTTTCTCAAGACTACCATCAGGATATTTTTTTTTATGTTTATTCAAATTCCACAAAAAAAATATTAGCTCAAGGTGGTGGATATAAATACAAAAAAAATACAAAAAAAATTGAGGGTTTAGGATTCTCATGCAATGTTGATTACATTGCTGAACTAATTTAATGAACACAGCTGTTATAGGACTTCAATGGGGCGATGAGGGCAAGGGTAAGATAGTTGATTATCTCTCAGAAGAATTTGATTTGGTTGTAAGATATCAAGGTGGTAATAACGCGGGTCATACTGTTATTGTCGATGATACTACTTATAAATTAAATCTTATTCCATCAGGTGTAATTCGTGGAAAAGTTTGTTATTTAGGTCAAGGTGTTGTGCTTGATCCTAATCATTTTTATAATGAGTATGTTCAAATTACTAAAAGAATTGAGAGTCCTAAGATATTTTTATCTTCAAATATATCTCTTATATTAGAATATCATAAGCAACTTGATAAAATTAATGAATTAATCTTAAAAAAAGAAAAAAAGATTGGAACCACTTCAAAAGGCATTGGACCTGCATACCAAGATAAAGTTGGAAGAAAGAGTATTAAACTATACGATTTAAAATCTAAAAATATAATTGAAGAAAAATTAGTGACAGTTAAGGAGTTTTATGACCCTATTCTTAAGAGTTTTGATGAAAGTAAAATTAATATTGATAAAACAGTTCAAGACTTATTAAGTTTTTATAATTTAGTTAAAGAATTAATTGTTGATAATTCTTTTATCAAAAAAGAATTTAAAAATAAAAAAATATTATTTGAAGGTGCTCAAGGTGCACTTCTTGATTTAGATCATGGCTCTTACCCTTTTGTAACTTCATCAAACACTGTTTCATCAAATATTGTTATTGGCTCGGCAATGCAGGTTGATTATAAAACTGTTGGTATATTTAAAGCATATGCTACCAGAGTTGGCAATGGGCCATTTCCATCTGAATTATTTGATAAAGTTGGGGATTATATAGCTGAGAAAGGTGTTGAAATTGGCACAGTTACAAAAAGAAAAAGAAGATGTGGTTGGCTTGATTTAGTATCTTTAAAGTATAGTTGCGAAATAAATCGTGTTAATGAACTTTGCATAACTAAAGCTGATGTATTAAATAATCTCTCAGAAATCAAAGTATGTAAGAGTTATAATTCAAAAAAATATGAAGAGGTAAATTTTAGTGATAGTGACATTTTGGAGTCATTATCTTTAGACGAAGATGATTTTGAGTCATTTTCAAGTTGGGGTGAAATTAAAGAATTAAGCAATTTTGAAAACTTACCTGAAAATCTTAAAAAATTTATTTTATACATTGAAGAATACTTAAGTATTCCAATTAAAGTTATTTCATTAGGTCCTGAAAGAAATCAAACAATTATTAGGTAATTTTAGATTTAGTTAAAAGTTTCTGTTCTGTAATAATTTTGATTTCTTCTTGAAGTTTTTTAATTGCTTTATTCTCTATTTGCCTAACCCTTTCTCTACTTATTGAATATTTCTGGCTAAGGTCCTCTAATGTTTTAGGCTCTTCATCTAATCGTCTTGCAGTTAAAATTTCTATTTCTCTTGGTTCAAGTTTTGTTACAGCTTGGTTATAAAGCGCTTTTCTTTTTTTTAATTCATCACTTTGTTCAACTTTTGAGACAGTATCAATTGTTTCATCTTCTACTTGATCAATCCATTCTGAGTCATTTTCATCATTTAAGGGGGTATTTAAGGAGAAATCTTGATTAAATACTCTTCCCTCCATTTGCTTAACTTCTTCCTCAGTTACTCCAAGATCATTAGAAATAGATTTAATCTGATCATTAGTGAGGTAACCATCTTCATATTTTTTAATTTGATTCCTAAGCCTTCGAAGATTAAAAAAAAGTTTTTTTTGGGCTGCAGTAGTTCCTATTTTAACAAGAGACCAACTATGTAAGACATACTCTTGAATAGAGGCCCTAATCCACCATATTGCATAAGTAGCTAACCTAAAACCTTTTTCAGGATCAAATTTTCTTATTGCTTGAATAAGTCCTAAATTCCCCTCAGAAATTAAATCAAATAACGGTAAACCATAACCTTTATAGCCCATAGCTATTTTTGCGACTAGTCTTAAATGACTTGTTACAAGCTTTTGCGCAGCTATTGTGTCGCCATTTTTAAGCCAATTTATTGCAAGCCTTTTTTCCTCTTCATCTGTCAAGATAGGAAACTGATTAATTTTTTTTAAATAAGGATAAACGTCATTTTCAGAGGTAATGACAGGTAGTAAATTTTTATTTTCTATATTCATTGCAAATTTGCTTTTAAATCTCTCATGTCATCAGGTAAATCACAAGTAATTTTAATATGTTTTTCTAAAATTGGATGATCAAATTCTATTTTATGTGAGTGTAATGCTTGTCGTGGAAATAATAAAATACAATCCTTTTGACAAGTAGCCATATTTGTTAATCGAAATTTTTCCTCTTTATTAAGCTTATAATCTTTATCACCAACAATTGGTAGTCCCAAACTCAAAAGATGTACTCTAATTTGATGAGTTCTACCAGTTATAATTTCACAATTTAGAAGACTAATTGAACCGTGAAAAGTTTTTATGTTAGAAACTTTTGTGATTGCTTGTTTTCCAAGATTATCAGATACATTAAATTTTGTCCTTTGAATTTTATTCCTAGATATATTTTTGTTGATTTCAACTTGCCTTTGATTAAGTACACCATATGTAAAAGCAAGATAATTTTTTTTTATATTTCTATTTTTAAACATTTCCTTAAATTTATTTTTTGAATTATGATTTTTAGTAATAACTATAACGCCACTTGTATCTTTATCAAGACGATGAACAATCCCCTCTTTTAAATACTCGTTATCATCTATTTTAAATTGGTCTTCAAGACTTTCCTGTAAGTTAGGGCTATTGTCTAATCCATTTTTTTTATGTGTTAAAAGCCCAGACGGTTTATTTAATATTGCTATATAACTATCCTCGTATAATATTTCTATTTTAAAATCTTTATAATTATAAGATTTAATCATTGGATATATGTTAAAAAAAAAAATTCTAATTAGTTTAGTTATAATTCAAGGCTTATTAATCATTGCAGGGATAATAGCAATTATTTTTGGTGTTTTCTATAAAATGAGTAATAACGATAGTAAAACAATTATTATGAATAAAAATATTGGCTTAAATGATGTTTATTTGATTAATGAAAATCAATATCAACAAAAATTAGTTAAAGATAACAAAGCAATTTTTCAAATTGTAGATATTGAAACAAATAAAGTATTGAGAGAAATAGTTATTGAAAAAGATTAAATATATCGTGATAGCAGG
>QCDA01000017.1 GCA_003281065.1 Pelagibacteraceae bacterium AG-349-E10
AAAAAAGCCTCAATATCTTTAATTTCATATTTTCTTGAAAAAACGACATTTTGATAGCCTTTTAATGGCTCATAAATATTAATAGGTGGTCTATTTTTAAATATATCTATCAATGTTTAAAGTGACGTTCACTTAATTGAAAAAAATTTAGTTTATGCTTTTTAATGTGCCTTTGAATCTTTATGTCGTTTTTAGATCCCATAGGAGCGTATATTTCAATTTTAACCTTTTGCTTATTTATGATAACCAAAGAGTCTGTGAAAGGAAAAAAGGCATCTGAAAATAAATATATTTTTTTTAATTTTCGTGATCCATGTTTAAGATTAAATTTATATAAACAGTTTTGAATAGCATCAACACGTGACGTTTGGCCCCCAGACTGTGAAATCAAACTATTTTCATCAAATACTGCTATTGCATTTGATTTTATACTTTTTAGAATATTTACAAAAAAATTTATTTTTTCATGACTTAATTTATTTACCCCATTTATACTCTTTATAGATGAATTTTTATTATTAAAACTTTGAATTAATGTTCCCCCAAAGAAGCTTCTACTTTCTAATTTTTGATTGGTGTTTTTCACTTTTATAACTCTCAAATTTTTTTTAGTCTTTAGAATCTTAAGTGCCCCTTTTTCATAGCTAGGCGCAGCGATTACTTCATAAAAGTTTTCAACAATTTGCAATGCTGTTTTTATATTCACTTTTTTGTTGAAAGAAACTATCCCTCCAAATGCACTTATTGGATCACCACCCAATGCTTTTTTATAACAATCTATCTGTTTTTTATTTATTGATGCACCACATGGGGTATTGTGTTTAACAATTGTACAAATATTATCTTTTGTCTTAACCCCATATACAATTTTAACTGCAGCATCCAAGTCTAATAAATTATTATAGCTAAGTTTTTTATCACCACTTAATTGACTGAATTTATTGTCGTTTATTAATGCAACAGCATTTTGATGAGGATTTTCCCCATACCTTAATTCATATTTTTTTGTTATTTTCCCATCAAACCAATTAAAAATAGCATTATCGTAATTTACTACTTGCTGAATAGCTTTTTTAGCAAATTTTTTTCTTTGATAAAGTTTCAATGGATAAGCTTTCATGAAATTTTCATAATCACTTGGGTCTGTAATTGCTATAGTCTTTTCATAGTTTTTTACAGCTGCTCTTATTAAACTATTTCCACCAATATCTATCATTTCTATGATTTTTGACTTATCTTTAGTGCTATTAACTGTTTCCTGAAACGGGTAGAGGTTGATTACTAGTAAATCAAAATTAACAATCCCTTGATTTTTCAACTCTTTTTGATGATTTTGGATAGTAGTAGCTAATATTCCAGCAAATATTTTTGGGTGAAGTGTTTTTACCCTACCATCTAAGATTTCTTTTTGTTTTGTATATTTTGAAATTTCAACGTGGGGGATGTTTATCTGATTTAAGTATTTAGAAGTTCCTCCAGTAGAGAAAATTGTAAATTTTTTTCTAATAAGAAAGTTTGCTATTAAATCTAAATTAGTTTTATCAAAAACCGATATGATAGCATTTTTTCTCATTAATTAAATTTATCTGATAAAACATTAGTTGCAGATATAAGATCACCTTGATTAAATAAAAATGATCCAGCAACTAAAATATTTGCTCCTGCTTCAACACATATTTTTCCAGTTTCGAAACTAATACCACCATCAATCTCTATATCAATATTTAAACTATTTAATTTTATGTGACTGGATATATTTTTTATTTTATCTATTTGATCATACATAAATTTTTGACCGCCAAATCCAGGCTCAACAGTCATAATTATAATTTGGTCTATATATTGTAAATAAGGTTGAATTTCAGACCAGGGAGTATTAGGCTTAATAGCTAGACCACATTTGACACCTTTTTTTTTTATTTTTTTAATAATATTTTCAATATTCTCGTTAATTTCTAAATGAAAAGAAATTATATTAGCTCCTGCCTCAACATAATCATCCAAAAATTTTTCAACTCTATTTATCATTAAATGAACATCAAAAACTTTATTTGAAAACTTTCTTACATTAGAAATAAACTTTGGGCCAAAGGTTAAATTAGGAACAAAGTCACCATCCATTACATCAAAATGGATATACTCAGCTTTAGATTTGTTCAAATCTAATATAACTTTTTCAATATTTGAAAATGAACCACCTAATATTGATGGAGATATTTTAATACTCATAATTTTTTCTCTAGCACTGAAACAAAAAAAATATCAGATCCACCAATATCTTTAAAGGCTAAAGGATTGATAAAATAGCCGTTCTGTCTTTTTATCATCTTACTTGAATCAATGTTATGTATCTTAATATATTTATGTTTTTGGATAATTTTATCAATTACATCGATTGTCTCAAAGGGATGAAAAGAACAAACAATATAAACTAAAAACCCATTATTATTGAGTATTTTCAGTGATTTTTCCACCATTGCCAATTGTAGTTTTTGGTGTTTTTTTATATGCGATTGGTCAATTTTTATAGTTACATCTGGGTTTCTTCTAAACGTTCCTAATGCGCTGCAAGGTGCATCCAGTAAAATAGAATTATACTTTTCAGTGAATTTCTTTTCAAGAAAGTCCATCTTCTGAATATCAAGTTTAATTTTCAAGCGATTAATATTTTCGCAGAATTTATTTATTTGGCTTTGAGATTTGTCTATTGCAAAGACATTAAATCCTAAGGAATGTAATAGTATACTTTTTCCCCCAGGTGCAGCACAAACATCAATTAATTTCTTGTCTTTATAAAAACTGTGTATCGCATTTATAACTTCAAAATTTCCAATATCTTGGACAAAACATCCTTTTGTTATTTCTTTTTTTAATATAGATACTCTTTTACAATAAAGTGCATCTTTATTATCTAATAAGCTAATTTCGTAACTGCAAGGTTTTATAAATAAAGTTTTGTAAATATAATTTCTTATGGAGGCACTGGAAAAAATTTTATCAAGAATTTTTTTAAAATCAGGATAAATTAAGTTTTCATATTTTATTTTGTCATTATTACGTAAAATAGTCCTCAGTACAGCATTAACTAATTTTTCTTTTTTTAGATCTTTACTAACTTCAACAGTATCATTGACTATGGCGTGATGAGGTTTTTTCGAAAAATAAAATAAGGTTAAACTAATTTTTAATAAGGTAAGAACATTTCTCGGTGTTTTATCATTTATATAAGGAGTAAGTATTTTTTTATGATTTTCAAAATTTCTATAGTATTCTTGAATAACTAAAAACAAGAAATTTCTTTTTAATTTAGGATAAGTGTTTATAGCATGATCAATACTACTTCCTTGTTCAATTCTTTTGATTGAGTTGTATAGATTTGCAATATCAGTAGTGTTAGATATCTTTAGACCCGTCTATTAAAGATTGAACAACATTAGGGTCTGCTAAAGTCGATGTATCGCCTAATTGATCTTCTTCCTTTGATGCTATTTTCCTTAAAATTCTTCTCATAATTTTACCTGATCTTGTTTTTGGTAGACCTGGTGAAAACTGCAACTTATCTGGTGTGGCTATGGGCCCAATTTTTTTTCTTATCCATTGAATAAGTTCATTTTTCAAGTCATTACTAACTTCAACTCCAGTGTTCGTTGTGACATATGCATATATTCCCTGACCTTTAATATCATGAGGGTAGCCTACAACTGCGGCTTCAGAGACGAGTTCATGCTCTACAAATGCACTTTCAATCTCTGCAGTTCCAAGTAAATGACCAGACACGTTGATACAATCGTCTACTCTCCCTGTAATCCAATAAAAACCATCTTTGTCTCTTCGACATCCATCGCCAGTAAAATACTTTCCCTTAAATTGGCTAAAATAAGTATCAATAAAGCGCTGGTGGTCTCCATAAACTGTTCTCATTTGACCAGGCCAACTATCTAAAATACAAAGCTTACCTTCACATTCACCTTCTAAAATTTTTCCATTATCATCTACAATTGCAGCTTCAATTCCGAAATAGGGTTTAGTTGCGCTACCAGGTTTAAGTTTTGAAACACCTGGTATTGGTGAAATTAGATGTCCACCAGTTTCTGTCTGCCACCATGTGTCAATAACAGGACATTTATCCTTGCCAACTATCATTGAGTACCAATTCCAAGCTTCTGGATTTATTGGCTCACCGACTGTCCCTAAAATCCTCAAAGAACTTAAATCACACTTATTAATGTAAGAGTCACCTTCTTTCATTAAAGATCTTAATACAGTGGGTGCTGTGTAAAAAATATTGACTTTGTATTTATCACAAACTTCCCAAAAGCGAGAAAAATCTGGATAGTTAGGCACGCCTTCAAACAATAGTGTTTTACCCCCGTTAGCTAACGGCCCATAAACTGAATAAGAATGTCCTGTGATCCAACCCGCATCAGCTGTACACCAATAGGTATCTCCAGGGTGATAATCAAAAGAATACTTATGAGTAAATGATGCATAAACTAAATATCCACCCGAAGTATGAAGAACACCTTTTGGTTTACCAGTAGAACCAGATGTATATAAAATGAAAAGAGGATCTTCTGCATTCATTGATACACATTCACATTGATCATCAACATCTTTTACTAGTTCATCATAATAAAAATTATTATCTTTATGTAATTTGTCTTGAGTATTTGTGTATCTAATAACAAGAGTTTTTATAGAACTATCACAACTCTCTAAAGCTGTATTAATATATTTCTTAAGCGGAATTATTTTTCCACCTCGAACACCTTCATCTGCAGTAATCACATATTGAGATTTACAATCTTTTATACGTCCTGCAATTGACTCTGGGGCGAAACCTCCAAAGATTACCGAGTGTATTGCACCTATTCTTGCACAAGCCAACATAGCGAATGCAACTTCAGGAATCATAGTTAAATAAATTGTTACAACATCACCTTTTTGCACGCCAAGTTTCTTTAACACATTTGCAAATTTACTTACTTCTGATTTTAGCTCTTTATAAGTGTAAGTTTTATTTTTACTAGTATCATCTCCCTCCCAAATAACTGCTATTTCATTTGGTTGTGTTTCCGCATGTCTATCAACACAGTTATAACAAACGTTTAATTCACCATCCTCAAACCATTTTATAGATACGTCACCGTCGTAGTTGGTGTTTTTAACTTTAGTGAAATCTCTTGACCACGTTAGTTGAGATTTTGCCACTTTAGACCAGAATTGCTCTTTATTACTAAATGACTCTGCATACATCTCTTCATATTGTTCTTTTGATAGCAGCGGATTAGATAATTTAAATTCTCTCATTTTTTTCACTCATCTTAATTAATTTCTTCCATTGCTTCAATGTTACAGGCATCACACTTAATCTGGCTTGTTTTACAAGTGGAAAATCTTTGAAAAATGGGTCTGCTTTTATTTCTGATAAGTAAACTTCATTTAGATCTTTTACATAGGTTACGTCAACCATTCCAAATAATCCTTTTTTATCTGTGTGATCTGGATAATATTCTTTAGTAACTCTCACTATTCCCTTAATGGCTTTTTCTGTTACTGAGTGATAAAACAGACACTCATCTCCTTTTCTCATCTTTTTCATATTATTTGCTGCTTGGTAATTTCTAACACCATCCCAATGTTCAGTTTTTTTCTTTTTTTGTTGATCCCATGACCAAGAACTAGGCTCTGATTTAAGAAGCCAATAATTTTTAGAAGTGTTCATGAATTAGAATATTGGGTGATGGTCTAATATTGTAACTTTTATATTTAATTTTTCTACTTTTCATAATTTCTATAGCATTCCAACCTATCATTGCAGCATTGTCGGTACATAAAGATAAAGGTACCTGATGATAATTGATTTTCTTTGTTGAAATAAGTTTTTGAAGTTCAGTATTTAAATATTTATTTGCCGCAACTCCACCACAAATAGAAAAATCATTAATTTTAATATTTTCTTTTTGTAAGAGTTTAATACTATTCAATATTTTAATTTCAAACACTTTAGATACGGTATATTGAAATGAAGCCGAAAAGTCTCTCAGAAATAATTTTGTTTTTTTATTATTTCTGATGATATTAAGCGCAGCTGTTTTTAAACCTGAAAATGAAAAATCACAATTATTTTTCTTTGATAATGGCATCGGAAGTTTAAACTTCTCAATATTGCCACCTATTGCTAGACTTTCTATTTCAGGCCCACCTGGATACCCTAACCCTAACCCTTTAGCTACTTTATCAAAACACTCACCCGCTGAATCATCAATTGTTGATCCAAGAGTGATAAAGCTTTTGGAATTTTTAACCAACACTAATGCAGTATTTCCTCCAGAGACAAGTAGACATAAATATGGGAACTTAATTTCTGATACAAGTCGAGGCGATAATAAATGTGCTTGCAAATGATTAATGGGAACAAGTTTGACGTTTTTAGATATCGACAAACCTTTTGCAAAAGATGATCCCACAATTAATCCACCAATAAGCCCAGGTCCGAATGTTGCAGCTATTGCTGAAATTTCGGAAAAATTAATTTTTTTAATTGATTTACCTAATATATTCAGGATTTCTAAATGCTGTCGAGCTGCCATTTCGGGTATGACGCCCCCAAGATCTCTATGAAATTTCCTATGATTAATTGTTTCAAGAAACTCAACAGTTTTATCATCATTTACAATTGCTATAGATGTATCATCACAAGAACTTTCTATTGCTAAAACTTTCATTATTATAAAAAAATATAGATTCTTATTGAATGTCTGAAAATCAAAAAAATGACAGTAAAAAAAATTTTCTACAACGAAATCTTTTCCTAATAGTTATATTTTTAGTCATTATAACTGTAGCAGGAGGCTTCTTGTATCGAAATAACCTTTTAATATTTGATGAGGTTCAAATCAGTAGATTAAATCAAGAAACTCAATCACCAAATGTCCAAAAAGATATAACCTCTGTTAATGACTTAAACAACAAAGAACTCGAAGATAAAGTCGATCGTCTTGAGTCTCTTATACTAGAGTTAGCAAAAAATGTTCAAGAAATACCCCAAACTACTGTTGTTGAGCCAGAGCCACAACAAATTACATTATCCAATGATGAAGCATATGAATTAATTTTGTCAATAAATCAGATTATAGTTAATATTGATCAACAACAAATTCGAAATAAAAATATTCAAAAACTTCAAAATCAATATTTATTTTTTAATGAAGAAAAATTTAAAGAATTACTCACTATTCCAGACTATACATATTCATTACAGCAATTACAAATTAATGAAAATACATATGTACAAAATGAGTTTATGAAACAAAATAATTTTCAATGGCTTAAAAGAATTATTGAAAATATATTTGAAATTCAGATAACAAAAAATTCATTAGAACCCTTACCATCTTTTATAAATGCAATGTATAACCGACAATATACAAAGGCGATAATTGAATATGAGAAATTAAATCCCAACCAAAAAATATTTTTTAAATCTTCTTATGAGCTAGCCCAACTCTACAACGATAATCAAATTTTTCTAGAGAATATGATTTAATGATAAGGCTTCTAGTAATTTTAATAATTTTTATAAGTGGTTACGGTGTTCTTTTTTATATGTTTAACAATGCTGGCAATCTTTCACTCGTTTTGGGAATTTGGCAACTGAGCATTCCCATTGTCCAATTCCTTTTTGTTTTAATAACATTTCTTATTCTTTTAATTTTGTTCTCTTATGCATTTACAAAGCTTTTTATTTATCCACGAACTGCATATATGCGCTACAAATCCTCAAATGAGCAAAAAGGTCTTGAACATTTAAGAGAGACATTAGTTGCAATAACTGAAGGTAATACAGATAAAGCTACACAAAGTCAGAAAAAATTTAAAAAATACTTAGGCAAGGACCCTTTAAACAAAATATTACAAACACAAATTAAAAAAACTAAGGATCTAAAAATAGTTAACGTTGAGAAAGGCTCGGATTAATTTAAAAAAATTACCCCTGCTCCAAAACAAGTTAGAGTAGCGCCTATTACTGCCAGATGCCCTGCATAATTTTTAGTAACAATCCATAATATCGGTATTATCATAATTGGCATTGTGCTTGATAAAGTTGAAATAATTCCAGGATCTCCATTTTTAAGAGCAATTATTAACATAGTCATTCCAACGCCCATTCCCATAAAGCCAAGAAAAATACTATAAAAAGTTTTTTTAACATCTTTCATTCTTTCTAAAAGATTATTATTTTTCAGAAATCCTAAACTAACAAACATCAATATCGCTGCTATTAAAACTCTTACATAAGACACAATGATAGGATCTGTTACCTTAAGCGCAGGTTTCATAAGAATGATACCAATAGCTTGACACAGTGCTAGACCAACACCAGCAATCAGTCCAATATATTTGTTTCCTTGAATGTTTTCTAGGTCATCATCAGGAATTGTTCGATTAAATTGTATTGCAACTATGATTCCAAAAAAAATTAAAAAACATCCAAAGAGCTCGATCATAGATGGAAGTGTTTGTAAAAATATTTCTGCTAAAATGATAGTAAAGGGTATTTGCAAAGAAAATAATAAAGCTTGCCTTCTAGGCCCAAGCCTCTTGAGGCATACAAACAAAAATGTATCTCCTATTATAATGCCAATTACCGAAGATAAAAATATTGCTATGAATATTGATTTATTGAAATAAATTGGATCCCAATTTACCACAATGTAGGGTAAGAAGAGGACTACTATTCCTATTAATCTTAAAAGATTATAATTATAACTTCCAAAATATCTGACAATTCTAGTTGCTGATAAAGCAACCATAGACCACGTAGCTGCGGCACCAATTGCTAAGATGTATCCAATCACGCGAGGATATTAATGACTAATTAAAATATTGATACGTTAATTTAGTTAAAAAAAAGGGGCCAATAATGACCCCTTATAATAAAATTTGAAATTTATTTATCTTCTTTGACCAAATAATTGCATCAACATTATGAATAGGTTTATAAAGTCTAAGTATAATGTCAGTGCACCCATGATTGCAGCTTTTCCTGCAAAAGCAGTTCCAGCAACTTGGTAATAAGTTGATTTAATTCTTTGAGTATCGTAAGCAGTTAAACCCACAAATACTAAAACACCCACACAAGAAATTACAAATTGCATCGCTGAACTTTGTAAAAATATATTTACAATACTAGCAATAATAATTCCAATGAGACCCATTATAAGAAATGAACCAAACTTGGTTAAATCTCTTTTAGTTGCATATCCATAGATGCTCATCGCAGCGAATGTACAGCTTGTGATTAAAAATACTCTAACAATGCTTACGCCGGTGAAAACTATGAATATATAAGACAGCGAAATTCCCATCACAGCAGCGAATGCCCAAAATGTCATTTGAGCTGCAGAGGTGGACATTTTTTGTAATCTTGCACCTAAAAAGAAAATAAATCCAAGTGGAGCAAGCATTACAACCCATTGAAGCGCTGTGCCATAAATAGCCCCCATTAAAGTAGGAGACTGAGAAAATCCCCATGCCACTAAACCACTTATTGCTAAACCAGAGGTCATGTAATTATAGACTTTCATCATATAATCTCTTAAGCCCTGATCTATAACTGTAGATTGTGACTGCGAATATGTATTTTGTTTTAATTCGACCATTATTTCTCCTTAATTATTTTTAATATGGCTATTATCTTGATATTTTTCAAGTAAAACCGTATGAATCTTTTATGAAGTTCAAATACTTAGGAAATACTAACCTTCAAGTTAGCCTTATTTGCCTTGGTACAATGACCTGGGGAGAGCAAAACACAGAAAATGAGGCGTTTGAGCAAATGGATTACTCTATGGAAAAAGGGGTCAATTTCTTTGATACCGCGGAATATTATTCAGTTAAGGGAAAAGAAAAAACATATGGTGCCACTGAAAAAATAATTGGTAATTGGTTTAAACAGAAAAATAACAGAGAGAAAGTAATATTAGCGACAAAGGTCGCTGGTCCCGATGTAAGATGGATTAGAGGAGGTGGCCTACAATTTAATGAGAAACATTTCACCGAGGCATTAGAAGGAAGCCTGCAAAGATTACAAACAGATTATATTGATCTTTATCAACTACATTGGCCTGAGAGAAAAACAAATTTTTTTGGGAGGCTGGGATATAAAAATTATAAAGAAGAAAAAGAATGGACTCCATTTGAAGAAATTTTAGAGACAGCAAAAAAATTTATTAATCAAGGTAAGATTAGATATCTAGGCTTATCTAATGAAACTCCATATGGCTTGTCTAATTACATCAATTTGTCAAAATATAAAAATCTTCCAAGAGTTATGTCTGTCCAAAATCCATATAGTTTATTAAACAGAACTTATGAAGTTGGTATGTCTGAAATATCCATTAGAGATCAGGTAGGTTTGTTGGCTTATTCCCCTTTAGCTTGCGGCGTGTTAACTGGAAAATATAGAAATTCAAAAAAACCTGACGGTGCACGTTTAACAATTTGGGAGGATTGGACTAGGTACACCAATGAGAGATCAATTGTTGCTACAGAGCAATATTGTAAAATTGCAGAGGATAACGGGCTTACTCCTACTGAATTGTCACTTGCATTTGTTAACCAACAAGAGTTTGTCACAAGTAATATTATTGGTGCAACAAAAATGGATCAGTTGAAAGAAAATATAAATTCAGTAGATATAGAATTATCAAAAGAAATGATTGATGAAATTAATGATGTACATGAAAACAATCCATCACCAGCACCTTAAGCCATGACTGATTGGCCAAAAGACAATAAGGGTAGGTTGACAAAAACTTTTGAATTTAAAAATTATAGAAAAAGCTTTGCCTTTACTAGTCAAGTGGCGATGTTATCTGAGAAAAAAAATCATCATCCTCAAATTATTTTAGATTACGGAACTGTTACTATTTCTCTTATTTCTCATGATGTTCAGAAAGTTTCCCAAAGAGACCTAGATTTAGCAGAGCAAATCGATAAACTTTATCAAGAATGATTTACCTTATAGGTATTCCTGGTTTAATTCCTTTTTATCTTTGTTTTTATAACATCGATTTAGTATTTCTTGATTTTGATAAAGATATGTTCGTTTATTACTCTGCAGTTATAATGTCATTTTTAGGTGCAGTATATTGGGGCGTTTATCTTCAATCAAAGAATAATATAGCTATTTTGTTTAGTGTTTGCCCAGCTGTTTATGCATTTTTGGTTTTAGCATTCGACTTAAAATTTGATGAAATTATTGGGTTTTTTATAGTGGGCTACTTCATAGTTTTATGCTTTGATTTCTTTTTTTATTTTAAAGAAAAAATTATTAGAACTGATTATTTTATTTTAAGGTTAATACTAACAGCAGGAATTGCTCCAGCACATATTCTTTATATTTTATAATTAAAATTAATTAGCGATTAAATTTAGTAATTTACCAAATTTACCGGAGAATTTAATTTTACCGTGAGTGTAAGCTAGTCCGATACAACCGGTTTTTGCATCACCAACAGGTGTATGATTATGATCATCACTTCTTACTTGAACAGATCCTTGTTTATAATCGCCGTACTCATCACTATAGGAGCCGTGTAAAACTAAAAAGCTTTCATTGCCTTCATGTGTGTGCTGAGGAATTTTTGCACCAGGCATTACGTGAATAAGTTCTAGTTTTTCATTGTTGTATTTAGGGAGTATAGAAGCAACCTTGACATCCTTAAAAGATTTCCAATTAATATTTTTATTTCTTAAATGGGATCTTAAAGTAAGTGGTAATTGACTTAACAAAGGATCATGCTTCTCATTAATTTGAGGTACTGATGTTTTATTTTTTGTTTGATTTAAAACTTTATTCCATAATTCATTAGACAAAGGAGAGGTCTCAGCATTTTCTAAAAAATAACCACCCACCTCATTCATCGCAGAGTTTAGAGACCTATTCTCAGGGTCAACTTCAGCCAAACACTGCTGGAAAATAAGACTTGCAGGTGAGTTTACAGGTGTACTAAGAATTTCGAATGTCATTTATTTAGTTAACTTTACTTCCGCCGTCATTATTTAGATTAACCATACTGCCGTCTTGTTCCAATTTGCCGCGGATCTTTTCTAATGCTAGACGAATTCTTGATTTTACAGTGCCTAATGGGATTTTAGTTATATCAGCGATTTCACCATGTGATTTTTCCTCGAAGAAATTCATTTTTAGCAGATCTAGTTGATCTTTTGGAAGATCATCTAAATATTGTGCTACCATTTCAAATTTTTGATCATGTTCGATATTCTCATCCGCTTTAGACTCAACTGGAGGTAAAATGGCAGTCTCAATGTCTTCCAAGACAGCTTTTCTTGTTTTTCTTAAAATATCAATTTTCTTGTTCCGAGCGATAGTATAAATCCAGGTGCTTGGTGATGCCACAGATGGATCATAATAATCGGCTTTGGTCCAGATAATTGTCATGGTTTCTTGAATTATTTCTTCTGCGACGGCATCATCTGCACCTGACTTCATTAAAAAAGACTTTAGCCTTGGACCAAAATAATCAAAGATTTTTTTAAAACTCCCAATATCCTGCCTTTCAGCAATATTCTGAAGCGCCTCTACAAAGGGATTTTTAACTTTTACCATTAATCTCTCCATATATATCTTTCCATTTATTATTTTAAAAATCAATCTTAATTGGTATATTCTCTGACATTAAAACACCATGTTTAAACAAAAATTTTTATATTTAACTTTATGCTTATGTTTTTTAATAAGCAATTCGTTTGCTACCCACTCCATTGACTTTGAGCATGGCAAGTGGTCCTTTAAAAAAATAAACAATAAAACATGTTCAATTTTCCAAGTGCCTACATCAGAAAAAGGTGACTACACTAATAGAGGTTCAGTAATTTTTTATGTGTTTAAGGAAGGCGCAGCTGAGTACGTTAGAATAGATGCTGGTTACCCTTATGACTCACAAAAATATGTTAAAGTTACTATTGACTCAAAAAATTATCAATTTTTTGGAGAAGACGACTCTGCTTGGTCAATGGCAGATGATACTGTCATCATTGAAGCTTTAAAAGCCGGCAAAAAAATGACAGTTGTTGGATTTTCTAAAAGAGGCACAGAGACAACAGACATATACACGTTAATAGGTTTTACTAACGCGTATAATTCTCTTCAACAAGACTGCTAAGAATATGAAAAATAAAATTGTTTTAGCCTACTCAGGCGGGTTGGACACAAGTGTCATATTAAAATGGCTGCAAACAGAATATAATGCAGATGTTATTGCGTATGCAGCAGATCTCGGTCAAGGTGCAGAATTAACTGAAGCGAAAATCAAAGCACAAAAACTTGGTGCAAAGAAAATATACATTGAAAATTTAAAAGAGGAATTTGTTCGTGATTATGTTTTTCCAATGTTTCGTTGTAATACGATTTATGAGGGCGAGTATCTATTAGGGACATCAATTGCTCGACCATTAATCGCAAAAAAACAAATTGAAATTGCAAAAAAAGAAAAAGCTAATGCTGTCTCTCATGGAGCAACAGGCAAAGGAAATGACCAAGTGCGTTTTGAATTTTCTTACTATGCCTTAGAACCTAAAATAAAAGTAATTGCACCTTGGAGAGAGTGGGATCTATCATCCAGAACTAAACTGTTGGAATTTGCAGCTAAAAACAAAATTCCTATCATGAAACATAATAAAAAAGAGTCTCCGTATAGTGTGGATGCAAATGTTCTTCATCGATCAGCAGAGGGAAAAATCTTGGAAGATCCATGGAAAAGGCCGCCTGAAAATGTTTTTGGTATTTCAAAAAGCCCTAGTTCAGCTCCAAACAAAGAGAGTGTGATAACCATTCAATTTAAAAATGGAGATCCTATTGCTATTAACGGGAAAAAACTCTCACCATTTAATCTATTAGAAAAGTTAAATAAACTCGGAGCAGCAAACGGCATCGGAAGAGTGGATATTGTAGAAAATAGATACGTAGGAATTAAATCACGGGGTGTCTATGAAACACCTGGTGGAACAATTCTACTTAAAGCCCACCGTGCAATTGAGAGCATTACTTTGGATAGAGAAGAGGTTTTTACGAAAGACGAGCTTATGCCTAAGTATGCAAGGTTAATTTACAATGGTTATTGGTTTGCACCAGAAAGAGTAATGATGCAAAAAGCTATTGATGCCACTCAGAAAAGAGTAAGTGGTGAAGTAAGACTAGCTTTATATAAAGGCAATGTGATTGTTATTGGAAGAAAATCCCCTAATAGTTTGTATGACGAAGATCTTGCAACCTTTGAGTCTTCTAATTACGATCAGCGAGATGCTGAGGGTTTTATTAAACTTAATGCGTTGAGACTCAAAAAAAATAAAATTAAATTTTAAAATATATTTACTAGCTATCCTCTGGTTAAGAAGTAATCAGAAATTCCAAGATCCATTAAATCGGCGATCACATTGATGATTTGATCTTTATGTTCCGGGCCTACCAAAATTCTATACATTACAGGATCAGAGACTAGCGTTGGTCTTACTTCAACTCGAGTCCCCAATTTCTTAGAAATATCGGCAGCAACTATTTCAGATACATTCTCTTTTTTAAAAGCACCAACTTGAATAAACGCAGACTGATTTGGATCATATGAAGTCATAGATTCAATTTGGCTAGTTAGGCTATCTGTAAGGGCTGAAATAACAACTTGTTGATTTGGTTTGGGTTTTGATTTTATTTTAAAACTGGAGTCAAAGATAACGTCAATGGTCTCTTCAAGATTTTCGTTTTCCTTAAAATTAAGAGCGGCTATGAGTGAGTCTAATAGCTCTTCATTTACTACTTCCTCTGTAATGATTATTTCATCTAATTTTTCCTCTAATGCTTGATTTAAAGCTTCCAACTGCTCTTCATTAACAGTTTCTGTTTCTATGATTTTTTCTTCAGGTGTCGA
>QCDA01000018.1 GCA_003281065.1 Pelagibacteraceae bacterium AG-349-E10
TGTTGGTGCTTGCATATTATTTGATCCGATCAATATAAGGTATGCAACCGACAGTAGAAATATGAGTTTATTTACAATGCATGAACTCGTGCGATTCGTATTTATTTCTGCAGAGGGAAAAGTAATACTATTTGATTATCCAAAGAGCGAGCACCTCTCAGAACATTTATGCACGATTGATGATATTCGAGCAGTTGATAGTTGGGATTTTTTTTCAGCAAATAATTTTGTTGATAAAAATGCAAAAAAATGGGCTGGCACTGTTCAAGATTTAATGAGAGAGCATTCACCTGATAATAATTGCCTTGCAATAGATATTTCCGATCCAGTTGGAATACAAATGTTACTTAAACAGTTTAATGTTAAACTAGTGAACGCCCAAAAGTACATTGAGCTTGCAAGATCTATTAAATCTGATGATGAGTTAATTTGTATGAAAGCCTCTATTGAGACTGCTGAAAAAGGAATGTGGCTAATGAGAGACAAACTTCAGGCAGGTATGACAGAAGAAGAACTTTGGTCATACATGCATAAAGTCAATATTGAAAATGGTGGGGAATGGTTTGAGACTCGTCTTTTAGTATCTGGACCACGAACAAATCCTTGGCTTCAAGAATGCAGTAACAGAGTCATTGAGTCTGGAGATTTAGTTGCTTTTGACACAGATATGGTTGGACCGTACGGTTACTGTGCTGATATCTCTCGAACCTTTGTTGAGGGCAATCGTCTAAATGATGAACAAAAAAGGCTCTACTCAATGTCTTTAGAGCATATTAATCATAACAAATCTCTGATTAAAGCTGGTTTAAATTTTAGAGAATTTGCAGAAAAATCCTGGAAATTGCCTGATAATTGCTACGATAATCATTATCCATGCATTATTCATGGTGTCGGTCTTTGTGATGAATGGCCACTTGTTGCTTACCCAAATAGAGATTTTAGCAATGCGGATTACTCAGCCAATTTTGAGGAAAATATGACTATCTGTGTAGAGAGTTATATTGGTGAAGTTGGCGGTAAAGAAGGAATTAAACTTGAGGATCAGTTCGTTGTAACCAAAGATGGCTTGGAGCAACTAAGCTCATTTCCTTATGAGATAGATATCTAAATTGATTGGATATTTTTATTTAGCTGCTGCAGTCTTCTTTGGGATACTTTCAAATAATTTTGCTAAAATATCAAATGGATACGAGAAATTCATACCAACTTCACTAAGTGCTATTTCCATAGTAATCGCAGTCTTTTTTATTTCTAAGGTAATGAAGTTTTTACCAATGGGAATTGCCTATGCCTCTTATGCTGGTTTAGTGATTTTTGGAACGTTCATATTAAGTATAATTAAGTTTGGTCAGAGTCCAAACTTATTTGGAATACTTGGTTGTGGTCTAATTATACTTGGTATTGTAATGGTAAACGCTCTGGGTAAATAATTACTTCATTCCAGTCATAGTGATACCTTCAACAAATCTTTTTTGAGCAACTATGAAAGCCACAATAAGTGGAATTGTAACAGTAACAATCGACGCCATCATAGGTCCAAATTCATCACTATCAATTCCGCCTCTAAATTCTCTAATACCAAGTGGTGGTGTAAATAAATCACGATTACCTGTGATAACAATCCTAGGCCAAAAATAATCATTCCAGTGAGCAACAACTGAGAAAATTGCAAAAGCTAGTAACGCTGGTATAGCTACAGGAAGCATAACTTTCCAAACAATAGAATATTCTCCCATACCATCCATCCTTGCAGCATCAATTAGTTCATCTGGTACTGTCATAAAGAATTGCCGCATTAGAAAAATTCCAAACACAGATATCGTCCATGGTATTATTAAGGCTGCATAGGTATCCACCAGTCCAGCTTTTGCTAACATGACATACAACGGTAAAGCGATTGCATGTACAGGTATTAATAAACAGAACAGAACCATTGAAAAGACAAATTCCCTCCCTTTAAACCTAAGCTTGGCTAGTGCATAAGAACATGGAAGTGCAATCAATACTTGTATTAAAAAGATTGAAACAGTCACAATCAAACCGTTCATTAAATACCTCGGAATTGGGGCTTTTTTGAATGCAAACCAGAAATTGTATTTATAAGGTCGCATTGTACATACCTCTTCAGTGTATCCGTGCTTAGTACAAACTGGGAATGTTTGAATCTCCTGCGCTCCGACTAAACCTCCAGATATTGACTGAATTTCTTGTTGAGATTTAAGTGACATAGAAACCATCATGTAAAATGGGATCAACACAATTAATGCTCCAATGATGAGCAGTCCATGCTTCCATGACTCTCCAATATAATGTCTAGCTAACATTTTAGTAATGTACCCTTTTCTCAATCACATATCTTTGGAAGAATGTTAGCAAGATTATAAAAATTATAAACACAACAGTAATCGCTGCACCAATACTTGTAATATTTTGTTGAATTGCTTTTTCAAAAATTGCGTACATCATTACATACGTTGTTTTGGCAGGACCACCTTTTGTAAGAATTTCAATTGTGTCAAATACTTGAAATGACCTTATTGTCGTTATGGTAACCACAAAAAGAGTTGTAGGACCTAACATCGGCCAAGTTACAAGTTTAAATTGTTCCCAAGTTGACTGAGCACCATCCATTTCTGCAGCATGATACAATTCTCTTGGTATGCTTGTTAAACCAGCTAAGTATAACACCATATTAAATCCAAAGGCTTGCCATACTCCAATAAAACAAATTGTCCAAATCGCTGTTTTTTTATCTTTGAGCCAATACGGGAAATCCATATTGTTAGCACAAGCAACACTGTACCAACTGTCCTCGGAACTAACCCACGGTAGCCAATGAAAACCTAAAATAAATTCTCTAATACCTCCGCATCCATTAGCAAGAAAAGAATTTATTATTCCAAGAGTTGGATGAAGAGTAAATTCCCAAGCAATAGCCATTGCCAATAAAGTAGCCATCACCGGAAGAAAGAAAATTGTTTTATAAATATCAGCTCCAAATCGAAGAGAGTTGAGCATAATGGCTGCAACTAAACCTAATACCACTGAAACAGGGACAACGATTAACACGTAAGTTGCCGTTGATATAATCATTTTAATGTAAGTTTTTCTGGAGAACATTTTTTCATAATTCTCCATGCCTACCCATTCGAAACTAGAATTACCAAGATTGTAATTAGTAAATGAGATACCTCCGGCTAAAAAAATTGGAAGTATTAATATGACAATCATTAGTATGATTGCAGGCCAAACAAACCAAATATGTGCTTTAGAGTGGTGCATATTTATCGGATACGCTCACCAGATGTTTCAAAAAGCATAGCCTCTGCATGAGAGGGGCTTATTCTAACTGTTTCCCCATTTGAGATCAGTCCAGCTTGTGGTGAGCCTCTGACTATGATTTTAGATTCAGATTGATTAACTTGAACATGGTAAAATATATCAGAACCGAGGTTTTCTCGGTATGAAACTGTAGCCTCAAATGCAGGTTTGTTTGAGTCTTTTGTAATTTCTAAATGTTCTGGTCTCACAGCAACTAAAGCTTTTTGACTATTAGTATTAAATTTTCTTTCAAGCTTAATACCCATAAATTCAACAGAACCATCAGAGCTAATCTGAGCAGCAAATGTGTTAATCTTTGGGCTGCCAACAAATTCTGCAACTCTTAAAGATGATGGATTATTATAAACCTCACTTGGAGTATCAAGTTGCAAAAGTTCCCCATCAATCATTACCGCCATTCGAGTTGACATTGTAAGTGCTTCAGCTTGATCATGCGTCACATAAATGAAAGTGGTCTTTAAAGAATTATGAAGCTCAGATAGTTCAGATCTCATATGAACTCTTAATGCAGCATCAAGATTTGATAAAGGTTCATCCATTAAGAACGCGACTGGTTCTCTTACCATCGCTCTTCCTAGTGCCGCTCTTTGTCTTTGACCACCAGATAGTTGACCTGGCTTCCTATCAAGTAGTTCTGTTATTTTCAAAGTTTCAGATGTTTTGAAAACAAGGTCATCAATTGATTTCTTTTTTTCTTTTCTACTTGGTACAAAATTACCAATAAGAGGCAACCTCTCTACAAAACTATAGTCTCTTAATTTCAAAGGTGTTTCTAGATTTTTTCTGACAGTCAGGTGCGGGTAAAGAGCGTAGGATTGGAAAACCATTGCTAAGTCTCTCTTGCTAGCTCTGGTGCTGTTAACATTCTTATCATCAATAATTACATCGCCACTATTTTGTTGTTCCAATCCAGCAATAATTTTTAACAAAGTGGATTTGCCGCAACCGGACGGACCGACTAATGTTAAAAATTCACCATCTTGGATATCAAGGCTTAGCTGTTTAAGTACCTCAGTTGAACCAAATGACTTATTGATGTTCTTTAAAGAAATTGTCCCCATCTATTTTTATTCCTCAACACTAAAATAGTTCTGATTAAGACATTTTGAAAGTAAATTTGTAAAATTTATGTTAAAACTTTATGAATTAATTTTAGATTAATCGGAAGTTTGTTCTTTATAGGGGGCTATATTAATTATGAGTGATAAAATTGAAATAAACAAAAGACAATACAATAAATCACTTTCTTCAACTGTAGTAGTTATATGCCTTGATGGTAGTCAAAAAGAGTATATTGATATCGCCTCTTCAAAAGGATTGACACCAAATCTTGATAAAATACTGGAAAATGGCCAATATCTGATGGCTAACAGTGCTATTCCCAGTTTTACAAACCCTAACAACATTTCGATAGTCACAGGGCAGCCTAGTGATGTTCATGGAATAAGTGGTAATTTCTTTTATACCCCGTCAACCGGTGAAGAAGTGATGATGAATGATCCACAATATCTAAGAGCTCCAACTATTTTTGAGAAATATTATAATGAAGGTTATAAAATAGCAGTAATCACTGCAAAGGACAAATTAAGAACTCTTTTAGGTAATGGTTTAAGATTTAATGAAGGAAGAGCAATCTGTTTTTCATCAGAAAAATCAGATCAGGCCACTCTCAGTGAAAATGGTATTGAAAATATTAATGACTGGATTGGAATGAAAGTACCTGAAGTATATTCTCAGGATCTATCAGAATTTGTTATGGCAGCTGGGGTAAAATTACTTGATGAATTTAATCCTGACATTATGTATTTGTCTACAACTGACTTTATTCAACACAAATATGCACCTGGAGATAAAGAAGCAAATGATTTTTATCAGATGTTTGATAAGTATGTCAGTAAAATTTGTAGTAATGGGAATTCGGTTGTCATCACTGCAGATCATGGAATGAAGTCTAAAGCAAATATTAATGGAGAACCTAATGCCATCTTCCTTCAAGATTATTTAGATGATCAAATGGGTAAAGATGAGGCTAAAGTAATACTTCCAATTACTGACCCTTATGTAGTTCATCATGGTTCACTGGGATCGTTTGCCACTATATATGTAAAAGATAAATCAAAAATTGGTGAAACAATTAGCAAAATATCATCAATTAAAGAAATTGAAGTAGTTGTTAAACAAGAAGAAGCATGTAGAGAATATAGGCTACCTTCAGATAGAATAGGTGATATCGTATGCATGTCATCTGAAGATATGACAATTGGTACCTCAAAAGCTAATCATGATCTTTCAAAATTAAAGGAACCCCTTAGATCTCATGGAGGTCATCATGAAAGAGAAGTTCCTTTTATTTCTAATAAAAAACTAAACATTGCCAAAGATCAAAGTTTAAATAACTATGATGCATTTTTTTATGCTATTAATGGAGCTTAATCATGACTGATAAAATTATTAATGAGGGTATGAGGATTGGTGGAAAAACTGTTCACACCGATAACAAGATTGATGTTATCTATCCCTTCACAGGTAAAGTTATAGGCACAGTACCAGCTGGCACAGCAGAACATGCTCAAAAAGCCTTTGATATTGCTGCAAATTATAAACCTAATTTATCTAGATATGATCGTCAAAAAATACTTCAAAAGACTGCTGAAACACTTGTTGAGAGAAAAGAACAAATCTCTGATCTAATTTCACTTGAGTCTGGGCTATCGAAACAAGATACGCTTTATGAAGTTGGTAGAGCCTTTGATGTATTTTCTCTTACTGCTCAGCTTTGTATCCAGGATGACGGAGAAATTTATTCTTGTGATTTAACACCTCATGGGAAACAAAGAAAAATATTTACAATTAGAGAACCGCTTAACACAATATCTGCAATCACTCCATTTAATCATCCTTTAAATATGGTTGCTCACAAAATAGCTCCATCAATAGCAACTAACAACTGTACTGTTTGTAAACAAACTGAATTGACCCCTTTAACAGCTATGCTACTAGCAGATATTTTATATGAATGTGGCCTTCCTCCAGAAATGTTTTCAATTTTAACAGGATGGCCTGAAGACATTGGGAATGAAGTAATTAAAAATAAAAATATAGATTTAATTACTTTTACAGGAAGCGTTGGTGTTGGAAAACTGATAGCTGAAAATGCAGGTTACAAAAGAACTGTTTTAGAGTTAGGTGGAAACGACCCTTTAATAGTTTTGAGTGACTTAGATGATGATGATTTAAATAAAGCAGCTGATCTAGCAATCATGGGAGCAACAAAAAACTCTGGTCAAAGATGCACTGCTGTAAAAAGAATATTAGTTCAAGAATCAGTTGCTGATAAATTTGTCGAGCTTGCTTTGGAAAAAGCAAAATCAATAAAATTTGGTGATCCCATGGATATTAACAATCAGTTGGGCACAGTAATTAATAAAGAGGCAGCAAGTATGTTTAATGACAGAGTAAATAAAGCTGAACAGGATGGTGCAAAAATTCTTTATAACCCTGGGGTCCAAGAAGCTCTTGTGCCACCAATTTTTATAGACAACGTTAATTATAAATCAGAACTTGTTGTTGAAGAAACCTTTGGTCCAATTGTGCCTGTCATTAGAGTTCCCAATGATGATGAAAAAGTAATGGAAATTTCAAATTCAACGGCCTTTGGTTTGTCATCAGGTGTTTGTAGTAACGATTTTAGAAGAATTAAAAAATACATAAGCGGTCTTAATGTGGGCACAGTTAATATTTGGGAAGTGCCCGGTTACAGAATTGAGATGTCACCTTTTGGCGGAATAAAAGACTCAGGATTAGGATATAAAGAGGGTGTAATAGAGGCTATGAAAAGTTACACAAATGTAAAAACCTTCTCATTACCTTGGTAATTAATAGCTTTTAGGAATTATTCACAGATTTTTTCTCACACATACTGATTATTTATACTTTGCTTTAAAATTTAGCATATTCTTAACATTAAGGATTTAATAATTAATTATTATTATTTTAAGGAGGGACTATGAAAAAAGTAATCTTAGGATTTTTTGCATCAGTTTTCGCATACAACGCTAATGCGGTAGAAATTGAATTTGCATATCCTTATTCAGGTTTGTTCGATGTGACATACCAGGCAATTATGCCAGAGTTTGAAAAAGCTCATCCTGACATTAAAGTTAAGTTCAGAGCAACTTATGAAAACTATGAAGATGCTACTGCTACTATACTAAGAGAGTCAACATCAGGAAACTTACCTGATATCACCATGCAAGGTCTTAATAGACAAGCACCTTTAGTAGACAAAGGTATCGCTTTATCTTTAGAGCCTTTCATTGCTAATGAGCCAGATTTTGCAAAAGACGGTTATCACGAAGCTATGTTGAGCTTATCTACCTTTGGAGGAGAGGTTTATGGCTTGCCATTTTCAGTATCAACTCCAGTTGGTTACTACAACATGGATCTTTTAGCAAGTGCTGGTGTTAGCAGCATTCCATCAAATTGGGATGAAGTCATTGACGCTTGTAATAAATTAGAAGCTGCAGGACACGGTACACTTTACTTTGGATGGAATATTACAGGTAACTGGTTCCATCAAGCTCTAATGCATAGCCAAAATGTTCCAATGGTTAAAGATGGAGCTGTTAATATGGGAGGAGATGCTGGTCTAAAAACTTTAGAACAAATGAAAGATATCATGGGTGGCTGTAATATGCCTAACTATTCTATTGCTGACGGACAAGCTGCGTTTAATGCAGGTACTATTGGTATGATGTTTTGGAGTACTAGTAGTTTAGGCTCTGTTGAAGCTGCAAAAGCTGACTTTGAACTAAAGACTGCGCCTTTCCCAGGAATACCTGGTGTTAATGGTGGAACTCCAGCTAGACTACCTGCCGGTGGTAACGCAGCGATGTTAGTTACTACTTCAGATGATCCTGAAAGAGTACAAGCGGCATGGACATTTTTAAAGTTTATCACTTCAGGTGTAGGAGCAGCTGCTGTTGCAGAAACAACAGGTTACGTTCCTCCTAACAAAGCTGCAAATGACCTGTTAGGTGATTTTTATGATGCAAACCCCAACAAGTTAACTGCTGTTAATCAGCTGCCTTTGTTAGCTGATTGGTTCGCATATCCTGGAGAAAACGGTCTTGCTGTGACTCAGGTAATCTATGACTATACTGAGACCATTGCTACAGGTGACGCCGACGACATGGCCGATCTTCAGGAAGAAATGATGGAGGAAATTGAAGACTTAATGTAGGTCTTTTCAATTCCGTTTATCATTAGATTTTTAAACAGCAGCTAGTATACTGGCTGCTGTTTTTTTTAAATGAGCATCAAAACTACAACCATTGGAGCTTATCCGAAACCTAATTACACACCTATAAGAGATTGGTTTCTCCAAGATAAATCTGACGAAGAAAAAAGACAATCCAAGGGATTGTTATCAAATTGGGATCCCAAAAGTGAAGACCATAAAGTATATGAAGAGAAAGATGAGGAAAAAGAAAAACTATTCTTAAAAGCTATTGAAGAAGTAATTCTTGATCAGACAAGTAGCGGAATAGATATCCCCACAGATGGTGAAGTAAGGCGAGAAAACTATATTTTTTATCAATTGAGATTTTTTAATGGGGTAAGCTTTGAACACTTAACAACTAAATCAGTCAGGAAAGGAGCTTTTGAAGCAACACTCCCAACAATTACAAGTAAAGTTTCAAATAAATCATTACGATTAGTAGATGATTGGAAATCTGCACAGCAGTTTACTAATAACCCAGTGAAAATAACTATACCTGGTCCTATGACAATAACTGACTCCATTGCTGATGACTATTATAATGATCCCAAAAAAATGGGTTATGATCTAGCTTTATGTATTAGTAATGAAGTTAAGGCTCTATCCGAAGCTGGTTGTCAATACATTCAAATTGATGAACCAGTGTTCGCCAGAAAACCAGAAGAAACACACGATTATGGTATGGAAAACTTAGAAAGAGCAATGCATGGAATACTAAAAGAAACTCAAAAAGCTTGTCATATTTGCTGCGGTTATCCTAACTCGCTTGACTCAGAACACTACAAAAAAGCAGACCTAGATGCATATGATAAAATTGCTGACTTAGTTGAAGACTCTGGTATAGACGAAGTTTCTTTGGAAGACTCTCACCGACCTTTAGATTTAAAATTATTAGAAAAATTTAAAAAAACCAAAGTTATTATGGGTTTGATTGATGTAGCTAAAAGTCGTATGGAAAGTGTCGAGGAAATTCAAAAAAGGATCAGAGAAGTTCTTGAGCATATTGATGAGGAAAGATTAATTGCTGCTCCTGATTGTGGTCTAGGGTTTTTTGATAGAAATCAAGCAAAACAAAAAATGCAAATTCTCTCAAAAGCTGTTAAAAATCTCTAAATCTTATGTGGGAATATTATAATCCGGTAAATGTTATTTTTGGTTCGGAAAAATTTAATGAAATTGAACATATAATAAGTAATCGAAAGTACATTCTTGTTACCCATCCTGATGATAACTTTGATACGTATAGAGAGTTTTTTAACAATTTATCAAATAAGCCTCTAGAAATCTTTGATGATGTTCAACCAAATCCGGACTATCAAGATTTAATTTCTGCAGGGGAAAAATTTTCAAAAATAGAAAGTCAAATTGATACAGTTGTTGCTCTTGGAGGCGGCTCTGTCATGGATACGGCCAAATTACTTGCGGCTTTTAAAGGTGAAAATAAATATTTAAATGATTTTGTAAGAAATAAAAAATCAGCTTACGTTCAAGATCCAAAAAAAATTATAGCTATACCTACTACTTCGGGCACATCGAGTGAACTTACGTGTTGGGCTACAGTCTGGGATAAAGAATATAAAAGTAAATTTTCATTAGCAGATAAATCTTTATATCCTGAAATATCAGTTATTGACCCTAAGTTAATGATCAACAAGCCAAAAAATCTGACTATTTCTACTGGTCTTGATGCATTGTCCCACTCCTTAGAAAGCATTTGGAATGTAAACTCAAATCCGATTTCAACATTTCATGGAATTGCAGGTGCTCAAACCGTGATCGATACTCTTCCAAAACTTGTAAATGATTTAAAAAACATAGAGTTGAGAACTTTAATGGCTAAAGCTTGTGTTCATGCAGGTCTAGCTTTTTCAAATACTAAAACTGCAATAGCACATAATATTTCATACCCGATAACAATAAATTTTAATGTTCCACATGGAATAGCTTGTTCTTTTACTTTGCCGACAATAATGAGGAGTCTGATTGGCCAAGATGAAAAAACAGAAAAATCCCTAGAAAAAATTTATAATGTCGATCTCATTGAGAGTTCAAAAAGACTATCTGAGACATTGAGAATTCTTGAAGCACCATTAAATTTAAATGAAATTGGAATACCAAAAATTGAATGGGATAAATATGTTGAGGATGCTTTTCAAGGTGAAAGGGGAAAAAATTTTATTGGAAATAAAATCTCATTTGATAAAGCGTGTTCTGAGATGAATTTCTTCTAAAGTTTACTGTTAATCCAACTTCTTAAGTCCGCTTCTGAGCCTAAGCCAATCTTTGCATCAGCCATTGATCCATCTTTAAAGAGTATCATTGTGGGTATACTCCTAATACTAAAGTTTGCTGGTGCTTGAGGATTTTCATCTATATTAATTTTTTTTATAGATATCTTATCGCCCATTTCAGAGGCTAAATTATCCAAAATAGGAGCAATAGCCTTACATGGACCACACCACTCAGCCCAAAAATCTACCAAAACAGGCTTATCTTTTGATCCTTCAAGAACTTTTTGATTAAATTCATCGTCACTTATTTGTTCAACTGTCATATATTTAATATGGTTATTATTATTTGTATTTCAAATACTCATCTTTAGTCCCAACATGAGCATTGATTTTAGTAGTCTCATATCCATAGATTTTTTCATTTAACGAACAATCTTTCCAAAAGTCTTGAATGTTAAAAATTTCAGGGTAAGGATGCAAAGAGTTTTTTCTAATAATATGACAACCTTGAAATGAAGTATTGCATAGTTTTGATGGAAAGTTAATAAGCCCTTCATTATTTACTTCAAGATCAAAATTATTATTTTTAGAATTTATAAGAAGGACGCTATCAAAGCTTTTATTTTCATCAAAAAATTTGATTGACTTTTCTAATTCATTTTCAAAGGACTGGTCCCATAAATTATCTGTATTTAGAACTACTGTATCGTTTGTTTGTATGTTTTTTATACCACCTCCTGTTCCTAAGATAGTTTCTTCATAAGAAATTGTAATATCAGGGTAATTTTCAGAGATAAATCTTTCTAACATATTATGTTTATAGTGGGTATTGATATAAATTTTATCAAATGACATGTTTTTAATGAGATCGATTGCATAGCTAATAAGTGTTTTATTTTTTATTTTTAATAAGGGTTTAGGGATATCTTTGGTTAAGTTATCCATTCGCATTCCATAACCTGCAGCTAATATTAGAGCGTCCATTTAACTTGTTTTGTTATATATCTCCATAAATATTTCTCTTAAATCCCAAAGTCTTAAATATTCGACATGTTTAAATATTTGAGCCCATGTATTTTTTCTAAAGACTTTAAGATATTTTGGTTTTCCAGCATTATATAATTGCACCCAATTACCAAGAATTCTCAGATTACGTAAAAGACTAATCATATGAATGTCTGACTTAAGCTGCTTGAGATTAAGTTTCATTCTTCTTGCATAAAGCTTCAATAATTTATCTTCGACTTTGGTAGAATAAGATCTCCTAGCATCAAAAATCAATGAAGAAATATCTAATAATGGATGGTTGTAGTGAGTATCTTGATGATCAATAACATAAACTTTTTGATTGTAATAAATTAAATTATCTTAAAATACTCATCCAAATCTAGTTTGTTATTTTGAACTTGATAAAAATCAAAGTGAATAATATTAAACTTATTAAAATTGTAAATATGTTCTCTTTGATACGTGGGGCTCCCTTGGAAGGAAAAAGTTTTTTTTTCTGACTTGCTAATTTCACTTAAGATATATCTGATTAATGTTGTCTTACCAGAACCGGCCTCTCCCTCAAAAAAAATAATCTGGTTTTTAGATAGAGACCTAGATATATTTCTAGCTAAAGGTTTTAACTCAATTTCATTTGAGACTGCAAATCTCAAACTCAATTAAGCTAGCGATTTGAAATCGGACACTAAATCTAGAGCTTCCCATGAAAAAGCTCCTGAAGAGCTGTCATGTGTTCTACCAAAATGACCGTAAGCTGCTGTTTGTTCGTAAATTGGCTTATTTAACTGTAATTTCTCTCTGATTCCTCTTGGAGAAAGATTCATAATGTCAGGTATCGCAGACTCAATTTTTGCTTCATCTATTTTATTAGTGCCTTGAGTATTCACATATATTGACAATGGTTTGGCTACACCGATTGCATAAGACAACTGGATAGTACACTGATCACATAAACCAGCAGCAACAATATTTTTTGCTAAGTATCGTGAAGCATAAGCAGCAGAGCGATCGACTTTTGTAGGATCTTTTCCAGAGAAAGCCCCTCCACCGTGAGGTGCTGCACCACCATAGGTGTCGACAATAATTTTTCTTCCTGTTAATCCTGTATCACCATCTGGACCTCCAATTACAAAATTACCTGTTGGGTTTACGTAGTATTCTTTATCATCTAAATTTTTTAATAACTCTTCAGGGATAGATTCTTTTAATGCTGGATTTACTATTTCTTTAACATCAGCAGGAGACAATCCATCTGCATGTTGTGTTGATATCACAACAGATGTAACTGCACTTGGTTTACCATCAACGTATTTAAGAGTTACTTGGCTTTTTGAGTCAGGCTCTAATCCTTTTAAGCTACCGTCTTTTCTTCCCTTAGCCATTATCTCTAGGATTTTATGAGAATAAAAAATTGGAAGTATTAATATGACAATCATTAGTATGATTGCAGGCCAAACAAACCAAATATGTGCTTTAGAGTGGTGCATATTTATCGGATACGCTCACCAGATGTTTCAAAAAGCATAGCCTCTGCATGAGAGGGGCTTATTCTAACTGTTTCCCCATTTGAGATCAGTCCAGCTTGTGGTGAGCCTCTGACTATGATTTTAGATTCAGATTGATTAACTTGAACATGGTAAAATATATCAGAACCGAGGTTTTCTCGGTATGAAACTGTAGCCTCAAATGCAGGTTTGTTTGAGTCTTTTGTAATTTCTAAATGTTCTGGTCTCACAGCAACTAAAGCTTTTTGACTATTAGTATTAAATTTTCTTTCAAGCTTAATACCCATAAATTCAACAGAACCATCAGAGCTAATCTGAGCAGCAAATGTGTTAATCTTTGGGCTGCCAACAAATTCTGCAACTCTTAAAGATGATGGATTATTATAAACCTCACTTGGAGTATCAAGTTGCAAAAGTTCCCCATCAATCATTACCGCCATTCGAGTTGACATTGTAAGTGCTTCAGCTTGATCATGCGTCACATAAATGAAAGTGGTCTTTAAAGAATTATGAAGCTCAGATAGTTCAGATCTCATATGAACTCTTAATGCAGCATCAAGATTTGATAAAGGTTCATCCATTAAGAACGCGACTGGTTCTCTTACCATCGCTCTTCCTAGTGCCGCTCTTTGTCTTTGACCACCAGATAGTTGACCTGGCTTCCTATCAAGTAGTTCTGTTATTTTCAAAGTTTCAGATGTTTTGAAAACAAGGTCATCAATTGATTTCTTTTTTTCTTTTCTACTTGGTACAAAATTACCAATAAGAGGCAACCTCTCTACAAAACTATAGTCTCTTAATTTCAAAGGTGTTTCTAGATTTTTTCTGACAGTCAGGTGCGGGTAAAGAGCGTAGGATTGGAAAACCATTGCTAAGTCTCTCTTGCTAGCTCTGGTGCTGTTAACATTCTTATCATCAATAATTACATCGCCACTATTTTGTTGTTCCAATCCAGCAATAATTTTTAACAAAGTGGATTTGCCGCAACCGGACGGACCGACTAATGTTAAAAATTCACCATCTTGGATATCAAGGCTTAGCTGTTTAAGTACCTCAGTTGAACCAAATGACTTATTGATGTTCTTTAAAGAAATTGTCCCCATCTATTTTTATTCCTCAACACTAAAATAGTTCTGATTAAGACATTTTGAAAGTAAATTTGTAAAATTTATGTTAAAACTTTATGAATTAATTTTAGATTAATCGGAAGTTTGTTCTTTATAGGGGGCTATATTAATTATGAGTGATAAAATTGAAATAAACAAAAGACAATACAATAAATCACTTTCTTCAACTGTAGTAGTTATATGCCTTGATGGTAGTCAAAAATAATTGACCAAAGTAATTTATATAAGTTTGTAATCATGGATTATTTCCCTATTGCAAATGCATCAAAATATTTCCAAAAACCACAAATTAAAAAAATACTTCCATTGGCTGTGAGAGCTCTTACAAATCTTCAAAAACCCAAG
>QCDA01000019.1 GCA_003281065.1 Pelagibacteraceae bacterium AG-349-E10
CTATTGTTTCCCAAGTTAAATTTAAACCATCAAAATTTATATATCTCTTTTCTAATAATGTAATTTGTCTAAAAGATTGATAATTATGGTTAAAATTTGCATCTAATTCTTGAGAAATTATTTCTTCGCCCACATGACCAAAAGGACTATGACCTAAATCATGAGATAGTGCTATACATTCAGTGAGATCTTCATTTAAAGACAATTTTCTACTTATAGATCGTGCTATTTGAGATACCTCAAGAGTATGTGTTAGTCTATTTCTATAATAGTCACCTTTTTCAAACATAAATACTTGTGTTTTATCTTTTAGTTTTCTAAAAGCTGTTGAATGATAAATCCTGTCTCTATCTCTTTCGTAAAGCGATCGATGATCATTTATTTCATCGTAAAGTCTTCCTTTTGAATTTTCTGGTAAAGCTGATAAATTACTGAACATATGGGAAGTATTAATATAACAGATAAAGCTATAAATAAAATTCAAGAAGTTCTAAAAGATCAAAATATGAAATATTTTAGAATCAGAGTCAAAGGTGGTGGATGTTCTGGATTCCAGTACGTGTTTAAAAGTGAAAATGTAATTAATGAAACCAAAGATCATGTATTTAATTTTAAAGATTTACAAATTTTGATCGATAAAAATTCTATGACTTTCATAAATGAGTCTGAATTAGATTATAAAGATGAATTGATAGGCTCTAGTTTCTCTATTTCAAATCCTAATGCTAAAAATTCTTGTGGCTGTGGCACATCATTTAGCGTTTAATTGTGAAAATTATTAGTTGGAATGTAAATTCTTTAAGAGCGCGAGAACCAATTATAGAAAAAATAATAAAAACAGAAGCTCCAGATATAATTTGCTTACAAGAACTGAAGATATTAGATAAAGAGTACGTAGAAAATTTTTTTAATCAATTTTCATTGAAAACAGTGGCTGAAACTCAAAAAAGTTATAATGGGGTAAGTGTTTCTTGTAAAAGAGAGATTGTATTAAGTGAAAATCCCTTAATGAAGTTAAATATGACACAAGCAAGAAACAATACAGTTATTATAAAAGATAAAAATTTAGCAATCCTAAATTGTTATTTTCCTAATGGAAATCCTATAGATACAGACAAATTTACAAATAAGCTTGAATGGATGAAATTACTTTATAAAGAAATAGAAATACTTAAAAAAGAATATGAAATTTTATTAATGGGAGATTTTAATGTTATTCCAGATGATGAAGATGCTCATGATATTAAAAAATATAAAAATGACGCTCTAGCACAGCCTCAATCTAGAAAAGAATTCTATAAATTAATAAATCTAGATCTAATTGATGTTTTCAAGACTACTCCAAAAAAACAAAGTTATACTTTTTTTGATTATAAAACTTACAAATTTGGAAAAGAGGAAGGAATAAGAATAGACTTCTTTCTTTTATCTCCATTTTTGAAAAGTAAAATAATGAAACTAAAAGTATTAAAAGAATACCGCAATATGGATAGACCCTCTGATCATTGCCCTATTCTTATAGATTTAAATATCTGAATAAGTCTTTTTTTCTAATTTACCACCAGGGTGTGTAACTGCCCCTAAGTTTGCAGGTCCAACAGTTTTCATGTATTTCCATAAAGTACCTGACATAAACTCTGGTTCTTTATTAACCCATTTAGTTTTTCTATCGGATAACGTTTTTTCGTCTACATTCAAATTTAGTAAATTTTTCTCTGCATCAATTTCTATTTCATCACCATCTTCAACTAACGCTATAGGTCCACAATCATAAGCCTCTGGACCTACATGGCCAATACAAAAACCTCGTGTACCTCCAGAGAACCTTCCGTCAGTAATTAAAGCGACCTTTTCGCCAAGATCCTGTCCATAAAGGGCACTAGTGGTAGATAGCATTTCTCTCATACCTGGTCCTCCTTTTGGACCCTCGTATCTTATAATAACAACATGACCAGGTTTAATTTTACCATTTAAGACAGCGTCTAGAGCATGTTCTTCTCTATCAAAGCAAATTGCCTTTCCTTTGAACTGTAATTTTTTAAGTCCAGCTATTTTTACGATCGCACCATCTGGAGCAAGTGAACCTTTCAAACCTACCACGCCACCTGTTTTAGTAATTGGGCTACTGACAGGATAAACAACATCTTGATTTTTTGGTAACTCCACATCATTTACATTTTCAGCTAACGTTTTTCCAGTAACAGTCATGCATGATCCATCAATCAACCCGCCATCAATGAGTGCTTTAATAAGAACAGGAACTCCGCCAACTTCATATAAATCTTTAGCTACATATTTCCCCCCTGGGGCTAAATTACCTATATAAGGTGTTGATTGGAAAATATTACAGACATCTTCCAAAGTAAATTCAATACCAGCTTCATGAGCCATAGCAGGTAGATGTAAACCTGCGTTGGTTGATCCACCTGATGCTGAAACAACCACAGCTGCATTTATTAGTGATTGTTTTGTAACAATATCCCTAGGTCTCAAGTTTTTTTCAATTAATTCCATGACCACTCTTCCACTTTCATAAGCGTATTTATCTCTACTTTCATAGGGTGCTGGTGTCATAGCAGAACCTGGAAGTGCTAAACCAATAGTCTCTGAAACGCATGCCATAGTATTTGCGGTGAACTGTCCGCCACAGGATCCAGCAGATGGACAGGCAACACACTCAATGTCATGGAGTTCTTGGTCTGAAATCTTTCCTGTTGAATGTTTTCCAACAGCTTCAAAAACATCTACTATAGTTACGTCCTTATCCTTATAAACACCTGGTAATATAGATCCACCGTACATAAATACAGATGGCACATTGAGTCTAAGCATTGCCATCATTAAACCTGGCAAAGATTTATCACATCCAGCTAAACCAACTAAGGCATCATAACAGTGCCCTCTTACAGAAAGTTCAGTTGAGTCGGCTATAATTTCCCTACTAGTTAAAGAAGATTTCATTCCCTCATGGCCCATAGCTATACCATCAGTAACAGTAATAGTGGTGAATTCTCTTGGTGTACCTTTTGCATCCCACACACCTTTTTTGGCTGATTGAGCTTGGCGAGAAAGTGAGATATTGCAAGGGGCAGACTCATTCCATGTGGTTACTACACCGACAAAAGGTTGTTTAATTTGTTCTTCGGTAATACCCATAGCATAATAAAAGGCTCTATGTGGTGCACTTTTAGGACCTACAGAAACATGTCTACTTGGTAATTTACTTTTATCAACCATTATTGAATATTAATTAATATACTATCAATTTTAGACAATTCCATATTAATTAAACTTTGTCTTTGTTTATTTTGATCAATGAGATCTTTTGGAGCTTTTGATACGAAATTTTCATTTGATAAATTTTTATCAATTGTATTTTTTTCTTTTTCCAAAGAGCTTTTATTTTCTTGAAGTTTTTCTTTGATTTTAGATTTATCAATTTGGCTAGTAGAAATTTCGTAATCAAACTCTTTAAAAGGTAAAGTAACACTATTATTTTTATGAGACGATGAAAGTTTTTTTCTTGTTAAAAATTCGAATGTTTTTTTATTATCTTCTAAAATTGTTTGAATAGATTGATTTTTAGAAAAAATTTCTACAGCATCTTCTTTTTTAATTTCAAAAAGTTTTTCTATCGACCTATATTCCTCTATAAAATCTATAAATAACTTTGTTTTAGATACTTCTTCACTCTCGGTTTTTAGATCAACATAGTCCCACTGATGACTCATCAAGATATCTTTATTGTTTTTACCCCATAATTTTTCAGTGATAAAAGGAATAACTGGATGTAAAAGTTGCAGTAAAGAATTAAATACTAAATGAAAAGTTTTTTTGGACTCATCACTAAATTGACTGTCGTCTAAAAGATTTTTAGAAAGTTCAATATACCAGTCACAAAAAGTATGCCATGTAAAATGATATAGTTGATTAGCTACTTCATGAAAATAGTATTTCTCATAATTTTCTTGAACTTTTTTATATAAATCTTGAAACTCATTTATAATCCAAATATTAAAAATATGGTTAGGGTTAACTTTGCCATTATCTGTAAATGGATAAATTCCTTTAAATTCAGCAAACTTGTAGGCATTGGTGATTTTAGTAACGAAGTTTCTATAACCAGCTATGCGTTGCTCACTTAACCTTACATCCCTTCCAGGTGTATTTAATGATGTTAGAGTAAAGCGAAGTGTATCTGCACCATACTTGTCAATTATCTCTAAAGGATCTATGACATTACCTTTTGATTTTGACATTTTTTGACCTTTTTCATCACGAACAAGAGCATGAACATAAACAGTTTTAAAAGGTGTTTCTGACATAAATTTATTACCCATCATCATCATGCGGGCAACCCAAAAAAAGATGATATCAAAACCCGTAACTAGTACAGAATTAGGGTAAAATGTATCTAGTGTTTGTTCTTTATTGGGCCATCCCAATGTAGAAAAAGGCCAAAGAGCTGAGGAGAACCAGGTGTCTAAGACGTCTTGATCTCTTTTTAAAATTATTTTATCTGCTTTATAAAAGTCTACAGCTAAATTTTTTGCTTCTTCTTCAGTTTCTGCACAAAATTCTTTTCCATCAGGACCATACCAAACTGGAATTTGATGTCCCCACCATATTTGTCGAGAAATACACCATGGTCTAATATTTTCCATCCATTGAAAATATGTTTTCTCCCAATTTGAGGGAAAAAATTTTGTATCACCGTCTTTGACAACTTTCATTGCCTGTTTTGCTAATTCTTCAGCATTACAAAACCACTGATGAGTTAAAAAAGGTTCGACTACAGTGTTCGAGCGATCACCATATGGTATTGTAGTTTTATAATCTTCAATTTTTTCTATAAAACCTTTTTCTTTTAGCAAGTGAACAACTTTTTTTCTTGCCTCAAATCGATCTAAACCCTGAAATTCTTTTGGACAATTTTCATTCAATGACCCATCCTCGTTTAGAATATTTAATAATTCTAAGTTGTGCCTTTTTCCGATTTCAAAATCGTTAAAATCGTGTGCTGGAGTAATTTTAACTGCGCCACTTCCCATTTTGGGATCAGAATATTCATCAAATATAAGTGGAATAGATCTTGAGGTTAAAGGGATAGTAAAAGTTTCTTTTTTTAATGAAGTATATCTAATGTCATTGGGGTTAACTGCTATAGCAACATCACCAAAAATTGTTTCTGGCCTGACTGTCGCTACAGTTATACTCTCAGAATTAGAGCTAGGATATTTTATATAGTAAATTTGGGTGCTTACATCTGTGGGAACAACTTCTAAATCGGAAATAGCTGTTTTAAATTTGGTATCCCAATTAACTAGAGCTTGATCTTTGTATATTAACCCCTCTGTATATAATTTAACAAAGACCTTTCTAACTGCAGATGATAATCCGTCATCCATCGTAAATCTTTCCCTTGACCAATCACATGAACTACCAAGCCTTTTTAATTGATTTATGATTGTGGAACCCGAATATTCTTTCCACTCCCATATTTTTTCAATGAACTCTTCTCTTGTGAGATCTTTACGATAAATATTTTTCTCAGCTAAGTTTCTTTCTACAACCATTTGTGTCGCTATGCCTGCATGGTCTGTTCCTGGTTGCCATAGAGTATTAAAGCCATTCATACGGTGATATCTTGTCAAAATATCCTGAATAGTGTTATTAAGTGCATGTCCCATATGCAGCGACCCTGTTACATTTGGGGGTGGTATACAAATAGAAAAGTTCTTATCAAAATTGTATTTAGGTTTAAAACATTCTTTATCTAACCAAAGCTGATAAATCTCATTTTCATATTCTTTTTTATTTTGAAAATCATCCATTTGCTAAAATACAAATGGTTCGGATTGAACATATTTATAAATATAAGAAGAAGAAGCTTCATCTATAACAAACTTATTAGATTTGCCTCCTACTTTGATATATTTAACAATCTTATGTTTAAAATCTTGATTATCAATTATACAAACTATTTCTGCATTATCTGATGCATTTTTAATTATATTTATGGGCTCTTCATCAAGTGAACCATTAATAATAATTTTTTGGTATTTTTTAACATTTGGCTTTTTGTTATTGAAAAATTCTTCTATCGTTAAATCTAATAAAGAGGCATTGAACAAACCATCATTAATACTATCTTTGAAAACTTCGGTCATTTGCATAGAAGACTCTATACAGTCAATATTAGAAGAAAATTTATTAATAATTGATGTTGATGTACCAAAACCAGAGCCAATTTCTAAAATACTCTCATCATCAATCTCTCCTAAAGCTTGTAATAAATGAAATGATGTTAAAGGAGGGAGAATAAAGCGACCATCGTCTAAAAATATAATTTTATCAGAGTAAGCTAAGTGTTTAAAAGGTTTTGGATACAAGTTTTCTCTTGGAAATAATTCAATTTTTTCAATTAAAGATGAGTTTTTGATACGATTAGCTCTTAGTTGATTAAGAACCATATTTGACCTTGCTTGTTCAAAATTCATGATAAAGTTTGATTTATAACAAAATAAATTGTTTTTCAAAGATCATAATCGCCTCAGATTTAGTAATATAAAACAATTTAATGAAAATAAGTAATTGAGTAATTACCAACATTTTTTTTTAAAATAAAAATACAAAAATTAATTAATTTGATAAAATAGAATCACCTAGAGGATAGGTTTAAGGATGGAGGTTAAAAAGATGAAGCCACCAAAGTAGTATCTAACAATTCTACTCAATACTGAACTGACCTTAATTATTAAGGGTTAATATTTTCAATAAAATTTAAACGACCTACGATTTCATCTCTGTCCATATAGTATCCTTGGAGGTGTCTTTCTCCAGAATTGGCATCATATTCTTTTCTACCATGTAACACTCTACGGTTATTAAAGCTAAAAATATCTCCGGCTTGCATACGAAAATTTATTTCAAACCTCTCATCATGAAGAAGGCTAAATAGATTTCTGTAAGCAGAGTAAAATTGATCCATTTTATCAGGATGGCAGTCCATTACTCCCATATAGGCAACACTGAACCTAATATCATTATAATCGTTGTTGTGATCGAGAGTAATTATGGGTTTATGCATAACTCTAATTGTATTAGTTGTGTAGTCCCTATTTACAAATTTTACCGACGTATTAAGTAATACTTCATAATCACTTGGGTGATTATCTCTTAAATAATCAATTACCTTAAAACCATCTAAAGCGACTGACTCACCCCCGGTAGCATTATTTATTAAGCAATGGAGGAACTGGTATCCAGGAGCTATCTCATAGTATGGTAAATCAATATGATTTCTTAAACCTGCAGCAGTATAAGCTGAATTGTTAGGATTAGGTATATCGATAACTTCGAATGGTGTTTTAAAAAAAGTTTCTCGAGTGTGACTGATGTTTTTAAGGATATCAAATCCAGAATTAACATCTGTTGGAGCATTTTTAACAATTGAAATACCAAAATAATGTAGTTGCTGTAACCACTTTTTTAAACCGTCATCACCACTAATTATTTCGCTGTAATCTATTTGAATATCTGAAAATGTATCTTGCATGGATTTATCCCAAATCTTATATGGTGAAACGTACTTTCGTGTGTGTTTTAAAGAATAACAATTATGTCTCAACCAATTTTTCTCATAAACACTTTTATGTCCTCCCTCACTCCATTCAATCTCAAGATTACCTTCGCTATTCAATGAGTAATTTTTGGGATGAATATCCTCAGATACATCAAGCAAATTAAAAGTTCGTTCGCGAGCTGTTGGATGCACTTCAGAGGGACAATTATCTCTCAACCATAAGAAATTATATTTACTTTTAAAACCATCACTCCAATCGATCAAAATAGATTTGTTCTTTTTATCGATTGTTTTAATTGAAAGGTTTTCACTCATATTAAAATTTATTAAATGTTTTATCCCAATTAGGAAAATTATTTCTTTGATATTTATTCAAAGTTTTCATGATTTCAATCAAAAAAATATCTCTTTGCACCTCTAGATCTTTGATACTGTATTTTCCTGACTGTTTTTTTGTTCCTGAAATCATTAATTTTTTTAGTTTTGCATCTAGTTTTGGAGCCTTTAATTTAGTCCAAGGTAACTTAAGAGCAGGTCCAAACTGCTCTAACATGTGTTTCATACCAGTTTGCCCTCCTGCTAAATGAAAAGTTAGACAAACACCCATAAAAGACCATCGTAATCCTGGTCCATAAACAATCGCATCGTCAACATCTTGAGTTGATGCAACACCATCTTTAATTATGTGAAGTGCTTCCCTCCAAAGAGCCTCCTGTAAGCGATCAGATATATAGCCCTCAATTTCTTTTTTTACAATCAAAGGCTTCATACCTATTCCCTCGTAAAACATCTTAGCTCTGATAATTGTGTTTTTCTTTGTTCGCTCTCCTGATACTAACTCAACAAGAGGTAATAAATATACAGGGTTAAATGGATGCCCTATACAAACTCTTTCTGGATAATTACATAAAGATTGAATTCTTGTGGGCAAAAGTCCTGATGAACTAGAAGCAATGATTATATTTTTTGGCAATAATTTATCTATATCTTTGAGAAGTTTCTTCTTTAACTTTTCATTCTCTGGGGCATTTTCTTGGACAAAGGTGGTTGAATGAAGAGACTCTCTGAGATTAGAAAAAATTTTCAAATTACTAAGTTTTGCATTTTTATTTAAACCTAATCTTTGAAGGCTCTTTAAAGCTGTTTTAGTATTTGATAATAGTTTCTTTCTAGCTTTAACACTTGGGTCATAAGCCTTAACAATTAGACCACATGCTAGCATTCTAGCAGCCCATCCAGCGCCAATAACGCCAGCACCAACTATTGTGACAATCTTTTTTTTAATCAACTTTTAAAAATATATTAACTCATAAATATTAAATTATGATATTTTTTTTGAATGATTATATACATTTGTAAGTTCCTTCATCTTATATCTCTGTTTATTGCTGGAGGAGGAGGTATTGGTAGTGCTGTTATACAATCTATATATATAAAAGAAGGTAAAGTGCCTGAGCCTCATTTGGCTAAAGGTTTTAAGGTTTTAGCATTTATATCTTTATTAGCTATCATCACAATGTGGGTTACTGGAATTATTTTGCTATTGGTTATATACGGCTCATTTAATTTAGGTTGGACTTTTCATATGAAATTATTTGGAGCTAGCTTAATTCTAATAACAGCCGTATTTATAAATATGCATTTATATGTATCAGCTAAAAAAAACCTATCCCCCAATCAAAAATATATTAAAAATTTAGGGTCTTTGTCTAGATTAGGCTTGATTCTTGCCATAACTGGTGCGATAGGATCTTTTGTCTGACCATATTTATTTTTTTTTAGTTTATGGTATTTTTTTGTAAATGAAAGTTGACTTAGACAAATGGCATCACTGTGACGTTGATAAAGAAGAATTTGTAAAGCTTCTTAAGAAGTCGGATTATCAAGGTTTTAAACATATGTTTATTTTCTTTGGGTCTTTAATTGTATTCGGTGTTTTAGCTTATATGACATGGGGAACTTGGTGGTCTTTATTATTTTTTTTAATTTATGGAAATATATGGAATTGCGCAGATCCTATTTGGCACGAAACTGGACATAAAACAGCTTTTAAAACGAACTATTGGAATAACTTTTTTTATCAAATTGGTAGTTATATGAATGGATTTGAACCAGTAAGATGGAGATGGTCTCATTTCCGTCATCATGGTTATACTTACTTCGATGATCCTCTTGATTTTGAAATAGCTATTAGAAGACCAACTGATGTTTTTTACTTTTTTAGTTTATTCATACCTTTCTTTGACATAATTAATTTTAAAAAAACAACTCAATACGAAACAATTCTTCATGCTTTAGGCAAAAAAACAGAAGTAATGAAACAAGTAATTCCTGAAAGAGAACATCAAAAATGTATAAACTCTTCAAGATTACACGTTGGTATTTGGATCTTATTAATAACAATATCAATTGCTTTTCAGTCTTGGTTACCAGTTTTATATTTTTTACTTCCAAACTTTTATGGGATAACACTCAAAAGACTTTTTGGATTAACTCAACACACTGGGTTAAAAGATAATATCAAAGATCATAGATATAGTACTAGAACAATGCATTTAAACCCGATCTTCAGTTTTTTATATTGGCAGATGGAATATCATATTGAACATCATATGTTCCCTACTATTCCTTCGCATAACTTGCCTAAACTGCACCAATTAGTTAAAGATCAGATGCCGCCAGCTAAGAAAGGTTTATGGGGAGCATACTCTGAAATCATCCCTACAATTTTAAAACAAGCAAAGAACCCTTCATATGAATTACAAGTAGCTGTTCCATCTAATAACAATGGCTAAAAGAACTACCGTTTTTGATTTATGGAGTCAAAAAGGAAAAAAAAAATGGCCTCAAACTCATATAGATACAGCAAAAGAGGCAGAAGCTGCATACAAAGCAGGAATTGAAATAATTTCCTGTGAGCCCGATCATCATTTCAAGGATGTAAGAAAAGTTGCTCCAACAGCATTTTTATCTGTTGGTCTTAAACATGGGTTGGTGAGTTCTCCTCAAGAGGCAATAAAAAAAGGATTTGAAATAATGGAAATGGGAGCAGATGCTATTTATTGTTCACACTCTATTAACTTTATTGAAGCTATGGCAAAAGAGGGAATACCTGTAACTGCTCACGTTGGATTAGTCCCAAATATTGCAACATGGACTAATTATAGAGCTGTAGGAAAAACATCAAACGAAGCTTTTAAAGTATATCAAAAAGTAAAAGATCTCGAAAATGCTGGAGCAGCTTGCGTAGAAGTTGAGGTGGTACCAGTTGAGCTTGCAGAATTTATAACAAAGAATACTAAAATGATAACTATGGGTATGGGTTGTGGTGATGTGTGTGATACACAATACTTATTTTGTAACGACATACTTGGTACAAACGTTGGTCATTATCCTCGACATGCAAAAAAATATGTAGATTTAGAATTTAAAGAGAGAGAATTACAAGAATTAAGAATAAAAGGTTTTAAGATGTTTGTTGATGAATTTAATAGTGGTGTATACCCTGAAGATAAACATCTTATTAAAATGGAAGAGAAAGAGCTTAATGATTTTCTAGATAAAGTTAAATAGCATCTAAATATAAATCAATATCTAATTCTGATATAGTACTAGCAAATTTATGATATTCCATTTCCTTAATGGCTATAAACGCCTTATGTAATTCTGGGCCTAAAGTTTGTTTTAAAAAAGAGGATTTCTTAGATAGCATAATTGATGAATTCCAGTCAGAAGGAATTTTGTATTTTTGGTTATTTTTCTTTAAATAAGCATTTCCGGTTGTTTGTTTATCTGGAGAAATTTTATTTTGAATTCCTAATTCAATTGCTGAAATTATAGTTAATGCTACTAAATATGGGTTTGCATCAACTCCTGAGACTCTATGTTCTATCCTTCTATTATTTTTATTACTACTTGGTATTCGAAAAGCAACTGATCTGTTATCTATTCCCCAATTAGGCTTTGTTGGTGCATAAGATCCTGAAACAAACCTCCTCCAACTATTAGCATTTGGTGCGAATATCAACATACTTTCACCCATGGTTTTTGAAAGACCCCCAAGTGCATAATTAAGATTTTTATTAACTTTTTCGTTATTTCTTTCGGCAAAAATATTTTTTTCTTTTTGATCATAAAGTGAAATATGAAAATGCATTCCAGAACCAGAAATATTTTCCATAGGTTTTGCCATAAAACATGCAGTGACTCCATGTTTTCTTGCTTGTGCTCTTATAATTCTTTTTAGCCTTAAAATATCATCAGCAGCTTTTAGTAACGATTTTTGATGTTTTAATGTTAATTCGTATTGACCGGGTGCGTACTCTGAAATAATAGTTTCAGCATCTATTTTTGCAAGTTTTGTAGCTTCATAAATATCTTCAATTAAAGGTAACATACCATGGAGATGATCTACTGAATATACATCTGTCTTTTTAATTGATGTTCTTTTTCCAAGTATAGATTTTGCTGGTTTGAGTTTTCCATACTCATCCAATTCATTTGAAACAAGAAAAAATTCTAACTCAAATGCTGCATAAAAATTAATTCCTTTTTTTTTAAAATCTTGAATTTTATTTTCCAAAACATTTCTTGGATCTGTTAACAGTTTTTTTCCATCAATATCATACATATTCATGAATAACTCACCTCTTAGTGGTTTGCTGTTATGCAATAACTTAAGTGATGATGGTACAGGCCAAGCTTTTATGTCACCATCACCTTGCTCTAAAATCAATCCTGTTTCAGGTGTATCCTCACCAGTAATATCCATTCCAAGTAATGAGAGAGGAAATTGCCTACCTGACTTATACAAATTTAATAACTCATTTCTTCTAATTATTTTTCCACGACCTACACCATTACAATCATGCATTACAATATCGAATGATTTTACTTGTGTATTTCTCTTCAGAAAATTTTGTGCTTCAGATAAATAATTTTTTGTTTTCATGACAAATATTTATAATATAAAAATATTAATATAAAGTTTATGTCTAAACTACAGTTAATCTATTTCAATCTTAGAGCTTTGTGTGAGGCTCCAAGGATGATGCTACATACTGCGGGTATCGAATATTCATATGAAATGGCATGGGATTATTTTAAAAAACCATGGGGTGATGTCAAAAAAGAGGTGATTTTTCATAAATTACCTTTGCTTATTATAGATGAGAAAATTGAAATATGGCAAAGCAATACTATCTCAAGATATATAGCTAAACTTACTAACAATATCCCCAATAATGAGAAAATGGTTGCATATGCTGACTCTATATTTGAGTCAGCCCATGATTTATTTTTTCCTTTAAATCCAACAATCAATGTTTGGGTTGGTGAAATGCACTTAAAGAATAAAAAAAATCTTTTAGATAAAATTTTACCTAAAGCTTTTACAAATTTTGAAAAGTTACTAAGTAAATATGAAGGTAATTTTTTTTTAGGAGAAAGAGCATTTTATTGTGATTTTAATGTTTATCATCATGTCTCACTAGCATTGCTATTAGATGATAAAATTTTAGATAACTTTCCAAAGTTAAAAAAATTTATGAACGATTTTGAAAAGATTCAAGGTGTTTTGGATTATCTGGAGTCAAGACCCAAACTTATTGGAATTGGTACTTGGCCAAAAGTAGTAATTGATGGTGTAGAATACACTTCTGGCACTAATCCCGATTACAAATATCAATAAAAGTGTTATGCTAAGTTTTATGGCCCGCTGGCAGATTGGTTATGCAGAGGACTGCAAATCCTTGTAGCTCGGTTCGATTCCGGGGTGGGCCTCCACTACTTCATTTCATCAATTATTTGTTTTAAGGTTCTTGATGTAAGATCTAGAATTCTTTTTCCTTTATCTGCAGAGGATTTTGTAGGATTGCCAATTATACCTGTCCTGGACAAATCTTTTGTATTCCAAGCTCTTTTAATTGTTCTTTCATAAGAAATTATTTTTTTAGATTTAAAGTCAGATGAGAGTTTGTTTCTTTTAATTTTATTTAATTTTATCAATTCTGGATAAAGGTGGAGCATTATTGATGTTTCAAATTCACCTCCATGATATCCATAAAGTAATTCCTTTTTTGGAATAATTTTTTCAAAACCTTTAAATAAAAAATAATGTGCCTTAACAATATCGACAGCTTTATATCTACTTTTAATTTCTTTAGCAGCTATATCTAAGTGACTAATTTGTCCACCATGACTATTTAAAAAGATAAATTTTTTATATCTACGAATACATAACTCACCAACTATGCTAATAATATAATCAATATAATTTGTAGAGTTCGAGGATAGAGTGCCCTCAAAGCTATTATGCTCACTCGCTGAACCTATAGAGATATTTGGTAGAATTAAATATTTATTTAGTTTGGGATATTTCTTAACAAAAGTATTTAAAATTCCATCTATTATCAATTTATCAGTACCTGATGGAAGGTGTTCTCCATGTTGTTCTACAGATGAAAATGGGAGAATAAGTATTTTATTTTTACCTAATTTACTAATATCTGCTGATGTTAAATCAGACCAAAACTTTGATAGCATAAGTGATATTTAACATTTATATAATTATTATGGAAACTTATTCTCTATGGCTTAAGAATGAAAATAAACCAATTATTAAGAAAAAAATACTAAGCTATAAAAAAAATTCTAAAACTGTTCTTGTAAAAACTCTTTATTCAGGAATTAGTAAGGGTACTGAGAGATTAGTAGCATCTGGTAATATTAGCAAAGATCAGTTCGATATAATGAAATCTCCTTTTCAAGAGGGATCTTTTTCTTTTCCAATTAAATACGGTTACATTAATGTTGGTAAAATAGTTGAAGGCCCAAAAAAATATTTAAATAAATATACATTCTGCCTTTACCCTCATCAGTCACTATTTAAGATTGATATAAATAATGTGAATATTTTAAAAGGTAATAGTGATATTCGAAAATATTTACTAACAGCAAATATGGAAACA
>QCDA01000020.1 GCA_003281065.1 Pelagibacteraceae bacterium AG-349-E10
CCACTACCATTAGAAGAAATTAAATTGTTAACAGTCACACCTTCTAAAACTTTTGCACCAGCCGATACTGCTAACTTATGGAAGCCCTCTATAGCTCCTCTATTAGCTCCATATCCTGTTTTCTTTTCGTGTAAAACTGAAGTGATGCCTTGAGCTTGCCAATCTGGCAACATGTCTTTCATATACTTATCACAATCTGATGCTCCCTCGATAAACTCAGAGTCAAATCCTATTTCTTTTTGCTGCTCATAAACTTCAGACATGCCCTCTTGCATAAGCTCGGAGTTGATCTGCATGTAGCCAACTGGCTTGTAAGTTAAAGCCTCAGCATTCTCATTCCAAACATTTACAGAATGAGCCATTAGTCTTCTCATTGCAGGCTGGTAGTAGTTGTTCCTTACAATTCCACATGCAACACCACTAGCTCCATTTGCAACTTTGGATTTTTCCAAAACGACTACAGAATTATCTTTGAGTTGACCTTTACTGGATAATTTTTTACAAAGATGCCATGCGGTGCTCAGACCGTGAATTCCAGCCCCGATTATTAAATAGTCACATTTAGTAGGTAAGCTCATTATTTTAGTAACCTCCAAACAATTACATTTTGTCTGCGAGGTATGAAAAAAACACATTTTGTTTCATATTATGAAACAAAATTTTTATAAAAATCTATTATTTATCAACAATAATCGTCAATTGGCAACAATTAGTCGAGAAATTTTAATAGAGGCAGATTGAAGGAGATCAACATAATCCATCATAGTTTTTGGGTTTAAGATATTTTTACTTCCTGATAAAGCGATTCCGGCAAATGATCTTTTATCTTTGTCTAAAATAGCAACTCCTATTCCATAAGAGTTTTCAAAAGCTTCTCCATGATTAAGCGCATAACCGTTAGTTCTAATTTTGCCAAGTTGTCTTTTTAAATCATTTAAATTTGTAATTGTATTGTTTGTGTGAGGATAAAAATTATAGCTTCGATAAATTGTTGCAATTTCATTTTCAGGTCTGTACGCAAGCATGACTTTTCCCAAAGCACAGCAATGAGCGTCAAGTCTCATTCTAAAAGTTCTAATAGTTGCATCATCATTGTTGTCAGAAATTTTATCAGAATGAACTATTTGAGAGCCTTCAAGCATAGCCAAATAGGTAATTAAATTCGTTTTACTGGAGACCTCTTTTAGAATTTCTTTAGAAGTCTCAGAAATTGACTGAAGATAATCTGAGGTTTCTCCAAATTGAAAAGCTTTATGCCCCATAGTATATGTATTCGATCCAGTATTTTTATGGATATAACCAAGTTGAGATAAAACAGACAATAGTCTAAATGTAGTTGTTCTAGATAAAACTGCTTTTCTGGAAATATTTGATGCCTTCAACGGGAAAATTGATTTTGATAAAATTTCAAGAATTTTAAAAGATTTTTCCAGAGATTTATTAATATATTTTAAATCTTGTTGCAAAACTGTCCTCCAACCAATGTTCCACAGAATGAAACATTATAGTATAGTTTAAGTTATTAGCAACTAATGGTTAAATCTTACCAGGCACCCAACCGGTTCCCGCTAAAGGAACTCTAGCCATTGCAGCAGCTTCAACTGTTAATGCACATAGGTCCTCAGGTTCAAGATTATGTAAATCGTTTTTACCACATGCCCTCGCTATAGTTTGGGCTTCAAGAGTCATAACCTTGAGATAATTAGATAATCTTTTTCCACCTTTTACTGGATCTAATCTTTTCATTAATTTTGGATCTTGTGTATTTATACCTGATGGGTCTTTACCTTCATGCCAATCATCGAAAGCACCAGCTGTTGTTCCAAGTTTTTTGTAATCGCTCTCCCACTTTGGATCATTATCACCAAGTGCGATTAATGCTGATGAACCAATGGAAACAGCATCAGCACCCAATGCCATAGCTTTTGCAACATCCGCACCATTTCTAATTCCACCTGAAATAATTAACTGAACCTTCCTGTGCATATCTAAGTCTAATAAAGCATCTACTGCTGGCCTGATACATGCCAATGTTGGCTGACCTACGTTTTCGATAAATACCTCTTGTGTAGCTGCAGTACCTCCTTGCATGCCATCAAGCACCACCACATCAGCACCGGCTTTTACTGCAAGTGCAGTATCGTAGTAAGGCCTAGATCCTGCAATTTTTACAAATATGGGAACTTTCCAACCTGTAATTTCCCTGAGTTCTAAAATTTTAATTTCCAAATCATCTGGTCCAGTCCAATCTGGATGTCTACATGCTGATCTCTGATCAATTCCTTTTGGTAATGTTCTCATCTCGGCAACACGATCACTTATCTTTTGACCGAGTAACATACCTCCACCGCCAGGTTTAGCACCTTGACCTATCACAACTTCAATAGCATCTGCTTTTCTTAAATCCTCTGGATTCATTCCATACCTTGAGGGAAGTAATTGGTAAACCAAATGCTTTGATTGTCCTCTCTCCTCAGGGGTCATGCCTCCATCGCCTGTTGTCGTTGAAGTCCCGGCAATACTAGCTCCTCTTCCAAGCGCTTCTTTCGCTGGTCCTGAGAGAGCTCCAAAGCTCATTCCAGCAATTGTTATTGGAATATCTAATTCAAGCGGTTTTTTTGCAAATCTTGTTCCAAGAGTGACGTTAGTACTACACTTTTCTCTGTAGCCCTCTAAAGGGTATCTTGACATTGATGCGCCTAAAAAAAGAAGATCGTCAAAATGAGGTAATCTTTTTTTTGAACCACCGCCTCTAATGTCATAAATACCTGTTTCTGCAGCTCTTCGAATTTCAGAGTTTGTATAGTCATCAAATGTCCAAGATTTTCTGGGTGTAGTTTTAAATTTTTCTGCCATTAGTACTCCGATACATTATCTATATTAAAATTATAAAGTTTTCTTGCTGAACCATACATTTTGAAGTCTTTAATCTCACTTTCATTTATACTTGCTTTTTTTAAAAGAGATCTCAAAATATTTTGATCTTTTTTATTCATTTTTTTCTCTTCGCAGTCAGCACCGAGTGATTTCACCTTACCCTTAATAAAAATATTTGCTTCATAGATACTGTCTCCCAGAGCGTCTCCAGCATCTCCACATATAACTAAGTTTCCAGATTGAGCCATAAATGCAGACATATGGCCTACCGATCCTTTAACTATAATATCTATTCCTTTCATTGAAATCCCACAACGTGAACTAGTATCACCATCAATGATCAAAGTTCCACCATGTGCTGTAGCACCGGCTGATTGGGATGCATTGCCCTTAACATGAACAGTTCCAGACATCATATTTTCGGCAACACCTGTGCCCACATTTCCATTTACAATGATATTTGCATTCATGTTCATACCAGCACAATAGTATCCTGTGTGACCATCAATAGTGACTTCAATCTCGTCTTTTAATCCAGCACAAATAGCGTGATTTCCATCTGGATTTGAAATTTTAAAAATCTTTTTATTTGATTTTCTATCTATACTTTGAAGAGTTTCATTAACTTTCCTCAATGACTCTTTTTTTAAATTTAAATTCATTATTTGCCCCAGCTATATACTTTTCCGGGCTCTGGTTCAAAAATTTTTGCTGAATTTACATTTGGTAAATGTGCCATTGCTTGAAACTCTGAGGCAATAGCAACATAATCCTTTGTTTCTGCAACAACTGCGGGCTTACAAGCAATCTCATCTCTAACAATTGCCATGCCATTTTTGGTTCCAGAAATAAATGTGTAAAAACCATCGAGGTCCTTCAGTCCATCCAAAAGTGTTTCTTTTAGTGATTTTTTGTCAGATAATCCGTTTGAAATATAACCTGCAGCGACTTCCGTATCATTCATGGACTTTATTTCAATCCCTTTTTTCTGAAGCGATCTTCTTAAATTGTTATGATTTGACAAGGATCCGTTATGTACAAGACATTCATCCTCACCTGTGGAATATGGATGAGAGCCATCTGTCGTGATTGCACTTTCTGTTGCCATCCTTGTATGCCCAATAGCATGTGAGCCAGAAAACTTCTCTAGTGAAAAATTTTTAACAACATCCTTTGGATTTCCCACTTGTTTAAATATTTCTATGCAACTACCATAACCAACTAAACTTAATTCTTCATGGTTTTTTAAAATTTCTATAAATTTCTTAGGCTTCATTGCTGTTTCAATTATTAAATGATCTGAAATAGATTTTACTTTGATATCTTTTACATACCTAGATAGTTTTTTTGAAATTTCTTTTACCTGATCAGTATTAGAGCAGACTGAATATTTATATTTCTTTTTTTTCTCAGATGAGTATATCGCAAAACCTGCACTATCAGGACCACGCGTAGCCATACTATTCATCATCCCAGTGAGAAATTTACCTAATTGTGAATTGTATTTTTTATTTTTTAAATATATTCCAACTATACCACACATTAAAATTAAATACCCTCATACCCATACTCTAATGACGAGTCAGTAATGCTATGGTAAAAAGAACCTCCAAAACTTCTTAATGCATAAAGGTTAAAACAAAACGGTTGGTCGTCTAAATAGTCGATCAATATGTTAATACCGTTATATGTAGTGTTCACGCAATTATTTGGTTTAAACATATTTTCATTAAAATTTATTGGAGAACCTTTTTTTAAAACATTTTTTGCATTTACGCCTGATATTTGTAATACAGCCCTTGATTGTGAAATATCTGTAATAGCAAAATCCTGATCTCTAATCGATTTGTAAATTTTGTCTTTCAAGTCAATTTTTTTTGAGATAATTAACCAGGTATCAGGACCGGTCCACAATACTCTTGTTTCTTGGTTGTGAGAAACTTTTAGGCTTTCTGTCGGTAAATTAAGTTGATTTATGGTAACTTTTTCAATCTCAATTGAGCTTTTTTTAAATTTAGCAATTTGGAAAATACTTAGGTCTTTTATTTCCGAAATTTTTAGTAGGTTTTCTTTATTCTCATGGTCGCCAAACAAGCCGAGCTTATGATCAAAATGAAGTGGTGATAGATTTTGAGCTTGTTCCATTATGATCTCACCCTTGTGCCTTCGGGGTCAACATAGTGTGAGGATACTACCTCAACAGGAATTGAAATATCTTTTAAAGGAGAGACAGCATATAGATTTTTACCAATTTTATTTTTACCATCTTTTATTATGGCTATGGAAAAGGGATTATTATATTCAACACTCCAACAAGAAGATGAAACATGTCCAAGTTTAGGTATTGGGGCAACAGCACTGTTATCTTCTATAATATGTGAACCCTCTGGGATCTTTGTTTTTTTGTCTAGTGGAACAAGTCCAACAATAGTTTGTCTATCCGACTCAGTGAATGCGTCTTTAGATAAAGATCTTTTACCTATGAAATCTTTTTTCTGACTCACCATACTATTCAGTCCAACATCAAAAGGAATAGTGCGTCCGTCTAATTCTGCTCCTGCGACATGACCCATTTCTATTCTTAAGGTTGATAGAGCCTCTGTTCCGTATGGTTGAATATCAAATGACTGACCTTCTTCCATGATCTTCTTCCAAATATAAAGACCATAGTTTGACTCGACATTAACCTCATAAGCTAGTTCGCCAGAAAAAGAAATTCTATAAATTCTAGCTTTGATACCGTCTATTGAAGAGTCAACAAGACCCATGAATGGTAAACCCTCATTTGACATATCTACATCAGGAAATAATTTTGATAAAAGATCTCTAGATTTTGGACCTGCCACTGCTATACCAGACCACTGTTCAGTAGTTGATAAGACATTTACATCTAAATCTGGCCATACAACTTGTAAATAATACTCTAAGTGCGATAAAACATTTGCAGCTTGGGCAGTAGTGGTAGTCATATGAAAATGATTTTCAGATAATCGAGATGTTGTTCCATCATCAAAAACCATGCCATCTTCCCTTAGCATTACACCATATCTAGCTTTTCCAACGGGCAGTTTCAGCCATGCATTTGTATAAACTCTGTTTAAGAATTCTGGTGCATCCGGACCTTTAATATCAATCTTACCAAGTGTCGTAACATCACAAATTCCAACGTTTTTTCTTACATTTGCAGCTTCCCTATTAACAGCACTGTTCATGTCCTCAGAACCCCTTGGGTAGTATCTGGGTCTTTGCCATAAACCTGCCGCTACAAAAACAGCATTATTTTCCTCATGCCATGTATGAATGGGAGATTTTCTTGTAGGTAAATAGTGATTACCAACTTCTCTACCCACGATAGCTCCAATTGTTACAGGAGTGTATGGTGGTCTAAATGTAGTATGACCAACTTCTGGAACAATCTTTTTTTCAATTTTAGATACATATTGCAAACCATTTAAATTACTTGTCTTGCCTTGATCGCCAGCCATCCCAAGAGTTGTATATCTTTTGACGTGCTCAATTGATCTGAAGCCTTCTCTAATTGCTAGCTCTACATCAGAAACTGCAACGTCATTTTGAAAGTCGATAAAGCGTTTTGGTTTTTTTCCAGATGGTAAAGGCATACACCAGAGCTTTTCATGTTTTTCATAGCTAGGTTCATTTGAGTTAGGACTATTTGTAGGATTATTTTGATCTGTGAATTTGTTTGATAAATCAAAGCCCACTTGAAAACCTTCAGCTAGAGATTGATTTAAGGTGAAAGAACCATTAGCTGCTCCAATTGCTGTTTCTTTTTGTCTTTTTTTATCCGGTACGAACGCATCAATATCATCATTAAACTTTAATTTATTTCCAGCTTGGGAAGATAAATGAACCGTTGGTGTCCAGCCTCCGGACATACAAATGCAATCACACTCTACTGTTTCTTCTGAAATAAAAGATTCTTTTGAAGAGTCAAGCTTGCCGATGATAGCAGAATTTATCTTCAAATGTCCTTTAGTGTCTGCGATCCCTGAATTAAATTTTATAGAAATACCCTTTTGCTGAACTTCCTTGACTAATTCACCGTTTGAGCTGTCTCGAGTGTCTACAATGATTGGTTCAATATCATTTTTAATAAACTCAAGGGCAGTTGAATATGCTGTATCATTATTGGTAAATATAATTGGTTTCTTACCAACTAATGTTTCATAAACCTTCATATATTCTTTTGCTGCTGAGGCTAATACAATTCCTGGTCTATCATTATTTCCAAAAGATATTGGTCTTTCAATAGAACCAGTTGAAACTATTACTTCTCCAGCTCTAATATAATGTAGTCTTTGTCTTGGTGTGTATTTTGAGGGATTTTCAATATGATCGCTAACTCTCTCAATCATTACGGTCATATTGTGATCATAGTATCCGAAGACTTGTGACCTTTTTTTTAATATTACATTTGGCATACTTTTTAGTTGGGAAATGGTATCACTAGCCCACTCTTTTCCTGACATGTTACCAATCGTAACTTCGTCAGTTAGAAGAGAGCCGCCAAAATTAGGCTTGTCTTCTGCTAATATAACCCTTGCCCCATTTTTAGCGGCAGCCAGAGCACTTGCGAGGCCTGATGGGCCAGAGCCAACAACTAGTACATCGCAGTGTTCATAATTATGTTCGTACCTATCTGGGTCAGGTAACAGTGGTGCTTTACCCATACCAGCAGCTTTTCTTATAAATGGTTCATAGATTTTCATCCAAAAACTTTTTGGCCACATAAATGTTTTGTAATAGAAACCTGCAGGAAAAAAACGATTTAATACATTATTGATTTCTCCAATATCAAATTGAACTGAAGGCCAACAATTTTGACTTTTTGCTTTTAATCCCTCAACTAATTCAACTTCGGTTGCAATGATATTAGGTTCAGATTTATTACCATCATGCAATTGTACCATTGCATTTGGTTCTTCAACACCAACTCCCAAAAAACCGCGAGGTCGATGATACTTAAAACTTCTTCCAACTAGATGAACACCATTTGCAATCAAAGCAGATGCAAGAGTGTCTCCTTCATAGCCATGATAAATAGTACCATTAAAAGTAAAATTAATTTTTTTATCCTTATTAATAAGTCCAGTTGAGTTAGTTGTTCTAAAACTGTTAGACATTAAAGTCCTCGTTCATTTTACAAGTGTCAAAAATTTCATGTGTAGCGGTGTCTCTTGAGACTTTAAACCATTGTCTACATCCAGAAACATGATGCCATAGTTCTGAGTGTTTTCCTCTTGGGTTATCTCTGTAGTAAACAAAATTATCCCAATCCTCGGTTGAAATTTCTTCTCCTAGTTGAGGTCTTTTTATAGTGGCGTCTCCGCCATAAGAAAATTCATTTTGTGAGCGCTTGCCACAGTACGGGCATTTTATTTCTAACATCTATTAACCGATCCAAGGTTTAGGGCCTACACCCTTTTCATCTATAATTTTTCCAGTATGGAATCTTTCAAGGTTAAAGTCTGAGTTGAGTTCATGTACTTGATCTTGTGCTATTGTATGTGCAAAAACAAAACCTGAGCTTGGAGTAGCTTTAAAGCCTCCGTAACACCAACCGCAATTAAGATATACCCCCTCAATATGAGTTTTATCGATTATTGGAGAACCATCCATGGACATATCCATAATACCTCCCCAAGTTCGAAGCATTTTGAGTCTACTAAAGTTTGGGAAGACAGCCAATCCACCTGTTAAAACATGCTGTATCATTGGCATATTTCCTCTTTGAGCATAACTATTGTAACCATCTAAATCACCACCCATAACCATTTCACCTTTGTCAGATTGGCTACAATAAAAGTGACCTGCTCCGAATGTAACTACGTTATGAAGTAAAGGTTTAACTGGTTCTGAGACACAAGCTTGCAGAACATGTGCTTCAATTGGAAGTCTCATATTTAGCATGTCTGCTAAAAGTGTAGTGCTTCCAGCAACACACAATCCAACTTTTTTAGTTTTAATATTTCCTCTTGATGTTTGAACGCCTTCTATTTTTCCGTTGTTAACATCAAAACCTGTCACTTCACAATTTTGAATTATATCGACACCCATGGAGTCTGCCTGTCTCGCATATCCCCAAGCAACTGCATCATGTCTTGCAGTTCCCCCACGTGGCTGCATTAAACCACCATGAATGGGAAAACGACATGTTTCTGAAAAATCTGCAAATGGGATCATCTTTTTTAAATCATCCCTTCCAAGAAGAATTGCATCAATACCATTTAATCTCATAGAGTTACCTCTTCTAGCGTAAGCATTCATTTGTGCATCAGAGTGAGCTAGGTTTATAATTCCTCTCGGTGAGTACATAACGTTGTAATTTAATTCTTGGCTAAGTGTTTCCCAAAGCTTCATGCCAAACTCATAAAAATGAGCGTTTGAATCAAACATATAGTTAGATCTCAAGATGGTAGTGTTTCTTCCAACATTACCTCCACCAATCCAACCCTTTTCAAGTATGGCAACGTTTGTGATGCCATGTTCTTTTGCAAGATAATAAGCTGTTGCAAGACCATGACCACCGCCGCCTACAATTATGACATCGTATTCTTTTTTAGGCTCAGGGTCTTTCCAAGCTACCTCCCAATTTTCATGGTTGGTGAAAGCATTTTTTACTAAACTAAAAACCGAGTACTTTTGCATGATTCAATTAAACCTCTTCGAAAATATATATTCCTAATATAATGCTACAATAAACGTGTTCCATAATATGAAACAACATTTTTATTATCCCTGTATTTATTACAGAGTATGACAAAAAATGGATTGGAAATTAAAATTTAATTATTAATATTAATTCAAATCGGAGGAGAATAATGACAAAAGTTGCACTAATTGGTACAGGTCCCTGTGGACTATCTTTTTTAAGATCTCTGCATCAAGCGCAAAGCAAAGGCGAAAATATTCCTGAGGTTGTTGCCTTTGAAAAACAAGAAAGTTGGGGTGGTCTTTGGAATTATACTTGGAGAACTGGGTCTGATCAATATGGAGATCCAATTCACAACAGTATGTATAGATACCTTTGGTCGAATGGACCAAAAGAGTGTCTTGAATTTGCAGATTATTCTTTTGATGAGCATTTCAAAAAACCAATTCCCTCCTTCCCTCCAAGAGCCGTCCTACAAGATTACATTTTAGGTCGTGCAGAAAATTCAGATGTAAAAAAATACGTAAAGTTTAACACCACTGTTACCTCTGTTGCTGATAATGGTAACGGATTTGATATTACATACCGAAATAAAAAAGACGATCAAACTAAAACTGAAAGTTTTGATAAATTAGTTGTTGCGACTGGTCACTTCTCTGTTCCCTACATTCCTGAATATGAGGGGATGAATAGTTTTCCAGGGAGAATAATGCACTCTCATGATTTCAGAGACGCTGAAGAGTTTAGAGATAAAAACGTTGTCGTTCTCGGAAGTAGCTACTCTGCTGAAGATGTAGCGTTACAGTGCCATAAATATGGAGCTAAAACTGTTACTATTGGTTATAGAAACAATCCAATGGGTTTCAATTGGCCTGAAGGCATGAAAGAAGTACATTACATGGATAAGATCGATGGAAACAAAGCAGTTTTTAAAGATGGCACAGTTCAAGAAATGGATGCCTTAATACTATGTACAGGTTACTTGCATCATTTTCCTTTTTTACCAGAAGATCTAAAATTAAAAACTCATAACAGACTGTATCCTCCAAACTTATACAAAGGAGTAGTATGGCAAAATAATCAAAATTTGTTTTATCTTGGTATGCAAGATCAGTTTCATACCTTTAACATGTTTGATGCCCAAGCTTGGTATGTAAGAGACATAATAATGAACAAAATAACTCTGCCTTCAGCTGATGAGTTAGCAAAGGATATTGATAACTGGGTTAAAAAGGAAGAAGCCCTAGAGGATGCCTATCAAATGATTGATTTTCAAACAGATTATTGTGTGGATTTATGTTCTGCTGTTGACTACCCAAAAATTGACTTTGAGTTAATTCGCAAACATTTTTATGATTGGGAACACCATAAGGAAGAAAATATCCTGACTTATAGAGATAAATCCTTTTCCTCGCCCGTAACTGGCACCACTGGTCCCTCACATCATACTACATGGTTAGATGCCATGGATGACTCTATGGCTACATATTTAGATACAAAATAAATATTATATGTCCAATAATACTCTTAATTTTATTGGGTGGGTTTTATTTATTATTTCTGCTGTAGGCTTTATAATATCAAGCATTGGTAGTTTCTGGGCTATGTTTGGAAGTCTTTTTTTCTTTGTAGCTTGTTTTGTGTTTCTAATACCATTCTTTAGAAAAGAAAAAAATAAAGATTAAGGAATATTTTTGTCAATCCCCTTTGGGATTAGTTTTTCTTTATCATAAAATGGTAAATCAATTATTTCGCAGTCAGCTAAATTACCATTAACAGACTCAACTTTAATTTGAAATTCTTTCCATTCACCAGGGTAGTCAAAACGCACATAACCTACATACTTTTCTAAAGTAGGAGACCAAGTTGATGCTGAGAGATATCCAATTTTTTGTTCATTTGATGATAAATAAACTTTTGCTCTAGGAATAATTTCTTTATCAGTAGTTATACCAAACAATCTCTTTCCGAATTTTGTTGATAAAAATTCTAAAGCTTTTTTTCCAATAAAATTTTCTTTTTCTAAATCAACTAGAGAGCCTAATCCAATTTCATAGGGATTCATTGAAGAGTCAAAATCTGTGTTGTTATCTAAGATGCCTGCTTCAATTCTTCTTATATCCATTGACTCTAGACCATCAAATGTCATACCCATCGGATATCCGGTTTCGCAAATAGTATCCCAAATTTTTTTATAATTAGTCTTATTTCCTAAAGTATAAATTTCGAAGCCTAATTCGGAAGTCCATCCTGTTCTAGAGACATATACATTTTGATCAGCAATTTTTGAATAACCTGAATGATAGTATTTAAAATCATTGTTTATTTCTCCATTTGTCAGCTTTGAAATTATATCTTTAGAAATTGGACCTTGAATTTGTATCACTCGAGAATTAGGGTCAGTTATAGTAACTTCGTAGTTTTTTTGATGAGCTTTTAACCAAGTTTCAAGGGGTCCATCTGGTTGGACGTACCAAAATTTATTTTGCTCTAATCTAAAAAGTACACCATCTATAAATATTCCACCATTTTCATAACAGGCAATTGCATATTTACCCCTCCCTACTTTCATATCTTTAATTTTTCGACAAAATATTTTATCTAGAAATTCCTCTGACTGTGGTCCCTCTATTTGAATAGGTTTTTCAGGTACGTCATACATGACAGCTTTTCTTCTCAAATTCCAATAACTATCTTTGATTTTATTTCCAACAGATATTGGAAAATAGCGATCAGCGTATACCCCATATGAATTATCTTCTTTATGATAAAATTCAAAAAAAGGTCCTTTATCAAACCTGTTATCACTAATTGGTAAAGTTGATGATTTATCTAAAAAAATTGAACTCATTTAAAAGATAAAAAAATTAGGATTTAACTCTTGATTTAGTTGGATCATAAAATGGGAAAGGAACAACCTTAGCCTTTATTCTTTTTTGTTGACCATCTAACTTACCTATTTCAACTTCAGTATTAAGCTCGCTGTATTTGACATTTATTTTACAAAGAGCAATATTTTTATTTAGAACAGGGGATTTCATACCACTTGTTATAATGCCAACTTGTTCCCTTCCATTATTTGAGGGATGAACACAGTCACCATGCCCAGTAGTTTCATTTCCCTCAATCTCAAGTCCAACTAGTTTTCTTTGAGGATTTGCCTTTCTTTCAAGTAAGGCTTCTTTACCAATAAAGTTATCTTCTTTTGATTTGAGAGGAACTGTAAAACCAATTCCCGCCTCAAACGGATCAGTTTGATCATCGAATTCATAATTTGCGAAAACTAAACCAGCTTCAATTCTAACTAAATCCAAAGCGTCCAATCCCATAGGCACAATTCCAAACTCATCCCCGGCTTTCATTACAGCATCCCAAACTTCAGCAGCTTTACTCGGATGACAGAATATTTCATAACCTAGTTCACCTGTATATCCAGTTCTAGAAACCATTAAAGGAATTCCATCTAAAGTATTTAACCTAGCTATAGAAAACCTAAACCACTCTAAATCAGTCAATGATGTTTGATGAGGAGGGGTCCAGATTATCTTTTTTAATATTTCTCTACTCTTAGGTCCTTGGACAGAAACATTATGTAAATTATCAGTAGAAGATTTAATCCATACCTTAAAGTTATGTTCCTTTGCTTTTTCTCTTAACCATTCACCGCAATACTCATCTCCACAAATCCACCTAAAATTATCATCCGTCATTTTGAATACTGTACCGTCATCAAGCATACCTCCATGCTCGTAGCACATCGCAGTGTAAACAACTTGGCCAACAGATAGTTTTCTGATGTTTCTGGTGCAAGTCATTTGTAAAAGTTCTTCAGCGTCTGGACCTCTTACTTCAAACTTTCTTAGTGCTGATAGGTCCATAATGATTGCCCGCTCTCTGCAAGCTTCATATTCTTGATGCGCCCCGTGATTATTATAATTAGAAGCTAACCAGAAGCCTTTGTACTCAACAATATTTTCAGTAAGTTTTGATACTCTTGGGTGAAAACCAGTTTCTTTAGTTAATTTGGGATCAGAGTCTGCT
>QCDA01000021.1 GCA_003281065.1 Pelagibacteraceae bacterium AG-349-E10
GATGCTCAGTGTACCCCTGAGTTCTATTTTTTCAATAATGATAAAAAACTTAAATATAGAGGCAGGTTAGACTCCAATGGAAAAGATCCATCCATGGGCAAAACAGAGCTTTATTCTGCTGTTGAAGAAATTATTGCTAAAGGTTATTGTTCAAGCCAACAATATCCAAGTATGGGCTGCTCAATAAAATGGAAAATTTAATCACTAAAAGAAATTTATCTTTACTTGGAATTATATTTTTTTTATTGGTTATTTCTCTTTATTTCATTTTACAAAACAACTTTAAAGACGATGAAAAATTATTCGATTTTTTTTTGGCAGAGCTTTATAATGAACAAAATTCAAATTTTGATGAAAAACTCTATTATTTATCAAGTTTAGAAAATTCTAATGTTTCATTTTTTAGTGATTTAAAATTAACCTCAATTGAAAATCTAGATCGATATAACAAAATTGATAAAGATATAATATTATTGAAAAAAGCTTTAATTGAATTAGATAAAGAATTAATTAAATCTTTATCATTAGATAATAATTTTACTTTTAACGAAATTGCAAAAATATATTTTTATAATATAGATATTAATAATTTTAAATTTGGTGAAATAGATAGAGATAATTTAAATAATTTTTTTATCAAAGCTGTTGATAGATTATCTAATGAAAAAAATTAAATTTTTAATTTTTCTTTTAGCCTTATCCTCTTGTAATCAATATTTAGGTACTGTAGACCCTGACTATACTCCAACAAATGAGGTAACTGAGATTTTATCAGATCTTGATAAAAATAAATTAAGATCAGAGGTTAAGTTTGGTGATATAATTTTTCCAAAAGCTGTTAATCCCTCTATGTATATAAATACAGTTAAAATAGAAAAAATTATTAATATTAATAAAAACTCTATAGTTAATTTTTTAAATGAAAAGATTATTGTAAGCAAAGATAAAGCTATTTATTTAATTGATAAAATTAATCAAAATAAATTTGAATATGAATTGAATCTAAATAAAAATGAAAAAACTATTAGCATTTTTAAATTCAATGAAAAAATTCATATATTAACAAATAGATCTCGAATATTTATTATTAATTCTCAAAATATACTTGAATTGGCAGACTATGATATTTTTATAAACACAGCCCCTATAGTGCTAGGTAAAAATTTAATATTATTTAATGTTTTTGGGGAAATCTACGATGTAAACTTGGATGATTACTCTATATCTAAAAAAGATAATTTTATTTTAAAACCAGGTATATCAATTAAGTCAAACATATTTGAAGATAAGACTAATTCATATTACCTCTTTAATGCCGGAACTCTTCTAACCTTTGATAAAAATAATTTTGATTACAATACCAACTATATATTAGAGGATCTAAATATTCTCACATCATTAGACGAATTTAGTGAATTAGTAGATACCCCATTTAGTTATAATGAATACTTATATTTTTTAGATCGATCAGGAAAAATTGCAGTATTTAATCCGATCTCATCAGACATTTTTTGGGAACTTGATATAAATGAAACTATATTAAGTTACCTTTTCTCAAATGATGGATATTTAATCCTGATGACTCTTAATAAAATTCTTATTATGTCCGATAAAGGAAATATAATTAACTCATACCTTCACAACAAAGAAACACCAATATCAATCTTCAATATACAAGAAAATATTTATTTAATTTCAGATCAAGGAATTAGCAAATTAAATTTGAAAGATAAAAAAGACGATATTTTTATTAAAAATAAATTTACTAATAATTTAGAAATTTTCTATCAAGATGAAATTATATATCTTAAAGACGATAAAAGTCTTTTTAAATTAAGTGAATAATTACTTTATTATCGGTAAAGTAAATGAGGGTAAGTCTCACCTATTTAATCTCTTTTCTAAAACTCATAAGACTATATCTAATCCAAAGGCTAATACTACAATTGATGTTATAAGGAAAAATATATTATCGGAAAACTTTGAATATAACATTTATGATACACCAGGATTTTTTAAATTTAGTGATTTTATACAACTTTTAAATAAAATTTCAGTGCTAAGATTAGATAATATTAAATTTATCTATTTAATTTCATCTTTTACTAACGAGGATTTAAAAATATGTAAACAACTATACTCTAAAAAATATAGTCTTTTGCTGTTCTCTTTCAAAAAAATTGATAAAAAAGACTATATATCAAATCTATTTGATAAAACTTTTACAAATAACTCTGATAACTTTTCATCACTAAAAAAGTATTTATCTAATAATAATGAAAAACAGATCTCAAAAGATAAAAATGTGAACAAAAAGACAATAGCAATTTTTGGCAAAGAAAATACAGGAAAATCAACACTTTTTAATAAAATAATGAATATATCTTTATCTAAGACTTCACCACAGCTTCACACAACACGTGACTCAGTAAATTGGGATATTCAGTACAAAAACCAAACATTAGAATTTATCGATACTGCAGGTTTTATTAGAGGTAGATCCAAGAGAAAAAATCTTGTTTTTGAAAAACTCTCTTTAGAGCAATCTGAATATTTTATAAAAAAATCATCATTAATAATACTACTTCTAGACGCTAATTCTGAGTCAAGATTAGATCTATCATTAATAGGATCATTGTCCAAAAGAAATAAACCTTTTTTAGTGCTTGTTAATAAGATTGACTTAATTGATAATAAAACATTATATCAGCATAAATTTCTTAAATATCTCTCATCAAATCATAACTACTATTCTTCTTTGAACATATATTTTATTTCTGCATTAAATTCCTCTAAATCAAAAATACTTCAGATAATAAGTAATCAATTACACAACAAGTTTTTTTTTAAAACTTCTTATCTAAATAAAATAATCAAATCAATTAATGGAGAGTTAGGGAAAATACGAAAAAATTCCAAGGAATTTAAAATTTACTTTATAACTGCATTTACAATAAATCAAAAAAATTATTTCAAAATTTCGTGTAATTTTCAAAAAAAAGATATCAAACTCCATATCAAGACTTATTTATCAAAAATATTAATAAGAGAATTAAAACTAAAAGGAGTAAATTTTAGTTTAATTTTTTGATATTAATATTAATAGATTTTTCTAGATCTACTTTTAATGACTCTAGATATTTTATCAATGACATCTTAAAATTATTAAAATGAACCTTGTAATGATTATCTTTTTCGAAAGATAAAATAAAGCTGAATTCATCTTTGAGCAATGGCACAAGTAAATTTATAAAATAGATAATATTCATTAATTCTTGGTAATTTTGTTTAATATTATTGTAGTCGTATTGATAAGAGATCATATTTAAATCAATATTCCTATATACAATTACCAATTCATCAATTTTTGAAAATTGACTTTTAATTATTGTATTAGCTTTAATTAAATCCTCTAAAGAATCAAAATTTGTCTGAAGTAAGGTATGGTCATGAGTAATATTCTCTTGCTTTTTTTTTGCTAAGATAATCTTATTTGAACTTTCAGATAAGACTGTTTGATCTTCACCATTTAAAATTATTAAGACTTGATTATTAGACAATTAAATATTCGATCCAGAGCTTAGTAGAGATAGTTGAGTAATTTTATTATCACCTAATTGATCAATCAATTTGATTGGATAATCGCCTGTAAAGTAGTGATCTGTCAATTGAGGTCTATTATTATCCCTTTTTAGATATCCTAGGGCTATGTATAACCCATCTAAAGATAAAAATTTTAAACTTTTTGCTTTTACATAATCACATATTTCTTCAACACTTTTATTTGCCGCCAATAATTCTTTTTTTGTAGGCATATCAACCCCATAAAAATCAGGGAATTTGATTTCAGGACAGGCTATCCTTAAGTGAACTTCTTTAGCTCCTGCATCATACAACATCTTAACGATTTTATGTGAAGTTGTACCACGAACTAAAGAGTCATCTACTAATATAATTTTTTTATTTTCAATAGAGCTTCTATTTGCATTTAATTTTAGTTTAACACCCAAACTTCTAATTTGTTGGCCAGGTTCTATAAAAGTTCTTCCGACATAATGATTCCTAATTAAACCCAAATCAAAATTAATTTTCTTTTGTTGACTATATCCTATCGCAGCTGCATTTCCTGAGTCTGGTACCGGCACAACTAACTCTGCTTCGACATTGTCCTCTTTTGCTAACTCTCTTCCTAAATTTTTTCTATACTCATAAGCTGTTTTCCCTCTTAAAATACTATCTGGTCTTGCAAAATAAATATATTCAAACACACAAGGACGAGGTTTATGATTACCAAATGGTTTGAGACTATATAATTCATTATTTTCAATATACACAATTTCACCATTTTCAACCTCTCTGATAAATTCAGCACCAATAATATCGAGAGCACATGTTTCAGATGCAAGAACATAGGATTTATCTATCATACCTATTACTAATGGTCTGATTCCATAAATATCTCTTGCGCCTATAAGAACATCTTTAGTCAGCATCACCAACGCGTAGCCACCCTGTATCTGTGAGATGGCCTCAATAATTTTGTCAATATTTTTTTCTTTTTTTGATCTAGCTATAAGCTGAACTATTGTTTCAGAGTCTGATGTTGTATAAAAAATCGCTCCTTCTTTGACAAGTTCTTTTCTTAATGTGATAGCATTTGTAAAATTACCATTGTGAGAGACCCCTATACCTCCAGCGTTAGTGTCTGCGAAAAATGGTTGAACATTTCTTAATATTTTTCCCCCAGTAGTACTATATCTGTTATGCCCAATAGCATAATTTCCAGGTAATTTCTTAATTGTATCCTCATTATTAAAATTATCTCCTACAAGGCCAAATCTTTTTTCAGAATAATAATTTTTGCCATCATAGGAAACTATCCCACAACCTTCTTGACCCCTGTGTTGTAGTGCATGCAAACCCAAAGCTGCCAAAGCTGAAGCATCATTGATATTAGAAATACCAAAAACACCACATTCTTCTCTAACTTTAGTAGAGTTCTTTTTTATCATTATTTTTTTCTTTATTAGATGGGTTTTTTTTATTTATTTTTTCAACATTTTGGTCTTTATACATAAGGTTTTCATATATTGAAATATTTAATTTCATGATTTTATTCTTCTCGTCAATGTAATTTTTAAAAAAGGCTATATAAGAAAAATAAAAAAGAACAGAAAATAAAATTACTCCATAAATCGAGCCTAAAATAGTATCTAAAATTTTAAATTCTATTTGAGAAGGCGATTTTAAATTTAAAGCTTTTTCTAGAATTGAATAAATAATGTATGTTATTAAAAAAAGAATAATAAAAGAAATAATCTCTATAAAAATTGCATTTTTACTTTGTAATGAAAATAAATATTCAATATTTAATTTTTCTAAAGCAAAATTTAGCACTCTCTTATAAAATATAAAGGGCAAAGATATAGATAAAATGATTTTAAGACTGTAGCTGATAGATTTAGTAGCTCCTTTGATACCAAAAAAAACAGCAAAAATAATAAGCAATATTAGATACGAATAATCAAAGTAACTCAAACTTGAAATATTCATTATTGTTTAAAATCAGCTCCTGAAATAAATGATTTAAAAGCTTTGTTTTTTGTTTTTAAAATTTTTTTACAATCACCCTTATCTTGAATTATTCCTTTATCAATAAAATAATAGTGATCACCAGTTTTTATAGCACTTTTTATATCATGAGTTATAGTTACAGCAGTTATTTTTCTCTTTGTTATTACTTTTAATATCAATTCATTAATTTTATCACTATTTATGGGGTCTAATCCTGTGGTTGGTTCATCTAGAAAAATCACTTTAGGGTTTTTATAAAGAGCTCTGGCAAATGCTACTCTCTTTTTCATCCCCCCAGATATCTCCGAAGGGTATTTATTAAATATTGATTTATCTAGTCCTACATCATTCATAAGAGAAATAACCTTTTTGTTAAAATTTGTTTTATTATTGATAAAATCTGTAAATGCAATGTTTTCAGATATTTTCAAACTATCAAATAAAGCTCCATATTGAAATAGCATACTAAATTTATCAATATCGACTTTAGCCTTACCATCATAAAAAATTAAACCATCATCAAAACTAAACAATTGGTAGATGGTCTTTATTAACACAGATTTACCACAACCGGATTGACCTAGAATTATAGTAGATTTATTTTTCTCAATAGTCAGACTTATATCTTTTAAAACAAAATTATCATTAAATCTCTTTTTTAAATTTTTTATTTCTATTTTCATTAAAAAAATAATTCAGTAAGAAAATAATTTGATGACAAAATTAAAATAGAAGAGATAACAACTGCATTTGTTGTAGCTGATCCAACACCAAAAGCACCTTTATCAGAAAATAATCCGCAATAACAACTGACTATTGATATAATAAAACCAAATACAAATGCTTTGAAAATTCCTGACAAATAATCCCCTATTTTTAAAAAATCGATTGTGTTTAATAAATATAAATTATCATTGAAGCCAAGTCTGTGAACTGACACTATGTACCCTCCCATTACTCCAATAAAATCTACTAAAGTTACAAATATTGGTAAAGCTAATGTTAACGATAAGACACGGGGAGTAACAAGATAATTATAGTAGTTTGTATTAAGTGTTTTTAGAGCATCGATTTGTTCTGTAACTCTCATTGTGGCTATTTCTGCAGCTATAGAGGAACCAACTCTAGCGGAAATCATCAAACCTGTTAAAACAGGTCCTAATTCTCTAGTTAAGGTCAAAACGACAACATTAGGAATAGCTGACTCTGCAGAAAATCTGGAAAAACCAGTGTATGATTGCAAAGCTAGAACCATTCCAGAGAAAATTCCAGTTAAAGCTATAATTGGTATTGATGAAACAAATACGTTTAAAAAGTACCTTATATTATTTTTAAAATAAAACTTTGGGCCAAATAAATATTTGAAAAAAAATAGAATGAATAAAATAAATTTCCCTATATTAGAAAATATAGAGGTGAGTGCTTTTCCAATATTTTCAATAAATTTCATTTCAGATACTAATTTGATGCACTTTTTTCAATTCCCAAGAATTTGGTGTATTTATCATCAAAGTATAGTTCAATCTTACCAGTAGGGCCATTTCTTTGTTTTGCAACAATTAATTCAGCCTTATTAAAAACCTCTTCATTTCTATCTTTCCAAGAGTCGTGTTTTTTTTGATACGACTCTTGACTTTCGTCAGCACCCCTAGTTGGCTCATTTCTCTGTAAGTAGTAACTTTCTCTATATATAAACATGACAACATCTGCATCTTGTTCAATACTTCCTGACTCTCTTAAATCTGAAAGTAGGGGTCTTTTATCATCTCTATTTTCAACTTGGCGAGACAGTTGAGAAAGGGAGATAACAGGTAAATCAAATTCCTTTGCAAGTTGTTTTAAATTTCTTGTAATCTCTGATAGCTCATTAACTCTATTATCCCTATTAAACTCAGGTTTAATTAATTGTAAATAATCTATTAAAACTAGTTTGATGTTGTAATTATTTTTATACCTTCGAAGTTTAGATCTTAATTCTGAAACAGTTAAATTAGGGCTGTCATCAAAAAAAAAATTAAGATTATTAATTTCCTGATATGTATTTTGAAGCTTAAGAGAGTCCTTTTCATCAAGTTCACCTTTTCGAAGTTTATCACTAGGTATCTTTGATTGTTCAGCTAAAATTCTCAATCCAATTTGTTCAGCAGACATTTCTAAAGAGAACATTACAACAGAACCCTCGTCTTGTTCTTTGGAAAGATATTTAGCTGTATTAAAAGCAATATTTGTAGCTAGTGCAGTCTTTCCCATTGATGGCCTACCGGCTAAAATAATAAGGTCAGAGTTTTGTAAACCTCCCAGCATATTATCTAAATCTGTAAAACCTGATACAATACCAGAATATTTACCTTTTTTTTTGAATGCCTTCTCGATTAATTGAAGGGATGATTTAGTTACAGAAGCAAAATTTCTAAATTCATAACTATCTTTCTTAAAGTTCGAAAGATCAAATAATTTTTTTTCAAGGTCTAAAAAAATATCTTTAATACTATTTGATGTTTCAAAAGTTGTTGACTCATTATTTTTATTTTGAGTAATTTTAAAAAGCTCTCTTCTTAAATGTAATTCTTGGAGTGTCTCTAAATAATTAGAAAAAACATCTTTCGAAAAAACAATTTGATCAATTTGAGAAGATAAGTTTTTATGTGTTTTGGATTGAATATCAGGGATATAATTCTTGATCGTATCAATAGAGACATTTTTTTGAGATCTATGAAAATCGTAAAGCACATTAAATATTTTTAAATTTTCAACATTGGCAAATAAAGAATTGTCTAAATATTCGAAATGAGTATCAATTAATTCAGGATGCTTGAGTAAATATGCAATAACAATTATTTCAATATCATTGTCCTTTAAACTATCAAAAGTTTTTTGCATTTAACTGTAAGTTATTTATAAATATAAAAAAAGATAGACCTATGAAGAACTTTTCGGGGATAAGATCTCAATATCAAGTGAACAATTCACTTCGGGATGAAGGTCTATATCTACAGAGTATTCACCTGTGTTTTTGATTTTATTTCCAAGTTTAACAAACTTCTTTTGAATATTTACATTATTTTCACTTAAAAAAGCTACAATATCGGACACACTTATTGAGCCATATAACTCACCGTTTTCTTTAGCAGCTATTTCTTTGGAAAATTTTAATTCGTTTATTTTTAATGCGGTTTCACTTGCTTGAGACTTATTTTCATCATCTTTTTTAAAAAGAGTTTCCTTCAAAGATTTTATTTCTTCAATATTTTGTTTTGTTGCAAATTTAGCTTTTCCATTTGGTATTAAATAGTTTCTAGCATAACCATCTTTAACAGTGACAACAGAACCAATCTGCCAATTTTTTTTAAATTTTTCTAAAACAACAACTTTAGTCATAGTCTTATATCAAAGATAAAAATCTTGCTTGCTTAATAGCTTTTGTAATTTTTGTGTGTATAGATCTGGACATATTCGTAACTCTTTGTGGAATAATTTTACCATTATCATTAGTAAATTTTTTTAAAATATGAGTATGCTTATAGTCAAGCTTCATTAATTCTTTATTTGAAATATTTAAATTTTTTTTCATTAATTGTCCTTATTTGCTTGAGGCGACACCTCATCTAATTCATTAGATGTTTTTGTTATGAGGAAGCGCAGACAGTCAGTGTTAAATTTTAAAAAACCATCTAATTTTTTTGGAAAATCAGATGATGAATTAAATCTCATAAACTTGAAAGAACCCTTTGAATACTTATTAATTGCAGATTTTAAATTTTTAATTCCCCAATCCTCTTTGTAGCCGATAGAGACATCATTTTCAGAAAAAAATTGATCTATAGAGGAATTAAGATTTTTCAATTGATCATTAGCAAGGTCAGGTTTTACTATAATTGTTGTCTCATATATGTTAGTCATGTAAAAAGAGTGTCTACAGATATAATTTAACTATGTCAAATAAAAACCTTTCTTTGCTTTTTACAGGACAAGGCTCACAATTTTCCGAAATGGGCATTGATTTTATTAATAAATATGACTGGGTTAAAGAAAGATACTCTATAAGTTCGAAAATACTTGGATATGATTTAATACAAGCTCAAAGAGACCCTAAGTTATTAAATTTAACTCAGTATAGCCAACCAATGATTTTTGTATTCAGTTCAATTGTAATTGACCTTTGTAGAGATTTATTACACAAAAATTATTCAAATATAACATTGGCTGGTCACTCCTTAGGTGAATATTGTGCTTTATATTTTGCTGAGTCTTTAAAATTTGAAGAAATGCTTGAAGTGGTTAAATGTCGAGGCGATTCAATGTCAATTGTATCAGACCCAAGTAAATATTTAATGTATGCAATTTTAAAAAAAGAAGATTTGAAAATAGATGCAAACATTTTTGGAAATGGGGTTTATTTGGCCAATTTCAATTCTGACAGACAAGTTGTAATTTGTGGATTTAAAGATAAAGTTGAAGAATTCAAAGAACAAAACCCAATAGGTAAATTCATACCATTAAATGTCTCAGCACCATTCCATTCTGATTTAATGAAAGATAGTTCGGACATATTCATACAAAAAATAAATAATCAACTTTTCAAAAAAATTAATATTGATTTAATTTCTAATCATCAACTTGTTAATTATAAAAATATATCTGAAAATGATTATAGTAAGCAGTTAAAACTTCAAATACACTCCCCCGTAATGTGGTCAGACACTATTAAGACAATTATGAAAAAAGAAACTCATATTTTTATTGAAATTGGACCTAAAAAAACATTATTAAATTTCTTACCGAGAGATTATCAAGGCGAAAAATACTCTTTATGTAATTTAGAGGATATAAATAATGTTTAAAGATAGAAAATTATTAGTAACTGGCGGTACGGGTTCTATAGGAAGCTCTATATGTAATTATTTTAAAAATAATGGTTGTGAAGAAATTTCTTCAACAACAACGAACTTAAATAAAGTGAAACCAGATCAAAATTATATTAAATTCAAGGAATTGAATTTAGATAATATTGAAAACTCAAATTTGGATGAAGTATTTGATTTTGATATAGACTTTCTAATTTTAAATGCAGGACTTAATAAAGATAATATTTTTTTAAGGATGTCATCAGATGATTGGAATAGCGTTATAAATGTTAATGTGAATTCTTCATTTCATTTGCTTAAACATTTTGTAAAAAAAATGGTCAAAAGAAGATTTGGAAGAATTGTATTTATTTCATCTGTAGTTGCATATACGGGAAATCCTGGACAAGTGAATTATACAGCTTCAAAATCAGCCATATCAGGGCTTGTAAAATCATTGGCTTTAGAATTATCAACAAGAAATATTACAGTTAATAGCGTTGCTCCTGGTTTTATTAGGTCAAATATGACTAACAGATTAAATGATGAGCAAAAAAATGCTATTTTGGAGAGAATCCCAATGAAAAAGCTGGGGGATCCCAACGATATAGCAAAAGCAGTGGGTTTTTTATGCTCTGAGAACGCAGATTATATTACAGGGCAGACCTTGCATGTAAATGGTGGATTGGCATTAATTTAATTATTTGAATATTAACTATAATGTGGTACGAACTTTTAAATTTATTACTAAGAGGTTTTAAAAATGAGTGATATCGAAGAAAGAGTAAAAAAAATTGTAGTTGAGCATTTAGGCGTTGAAGAGGCTAAAATTCAAAGTGACTCAAAATTCATTGATGATTTAGGAGCTGATAGTTTAGACACAGTAGAACTTGTTATGGCTTTTGAGGAAGAATTTGGTTGTGAAATTCCCGATGATGCTGCAGAAAAAATTGTAACTCTTAAAGATGCAGTTACATATTTAACCGCCAATTCAAATTAGCTACAGAAAATATAACAATTGAGGCGTGTAGTAGTAACTGGACTTGGAACAATTAATCCATTAGGAAATACTGTTGAAACTTCATGGAACTCCCTTATCAATTCTAATAGTGGCATTTCAAAAATCAATAAATTTGAAGTCGATGATTTTCCTTGTAAAATAGCAGGGTCCATAGATGACTCAAAAATAAACGATGATATTGTTAATTCAAGAGAACAAAGAAAAATAGATAGATTTATAACTTTAGGTTTAATAGCTGCTGATGAAGCAATAAAAGACTCTGGCTTTGTCTCCGAGAACGAAAGCTCTTTTAGATATGGGGTTATGGTGGGATCCGGTATAGGGGGTCTTGACACAATTTACAGAAACTCATCAATCTTAGACAACAAAGGTATTAGAAAAATCTCACCTTTTTTTATTCCATCTTCGTTAATCAATTTATTGTCAGGACATATTTCAATTAAATATAATTTGAAAGGCCCAAATAGCTCGCCTGTAACTGCATGTGCTACAGGTACCCATGCTATAGGTGACTCTTTTACAATTATTAAGAATAACAAAGCTGATCTGATGGTTTGCGGAGGTGCTGAAGCTGCAATATGCCCATTAGGAATATCTGGTTTTTCTGCTGCCAGGGCTTTATGTGACACATTTAATGAAAATCCTGAAAATGGTTCCAGGCCATGGGATAGAGACAGATCGGGATTTGTAATGGGTGAAGGTGCTGGAGTTTTAGTGCTAGAGGAATATGAGCATGCCAAAAAAAGAAATGCTAAAATTTATGGCGAAGTAAAAGGATATGGAATGTCTGGAGATGCTTTTCATATAACAAAACCCTCTGAAGATGGTAATGGGGGTTTTAGGGCGATGGAGATGGCTTTAAGGGAGTCAAATCTAAACGCTGAGGAAATAGAATATGTTAATGCCCATGGAACCTCAACCCAAGTAGGAGATATGATTGAACTTTCAGCAGTTGAAAAATTATTTGAATTGAATAGTAATCTATTTATGAGCTCAAACAAATCTGCTATTGGCCATTTACTTGGTGCTGCTGGAGCTGTTGAGGCAGTATTTTCATTTAAATCTCTTGAAACTAAAACTCTTCCTCCAACTTTAAATTTAGATAATCCAAGCACTAATACTTCAATAAATCTTATACCTCATGAGGCAATATCCAAGAGTGTCAGTAATATAATATCTAATTCATTTGGCTTTGGAGGCACGAACGCAAGTATAATTATTGGTGATTAAAAGTAATAATTTTTGCATAGTATTATCCTCACCCTCTGGTGCTGGAAAAACTTCAATTTCAAAAAGATTATTAAAAATCGATAAGTCAATTTGTTTATCAATCTCTTGTACAACCAGGCCAATAAGAAAAGGAGAAACACATAAAAAGGATTATTTGTTTTTAAGCGATAAGCAATTTTCTGATTTAATTAAGAATAATCAAT
>QCDA01000022.1 GCA_003281065.1 Pelagibacteraceae bacterium AG-349-E10
TGATTGTAGAGGTCTCGACTCTTATTTTCTAACAGGAACAGACGAGCATGGACAAAAAGTTGAAAGAGCTGCTCAAGAAAAAAATATTGATCCTCAAAAATTTACGGATATGGTTTCAGAAAATTTTAAAGATTTAAGTAATTTATTAAATTTATCTAATGATGATTTTATAAGAACAACAGAAGAAAGACATAAAAAGTCTGTTCAAAATCTATGGAGAGTTCTGTTGGAAAAAGATGAAATTTATTTGTCCAAATATAGCGGATGGTATTCTGTAAGAGATGAAGCTTTTGTAGCTGATAATGAAATAGTTGAAAAAAATGGTAAAAAATATAACAGTTTTGGATCTGAATTATCTTGGGTTGAAGAAGAGTCATATTTTTTTAGACTTTCTAAATGGCAAGACAAACTGCTAGATTTTTATAAAAATAATCCAAATTTCATAGTCCCAAAATCTAGATCTAATGAAGTTATTAAATTTGTTGAGTCAGGGTTGAAAGATCTATCCGTTTCCAGAACAACATTTAAATGGGGAATTGATGTCCCTACAGATGAAAAACATATTGTTTATGTTTGGTTAGATGCATTAACTAACTATATTTCAGCTTTAGATTATCCAAATAAAAATTCTGATTTATATCAAAAATATTGGCCTGGGATACATGTAGTAGGGAAGGATATAATCAGATTTCATGCTATTTTCTGGCCTGCTTTTTTAATGGCTGCAGAGTTAGATCCACCAAAGCAGATCGTAGCGCATGGTTGGTGGACAAATGAGGGTCAAAAAATTAGTAAAAGTCTTGGTAATGTAATTGACCCTAAAGAATTGATTGATGAATACGGTCTGGACTCAGTAAGATATTTTCTTTTTAGAGAGGTTCCATTTGGCAATGACGGTGATTTTTCAAAGGTGGCTATCAAAAATAGAATTAATGGTGAATTGGCAAATAACTATGGAAATTTAATACAAAGAATACTTAGTTTTATTTGTAAAAATTTAGAACAAAATATTGATTTGACTGAAGATAATTTTAATTTTGAAATTTTAAAACAAATAAACGACTCTGAAAAAGAATTGTTTGAGTATATGGAAAATTACAAATATGACGAATACCTAAAAAAATTATTTTTATTTATGAATGATTTAAATAATTATGTCGATAAATCTGCTCCCTGGGTATTAAAAAAAACAGATCCTGAACAAATGAAAAAAGTTTTGGCTAATATTTGCCTATGTATTATCAGGGTTAGTCAATATTTAGTTCCTTTTATGCCTTCAAAAACCTCAGAAGTATTCAATTTATTCGAAAATATGAATAGTATTAAATTGGATATTTTTGATAATTTTAAAGAGGTAATTAACTTAAAATTTCTAAAAATTCGACAACCTGAACCTCTATTTACTAAAATTGAGTAATTTAATAGACAGTCATGTAAATTTTGGTCATGAATTACTAAAAAATTCAGTATCAGATATCTGTAAAGATGCCCTAGAAAATAACATAGAGCGAATTTTAAGTATAAATTCTAATTTATACCAGTTTCAGAAAGATATTAATTTAATAAAAGATTTTAATTTTGTCGATATCAGTCTAGGTCATCACCCAAATAATACTCTTGATATCAAACCTGAGGAAATAAAGACTCTTTTAGATGAAAATATTAAAAAATTTAAAAATAGAATTGTTGGAATAGGGGAAACAGGTTTAGATTATCATTATGATGTTCCTAAAAATAAGCAAATTGAATGCTTTGAGATACATTTAGATGCAGCTAGTGTTTATAATTTACCATGTATAATTCATACGAGAGATGCTGAAGCGGATATGATTAAAATTTTAACTAAATACTCAAAAAAAATAGATAGTATTCTTATTCATTGTTTCACTGGAAGTAAAGAATTTGCAAAAAAGTGCATTGATTTAGGCTGTTTTTTTTCCCTGTCAGGCATTATTACATTCAAAAATGCGAATAATTTGAGAGATACAATTAAAATATTACCAATAGAAAAAATTATTTTTGAAACTGATAGCCCTTATCTTACTCCAGATCCTTTAAGAGGTAAAATCAATAAACCCAGTTATTTAAAAATTATAATTGAAAAATATTGTGAAATTACTGGAAACGACTACATTAATACATGCGAAATTAGTACTTATAATTACAAGAAGCTTTTTAAAATAAATGACTGAAAAAACTGAAATAAATGTATTAGGATGTGGTTCAAGTTTTGGAGTTCCATTATCTCATGACATATGGGGTAATTGTGATAAATCAAATCCTAAAAACCAAAGAACACGACCTTCAATACTTTTAAAAAAAGCAGGAAAATCAATACTAATAGATACAAGTCCTGATTTAAGAAAACAGCTAATAGATAATAAAATTGATAATATTGACTCTGTCATTTACACACATTCTCATGCTGATCATATTCATGGTATTAATGACTTAAGGGCAATTTCATTAATAAACAAAAAAAAAATACCTATATACTCTGATGATATAACTTTGAATATTTTAAAAAAAAGTTTTTCTTATCTATTTGTTAAAGATGAAAATCACGGATATGAACCTATTCTTATTGCAAATACTATTAATTCTAAATTCATTGAAATAAATGGTTTTAAAATTGAGATTATTAAACAAAATCACGGAAATATTGACTCCTATGGCTTCATTTTTGATAATAAAATAGCCTATAATTTAGATATAAAGTTTTTTTATGATGAGAACTATCTGGATAAAATAAAAGGGATTAAGTGTTGGTTTGTTGGTTGTTTGAGATATGACGAACACCCATCTCATGCTTCCTATAAAGAGGTTATTGATTGGACCCATAAAGTTAATGCTAATAAAACGTTTTTAAGCCATATGACAGCCCATATTGATTACGATACTGAGTACAAAAAACTATCTGTAGGTAACGTATTTCCAGCATATGATGGCCTTAAACTGGAAATATAGAGTATTTTATCTTTTAATCGTGGTCGTGATTAGAAATTTTTTCTTTTAAAGCTAAGCAAGAATCCTCCGAAGAAGCCATTAATACAGTGTCACTTATCTCACATGGAGTGCTATAAGACATCTTACTTGAGGTTTTATTATCGTCATTTGAAGAATGAGCTGTACACATACTTGCGTAAGAACTGATTGATGCAAAAGAAAAGATAGCAATCAATAATATTTTTATTTTTTTCATGTAATCTTTTATAATTATGGTTGATTTTTGGATTAACAATTTATTTAAATTTTATTCTTGATTCTTATAATATATATTATGCAACAAATAAATGTGTAAATGTCAATAAAATCAGTCAAGAAACATCTTAGTGTTATAGCCCCTGACCTAAAGATAACGGAATTTGAAGAGACTACAGCAACTGTAGAACAAGCCGCAAATGCTCATAATGTTGAGAAAGGACAAATAGTTAAAACAATTGCTTTAATCATAGAAAAACCAATTTTGTTAATGACTTCTGGAGATGTAAAAATCGATAATAAAAAATATAAGAATTTCTTCAAAAAAAAGGCAAAAATGCTGACTGCCGATGAAACATTGCAAATCACCTCTCACCCTATTGGCGGTGTTTGTCCCTTTGGATTACCAAATAAATTAGATATATATTACGATAAATCCTTAAATAACTTTGACATTGTTATACCAGCAGCAGGATCTACCAATAGTTCTGTAAAAGTTCAAACAAAAAGGCTCAAAGAATTAACTTGTGCTTTTGAAGTAGATGTATGTAAAAAGTAAGTAAAAACAGTATATTATTTATTGTTATTATACTTAGATTTTACAATTTTTGGAGCAGTTGCAAAAGTAGCCGCTGTCATAAAAGTTCCAAAAATAAGAAGAAAATGAGCGCTAGCTGTGATACCAAAAATCAAAAAAGACCCAAAATATAGTGAAAAAATTATACACCACATCCATGCTAAAAGTTGCATAATGAGGTGCCTAAGGGCCACACTAGGTATTTTTCTTAGAGGGTTCCAATCAGCGTCCATGACTCCACTGTAAATTTGCATAAACATGTTTTTCATGGCCTTTTATACATGCGACAGATGTGACCAGATCACTTGTTTTTAATAATAATTTCAATTATTTCATTTAAGGTAAAACCTATGAGAAAAATAGAATTCTGGTACTCAATTGGAAGTACATATACTTACCTATCCACGCAAAGATTAGCGCAGATAGAGACTGAAAATGAAGTTGTATTTGAATGGTCTCCTTTCAGTGTAAGATCAAGAATGATTGAAATGGAGAATGTCCCATTTATGGCTGAAAAAAAAAGAGATAAGATTGATTATATGTGGCGGGATGTACAAAGAAGAGCTAATTTCTATGGATTTAATGCAAAAGTTCCTGCTCCCTACCCACTTAAAGAGTTCGATTTAGCTAACAAAGTTGCAATTTTGGGAAAAGATCAAGGGTGGATCAAAGAATATACTATTTTAACTTATAAAAAGTGGTTTTTAGAGCATTTGGAGCCTGGATCAGAACCAAATCTGAGTTCTTCTCTTAAAGAAATTGGACTTGATTCAGATAGTGTAATAAAACAAGCTCAAACAGACGAAATTGAGCAAAAATATTTAAAAAACACAGAAATGGCTAAAAATAAAGGCATTTTTGGAAGTCCCACATTTGTCGTTGAAAATGAGGTTTTTTGGGGCGATGACAGATGTGAAGATGCCATAAAATGGCTTACAAAATAATGTCAATTTTCAATTTTTTTGCGTTTTTAGGTATATTGAAATTTTATTATGTATAAATCTTTAGGTAATTTTATGAATTTGACTATTGATTTACAAAAAAAAATATTGATAATGTTTCAACTCAAAATCCAAATATTTCATGAATTTTATGAATGTCGCAATTTACATAAGCATTTTTACCTAAAAATGTCAGATTTTAATGATTTTTAATAGTTTTTTTGAAATTATATTTTGAATAACTGTCTTGATAGTTTTTATTGGCAAGTAATTATAACTATCACCTAATTTAGTACTCTAATTTGTTAATTAACTAGATTAATATGTGTGAATATTTATTTAATTCCCACAAAATCAAATTAATTTTCAATATTTATTCTTGATAGATCATTTTATAAATATTTTATTTTTGATTTAGTCAGATTATTCGTTTTTTACTTCCTAAATTTGATATAGAATTGATATTAATATAGTTAGTAAATACAATATTTTAATTTAATTATTTAATATTAATTATAATATAGATTTATAAATTTTCAAGTTAGAAAATTTTTTTCTCTCGTTTGGATCAAGATACCTTTTTCTAAGTCTTAAGTTTTTAGGAGTAACCTCCAATAATTCATCAGAATTGATATAAGTCATCATTTCTTCAAGTGACATTATCCTAGGTGCAGTTAAATTTACAGCCTCATCAGACCCAGATGCTCTAACGTTAGTTAATTGTTTTCCTTTTAAAACATTTATCTCTAAATCATTATCTCTGTTATGCTCACCGACTACCATGCCTTTATAAACAGGTGTTTGGTGTTTAACAAACATTACTCCTCTATCTTGAAGCTTCCAAATGGCATAAGCTATTGCTTTACCATTTCCTGTAGAGATTAACGCGCCTGCCCTTCTCTCTGTAATCTCCCCTTTAAATGGTTTATACGAGTGAAACACTCTGTTTAATACACCAGTTCCTCTTGTGTCCGTTAAAAACTTGCTTTGATAGCCAATTAGTCCTCTAGAAGGGGCAATAAATAATAATCTAGTTTTATCAACTCCAGATTTTCTCATGTCTAACATATCAGCTTTTCTTTGATTCATGTTATCAATAACAACACTAGAAAACTCTTCATCTACATCTATCGTTACCTCTTCATAGGGTTCACACTTTGTCCCTTTTATGTCTTTGTAAACTACCTCAGGTCTAGAAAGAGATAATTCAAAACCCTCTCTTCTCATCGTTTCTATTAAAACACCTAATTGCAATTCACCTCTCCCTCCAATTTCAAATGAATCTTTATTTTGATTTTCTGAGAAGGTAATAGCAACGTTTGTCTCAGCCTCAGCTATTAATCTATTTCTTATTAAAGTTGATGTTACTTTTCTCCCCTCAGTCCCAGCTAAAGGGGAGTCATTAACCATAATGTTTATTGACATAGTAGGAGGATCTATTGGTGTAGATTTTATTGGTGTTTCTACATCTGTTGAACAAATGGTGTCTGATACTGATGTGATTGACAAACCTGCTATGCAAACTATATCTCCAGTGTTAACTGAGTTAACAGTTATTTTTTTGGTTCCCTCAAATTTTAAAAGTTTAGTAAGTCTTCCAGTTTCAATGATTTTACCTGATAAGTTTAAAGCATGAACGCTGTCGTTTATTTTTGCAGATCCCTGCTCTACTCTTCCAATTAGACATCTTCCTAAGTATGGATCATAGTCTAAAAGTGTTGATAACATTGCAAAAGGTCTGGTATTATCAACATCTGGTGATGGCACATGACTAATAATTTTATTTAATAGAGGTGTTAAGCTGGATCTATCATCTGACAAATCATTAACACACCACCCACTTCTACCTGATGCGTATAAAACTGGAAAATCTAATTGTTGAGTATTTGCATCAAGAGAGACAAATAAATCAAAAACTTCGTTTAACACATCGTCTGGTCTTGAGTCAGATTTATCGATTTTATTGATTACTACTATCGGCTTAAGTCCTTGTTTTAAAGCCTTTCCTAAAACAAATTTTGTCTGAGGCATCGGACCTTCTGAAGAGTCAATAAGTAAGATAACACCATCAACCATTGATAAGACACGCTCTACTTCACCACCAAAATCAGCATGTCCAGGTGTATCGATTATATTTATTCGAGTATCTTGAAAAATTATAGAAGTAGGCTTTGCTAAAATAGTTATGCCTCTTTCTTTTTCTAAATCATTAGAGTCCATAATTCTTTCTGATATTTCTTGATTATCTCTAAAAATTCCACATTGCTTCAATAAATTATCAATAAGAGTGGTTTTCCCATGATCAACATGAGCAATAATTGCAAGATTTTTAATATCGTTCATTGAGATAGATGTCTTATAGATTAAAATTAACTATTTAAAAGCTTATTTTTTGCTTCAGTTATTAAATTAGATAAATAATTATTGCCATCCTTATCAGGATGGAATTTCTTCATTAAGTCATAATAAGATTTTTTAATATCTTCATCAGAAGCTCCTTTTTTAAGACCCAAAACTGATAGAGCTTCCTCCTCTGTCATTTGTGACTTGTCTGAAGATGATGCAGATTGTTTATTTTGACTAATAATTACATTTAAAATATTAAATCCACGAGGATCATTTATTTTTAGTTCCTCTAAGAGCTTCGATACCTCATTTTGAGATAGAGAGGAAAAAGAACGGCCTTTAAAAACTCCCTCTATAATATTAATTGTAGCTTGACGTGATTGTAACACAATTTCAATTTGTAAATACTTCGTATTAATTTTTGGTTTGAACTTACTTCCAAAAGAAGATCGCGAAAACAAGTTTAATATAGTTAATAATGAAGAGATCCTTCGAAAAAAAAGTAAAGCAGGAGCTAAAGCAACAGGTAGAAAATTTAATTTTCCTGAAAAAATTAAAAAACATCCTAAAATTATTATTAATGAAATAATTAAATATTTTTTATAACGAGAGGATAATTGATTACCAAAGAAAACAAAGATACATATAGCTATAATTGAAAATAATAATAAGAGTTTAATCATCCTAAATTAATTTTTAATTGTTTAATCCTCTGCTCTCTTCCGCAACTGTACTTGTAATATGTATATCTAATTGGATTTTTTTTGTAATAATCCTGATGATAATCCTCTGCAACATAAAAATTTTTAAAAGGTAAGATCAATGTTTGCACCTTCATTTTGTGATTTTCCTGAATTTTATCTATGTAAAAGTTAAATCTATCTATAACAATTTGGTCATTGCTGAAAAGAGCACTTTTATATGAATAACCTTTATCACAAAATTGACCAGCACTATCAAAAGGATCAATATTTACAAAAAAAACCCTAATGATTTTATCTAAACTAACAATATCTGAGTCAAAAATAATTTTAGCCACTTCTATATGGCCCGTATCACCCTTGACAACTTCTTGATAAGTTGGATTTTCAACATGACCTCCTGAATAGCCAGATCGAACGTCAATTACACCTTTTAATTTTTCATAAACCTCCTCAACACACCAGAAACATCCACCAGCTAAGTAAATTGTATTAATTTTAGCGTAAGATGTAATAGGTAACAAAAATAAGAAAAGGAAAAGTCTAAAGATCATATTGCGTTGATAAATAAATTACGAAACTTCAATGTATTTAGACCGGGCTTACCGTTTGAAATAGTAAATTTATCAACTTTAACTATGGGCATTATAAAATTAGTAGCACTTGTCATGAATGCTTCATCTGCATCAAGAAGAGATTTAATGGAGAATTTTTTTTCCTCAAATTTAAATTTATTTTTTTTTAAAATTGATATTAATTTATGCCTTGTACATCCCTTTAAAATTCTAAAGTTAAGTGGGTGCGTAATACATTTATTTTTTTTTATAATCCAAATACTTGAAGAATTACCCTCAGTTATCATATTCCTATTATCAAATAATACTGCTTCATGTGATTTATTCTCTTTTGCATGATTTGCAGCTAGAACATTACCTAATAAAGAAATACTTTTAATATCTGACCTATGCCACCTTATATCTGGATAAAGAGATGTTTTTACACCTTTTAGTGCTAGCTTATTTAAATATTCAAAGTTTTTATTAATTGAGTATATAATAATATTAGGCTTAATTTTATCAGGATATTTATGTTCCCTTGGGTTTTGATCCCCTCTTGTAATTTGAATATAAATTATACCCATTTTTAAATTATTTAATTTTTTGATTTTATTGGTGATACTAATTATTTGATTTCTATTGAGTTTAATTTTCATGTTCATTTTTTTTAATGAAACAAACAATCTGTTTAAATGAAGATTTAAATCTACTAATTCACCTTTGAATACAGCAATGACCTCATAAACCCCATCAGAGAATTGAAAACCTCTATCTGTTACACTGACATACGATTGATTTAAAGGTTTATATTTTTCGTTAATATAACAGGTTGTCATAAGAATATCTTTTTGATTATATTAATATCATGAATCTTAAAAGACGAGATTTTATTAAAAAATTATCATGTGCATGTTGTGCGCCTTTATTTTTACCTTCTTGTACTGAGGTAGCTATTACAAACCGTAAACAACTCTCTATTATTTCAGATGAAAGTATCAACAAACAAGCCCTTCAAGCTTACGAACAAGTCAAAAAACAAGAAAATTTAATAGAGTCTGGGCAAAATTTTAGAGCTGTAAGAGAGGTTGGTTTAAGAGTTACAGAGTCTGTAGAAGAGTATTTTTTAAAAATGGGTCAATCAGACTCAATAAAAAACTATAATTGGGAATTCATATTAATTGATGACAAGGAAACACTTAATGCTTGGTGTATGCCTGGTGGTAAAATAGCTTTTTATACAGGGATCTTAGATGTTGCCGCTAATAATGATGGTTTGGCCTCAATAATGGGTCATGAAATTGCACATGCGGTTGCTCGCCATAGTGTTGAAAGGGCCAGCCAAGCATTAGCAATAAATGTTGGCACTACTATCTTGGATATTGCCTTAGAGGGCGCCCTTTCGAGTACCTCTGCTGATGATTATTTAGTAAATTTAGGTCTATCTTTACCTTTTAACAGATTACAAGAATCGGAGGCTGATTATTTAGGCTTAGCCTTTATGACAATGGCCAAATACGATAATCATGAGTCATATAAAGTCTGGCAGCGAATGGCTGAAGCACAAAAAGGAAACGCACCGCCAGAGTTTCTATCTACACACCCTTCCCCTAAAAATCGCATTGAAAAGCTTAAAAACTGGATACCTGAAGTTGATTTAAGATTTACCTAAAGCGTTGTTTTGTCATACTTTAAACAAATCAGAAATTTAATATATTTTAAATATGAATAAAGTAATTAAGCTAAAAAAGCAGTCAAAAACAAGCGACTCTGATAGCATAAAACAGCTAAACATTAAGCTAAACAGACTTGATAAGAAAATCGATAACCTTTATGAAAGATTAGACGGTCATATTAATAAAATAGATAAAGTTTATTCTAGACTAGAGGAACATTTTTCTGGTATAGAAAAGCTTTTATCGTTCTTTAAATTTAGAAAATAACTATTTCAATAACTCATAATTTATGGCATCAGAAGATGCTAGTAGTTCCTCATAGCTATTCGAAAACCATTGTCTTACATTATTTTTATTAATAATGACTGGATTTCTATTGTGAATAAATTCTATATTTTCCAAAGAGGATTTAGTTAAAATTGAAAAATAAAAAGTATCTTCTATTAATTTATATACACCTGCAAAAAAACTGATTGGTGATTTGGTAAATAGTTTATATTTTTCTTTCAATTCTTGGGTTTTCATCCATTCAAAATAACTACTAAAAGGGACTAAACAGCGGTTATTTCTTATAAGACTATTACTGAAAGATTTTTCGTGAACTGTCTCTGATCGAATATTGAAAAGTGTTTTTCCTTTGGGAAGCCAATCAAATGACAAACCCCAACTTGATTGTTTAAATACAAATTTAGAGCCTAGATTAAAGACAATAGGTGCTTTGTTGGTAGGGCAAATATCTTCATTTTTATAATCAAATATTGATTTGAAGTTATTTATAGTTTCACTCTTAAAAGAAGAGTGATTATCTTTAAGATTAAGCGAATATCTTCCACACACTATTAAATTTTTCTAAAATTCAAGTAGTTAGAAATATCAAAGTCCTTATATGAAGTTCTTAAACCTAAAAATTGAAAATAATCATCCCTAATTTTTTTTCCAAGTGAAGTATCAGTATAATTATCTAAAACACCATTTATATTTTTTTTGGCTTCAATGACAATATCATTAGGTAGTTGCCTGAATTCTACACCAAGTGACCTCAATTTTTCTATAGCCACAACCTCTTTGTACATAAAATCAGACAACATTTCTTGATTTTCTGACTGACAAGCATACTCGATGATGCTCTTAGCTTCATTATCAAAAGAGTTCCATTTATCTAAATTCATTCCTAATGAAATAGAAACTGTAGGTTTTTTAAAATCTGGATAATAACAGTAATTTGTTACTTTATAAAAACCAAAAGCTAAATCCATAACAGGATTAGACCAATCTGCAGCGTCTATAGCACCACTTGCTAAAGACTGAAGAATTTCACCTCCTGGTATATTTATAGAAGTTGCTCCCATAGTCTTTAATAAATCTCCTCCCATACCAGGACTTCTTATTTTAAGTTTTGAAACATCCTCGAGGCTATTTAATTCGTTTTTGAACCAACCAAATAATGTAGATCCAGTATTACCAACCAGAAAATGTTTAATGTTAAAATTAGAACCTAATTCATCCCATAATAATTGACCATTGCCAGAATATATCCATGAGTTAAATTCCTCGGCAGTCATTCCAAAAGGAACCGCAGCAAAAAAAGGATAGGCTTTGTTCTTTCCTCCCCAATAAAACTCTGCTGAGTGATATAAATCAGCTGTTCCAGATGACACGGCATCAAACACTCCAAACGGTGGGACTAGTTCACCAGCTGAGTAAACATTAACTTTTATTCTTTTATTAGATAAGTTCTCAATTCGCTGAGCCAACCTGTTTGCACCTAAACCTATA
>QCDA01000023.1 GCA_003281065.1 Pelagibacteraceae bacterium AG-349-E10
AGCACCTCATTCATTCCAGCTTCATCTTTATTCATAAAGACCTCATTATATTTTTTTAAAATTGACATTTTTAATCCTTTTTTATTCGTCTAATGAGACTTGTGTTAATTCGAACAATTCGATGCTTTGTATACATTCATCATAAATTGGCTTCATCACAGGATTTGTACCTTTAACGATACCCATCATTTCCTCTTCATTATGAACATGAACTTTAAACATTATACCGCTTTTATCAGGTAAAATTCCAGGAACTGTTTTTTCTACATGTGCTGCAGCTTTCCTCATTGCCATCCCTTCTTCAGATTGAAAAAAAGCCATAAATTTTTCAAATTTACCTTCACCTTCTTTTAATCTACCAATTGCTAACATCATTTTTTCCATGATTACACTCTCCTTTACTAAGCTTACTTTAGCTTATTATTTAAAAAAAATATTAATTTTTTATTAACACATTATGCAAATAAATCATAATTAAGTTTCATCCAGCATAATTCAAAGTCGTAATTAAAATTATGAAAACTATTTTTAAAATTGGTTCCAAAAGTCATACACTTAAATATCAAAGAAAAATGTCAGAGGGTGAAGTAAATAAAATGAAATCCTTTGTTACATCAAAAGGTGTAAAGATAGAAAAAACAGGTATGTTTAAGATTATTGATGTTAGTGATAAGATAGACTCTAGGACATACAAAATTATTTTATAAAAATTACAAATTTAATGAAAGGGGCGTTCTGTTGCCCGGCCGCCCCAAAGCCGCGCTTACCTAATTAGATTAAGCAGCGAGTGCTAATTCATTATCGTTAGCAATTATTTTAAGTTTCTATGTCGAAGAAACGCTTACAACGAGCAAAAACTATATCCTTCAGAGCACGTCAAACCTATATCACCCCCATAAAAATTTTATGGTGGAGGTGTCGGGTACCGCCCCCGAGTCCGATACACCTATTACATATAGCGTTTATTGCTATAGTTGATAAACAACGAAGATAATATAGTCTAATAAATGAATCCTTTAAACACCTATGAAGAAAAAAATCACTAAAGTGCCAAAATTTAAAGATTTTAAAACTACAAGAGCCACTTCTTCTGCTTTAGAAAAAATACTATATAAACAAATCCCAATTTTAGACCATGGTTTCATAAGGGTTATTGATTACATGGGAACAGATCAGTCAATAGTCCAAGCAGCCAGAGTCTCCTATGGTGAAGGAACAAAAAAATTACGTGAGGACCGTGGTCTTATTAGATATCTTTTAAGTCACTGGCATACAACTCCGTTTGAGATGTGTGAAATCAAGTTTCATATTAAACTTCCTATTTTTGTTGCTAGACAATGGATTAGACACAGAACTGCAAATGTAAATGAATACTCTGCTAGATATTCAGTACTAGATAAAGAGTTTTATGTTCCAGAAATGGATCAACTTGGATCTCAATCCACTACAAATAAACAAGGGAGATCAAATACTCTAGATAAAAAGTTTGCAAAACAAGCCCAAGATTTAATTCAAAAGAATTCTGAACAACTCTATGATGACTACCAAAATTTATTGAATGGTAAGCTTTTGAATAACGATGAATACGTTGAAGGAGAGGGTCTAGCTAGAGAACTAGCTCGAACGACTCTTCCATTAAACTATTATACACAGTGGTATTGGAAGGTAGACCTTCATAATCTTATGCATTTTTTGAGATTACGTGCAGATAGCCATGCTCAATATGAAATACAAATTTATGCTGAAAAAATGGTTGAAATTTTAAAAAAGTGGGTGCCCTTAACATACGAAGCTTTTGAAGATTATCGTTCGGACTCATTCCAACTCTCTAAAGAGGCTTTGAAAATTGTTAAAGACAAATTAGCGAATAAAAAAATTAAGAAGTCTAATTATAAATTATCGCCAAGAGAGCTTAGAGAATTAGAAATAAAGTTTAATATTAAATTATCTTAACTTTGAAATTTTTTTATAATTGCGTTTGTTATATTTTCAAATTTAAGTGAATAATCATCTTTATAATCAAAACAATAGGGCTTTCCATCATCACAGCTTTTAGGGATATTTAAATTAAAAGGAAGTTCTTCAATTAAATTTATATTTTCTTTAAGTAATAAGGACTTAGTCTTTGATTCACCAAAAATATATTTTTTTTTATTTTGTTCTTCTAAATAAGACATATTTTCAACTACACCAAGTATTGGAACATTAACCTTGATAAACATATTAATGCCTCTGATGACATCTTTTAAAGATAGAAGCTGTGGAGTTGTTATAATAAGAGTTCCATCCAGTTTGAGTTTTTGGGACATTGAAATTTGTACGTCTCCAGTACCAGGGGGAAAATCAACAATTAAATAGTCTAAATCACCCCAAATTGTCTTATTAATAAGTCCATCAAGCCCTTTAGCTAACATTGGTCCTCGCCAAACAATTGCCTGTTCTTCATTGACAAGAAAACCTATCGACATTGCCTTTATCCCAAATACTTCAAATGGTAAAAACTTCCCATCCTCAACTTTTGGTTCCTTATCTCCAATACCGAGTAATGTTGGGACACTAGGTCCATAAATGTCTGCGTCTAAAAGGCCAACTTTGTATCCTTGGTTTGCTAAAGTTATAGCGATATTGCAAGCCACAGTTGATTTACCAACACCACCTTTACAGCTTGATATTCCAAAACAAGTCTTGATATTCATATATTAAACACTACATATAATGTATCGTGAACAAAAACAAATTTAAAATTTTTGCACTTGATGGACCATGGGGGCCTTCTTCAGGGAACAATAATAGAGGTTCTGGTGGTTTCTCAGGCGGTAACAATGACTCAATTGATGACCTTCTCAAAGATTTAAAAAATAAATACAAAATTAAAATGCCTTTCAAAGGTGGTTTTAAGGGTGTTTCATTTTTAATACTAATAGCTTTTATAATTTGGCTTGCTACAGGTTTTTATAGAGTTGAGCCTGATGAACAAGGGGTTGAACTACTTTTTGGTAAATGGAATGAAAGCACAACAGATCCAGGACTCCATTATTTTTTCCCAACACCTATTGGAAAAGTCTTAACTCCAAAAGTTGAAGCAATCAGGAAAATTAATGTTGGTTTTAGATCTAATGGTAATTCTACTAGAGATGTGCTCGAAGAAAGTATGATGTTAACATCCGACCAAAATATATCTGATTTAGACTATACAGTGCTTTATAGAATTAAAGATGCTGGGCAGTTTTTATTTAATTTAAGAGACCCAGAAGAAACAGTAAAAGTTATATCTGAAAGTGTTTTAAGAGAAGTTGTCGGTCAGACTAACTTAGAAGGCCTACTAACCGTATCTAGACAATCAGTTGAAAGAGACTCAAGATCTTTACTACAAGAACTTTTGGATGAATATGAAGTTGGAATACTAATCCAATCCATACAATTACAAGATGTTAACCCTCCAAGAGAGGTTATAGATGCATTTGATGATGTTCAAAAAGCAAGACAGGATAAAGAGAGAACAGTCAACCAAGCAGAGGCTTATAGCAACAGAATTGTACCTGAGGCAAGAGGTGAGGCTGAAAAAATCCTCCAAGAGGCAGAGGGTTATAAAAATAAATTAATTAAACAAGCTGAAGGTGAAGCAAGTAGATTTCTTCAAGTGTTAGACACGTATGAGCAATCTAAAGAGACAACCAAAAAAAGAATTTACTTAGAAACATTAAGAGACGTCCTATCAGGATCTAGCAAGATAATGATTGATCAGAATTCTGGCAACGGAGTTGTTCCTTATTTACCTTTAAATGAGTTAAACAAGAACAAGCAGACAGGTAACAACTAATGAAAATGAGAAATTATATAATTGTCGGATTATCATTCTTCTTTATTTTGTTTGCATCTGGCTTTTTCTTTGTTGTAGATCAAACAAAACAAGTAATTGTTTTACAATTTGGTGAACCGCGTGCTGTGCATCAATCACCTGGTTTGAAATTTAAGTTACCATTCATACAAAACGTCGTTTACTATGACAGCAGGGTGTTAAACCTAGATCCTGCTCAAGAAGAGGTAATACTTAGAGACCAAAAGCGTATAGTAGTCGACTCAATTGTCAGATATATGATTAAAGATCCTCTAAAGTTTTTTCAAACAACTAGAACAGAGTTAGCCCTTAATGATCGTTTGGGGAGAATAGTAAACTCATCTGTAAGAGGTGTAATAGCTCAGTATCAATTAAACGATTTGTTATCTGATGATCGTGATAAAATTATGGCTGAGATTTTTGAAAATGTTCGAGAAGATCAAGATACCTTTGGTATCGAAATTGTTGACTTAAGGTTAAAAAGAACTGAACTTACGCCAGAAGTTCAATCTAACGTGTTTGATAGGATGAGAACGGAAAGAGAGAGAGAAGCAAATTTATTAAGAGCGGAAGGTCAAGAGATCTCACAAAAAGTTAAGGCAACTGCTGATAGGGAGAAAATTGAAATTATTGCTGAAGCAGAAAAACAATCTAACATTTTAAAAGGTGAAGGTGAGGCTGCAAGAAACCAAATTTTAAATGAAGCTTTTGCAAAAGACCCTGAATTTTTTGAATTTATTAGATCAATGGAAGCATACGCAGATACTTTTAAAGACGGAACAACTACCATGGTCATTTCTCCTGATAGTGATTTCTTTGAGTACTTTGAAAACTCTGAGGGCGCCAACTAAATAAAATTTTTAGATGAAAAGACACTTAGTTCTATCTCTTTTCAGTATATTTTTTATAATCCAAAGTGCATCAGCACAGTTTGAGAGAGGTTATGCAGATTTAGTTGATGAACTTCTACCTTCAGTTGTAAGTATTGCTACTAGCCAAACCGTAGAAAGACAAACTAGGCAATTACCTGAATTACCAGAAGGCCATCCGTTCAATGATATGTTTGATGATTTTTTTGGCAATCAAATGCCAAAACGTGAAAATCTAACTGGTCTTGGGTCAGGATTTATTATTAGTGATGAGGGTTATGTAGTTACAAATAATCACGTAATAAGCGGAGCAGATCAAATAACTGTAATTTTCAATAATGGAATTGATGAAGTTCCTGCAGAACTTGTTGGAACTGACCCTAAAACTGACATAGCTGTTTTAAAAATTGATCCCTCATCTGTTGATATACAAAGTGTTGACTGGGGAGACTCAGATTTATCAAGAGTCGGAGATATTGTATTAGCTATCGGTAACCCCTTAGGTTTAGGAGGAACTGTAACTTCAGGAATAATATCATCTATCAATAGAGATATTGGTGGAGGGCCTTACGTTGATTTTATACAAACTGATGCTCCAATTAATAGAGGTAACTCCGGTGGACCTTTATTCAATTTAGATGGAGAGGTTATTGGCATTAATTCAATGATTATCTCCCAAACAGGCGGAAGTGTTGGCTTAGGTTTTTCTATTCCCTCTCAAACAGCAAAATTAATTGTTGAACAAATAATCTCATTTGGTCAGGCAAAAAGAGGAAGGCTTGGTGTTCAAATTCAAGATTTAACTGAAGAATTTTCTGAGAGTCTTGGCTATGACTCAACCGAGGGAGCATTTGTTGCATCTGTTGAACCAAATAGCCCTGCTGCGTTATCAAACATTCAAGCTGGAGATATAATAATTGAGTTTAATAATCAAAAAATCACATCATTTAAAGATTTGCCTAAAGTTGTTGCAGAAACCCCAATAGACAGTGAAGTAATTGTTAAGATTTGGAGAAACGGAGAAATTTTAGATATACCGGTAAAGGTTGGTGAATTAGAAGAGGGCCGCAAACTTGCTAAAAATGATGGGGTTTATTTAGAAGAGTTAGATATTACTGTCCTGGAGTTGACAATTGATGCTATAAATTCTTTAGGGTTAGACTCAAAAACTAAAGGTATTTTGGTTACAGAGGTAGGAAATAATAATGAAAATCTTTTAAAGAATGATGTTATTATCCAAGTATCTAGTGAGAAAATTACAGATATTAGTTCTTTTGAATCGATCATATCTAATAGTATTAAGTTGAAACGAGATAAATTGTTATTAAGAGTTATTAGAGATGGTAATGAATTTTGGTTAATCAATCCATTCGTTATTGAATAAATTTCTTTTTGTTGTAGGTCCCACTTGTTCAGGTAAAAATGATTACACATATGAATTATCAAAATTAATAGATATAGAAGTTATTAATGCTGATAGTATACAGGTATATAAACAACTAAAGATTTTATCAAATAGACCCACAGAACAAGAATTAAAGATAGTACCTCATCATCTCTATGGACATGTCAATAATAAAGAATATTCAGTTAATCATTGGATAGATGAAGTAAGACAAGTAATCAAAAATATTCAAAGTAGAAATAAAATACCTGTGTTTGTTGGTGGTACTGGGTTTTATATTCAATCACTTATAGAGGGATTATCAATGATGCCTTCAATTAGTCATAAATTTAAAAAACACGCAGAAGATTTATTTTTAGAAAAAGGCCCAGATCATTGTCTTAATATTTTAGAAAAATATTATAAAGAAAAAATTTTCCCAAAAGATAAACAAAGATTATTAAGCCGTTTAGCTTTTTGCTTAGAGTATGATGATATAATGGAAAATAATTATGGTAGTAAAACACCAATCACTCCTAATTCACTTGTTATCCAGGTTACAAAACCCAAGAAAGATCTTTACGAAAAAGCAGAATTAAGATTTCATCAAATGATAAACAAGGGAGCTTTAGATGAGGTTAAATCACTTTATGAAAATAAAAAAATATCAAAAACTCTCTATAAAGCTCATGGTTTACCAGAATTGCTATCTTGTGTTAGAAATAAATTAAGTTTAGATGAGGCTACTTATTTAGGAATTAAAAATACTAAGAGGTATATAAAAAGACAGTTTACATGGTGGAATAACCAAAAATTTAGCCAACTTAATTTGAGAATAAACTATAAAAAAAGCTTCCCTAAAGATTCAATTGAAAATATAAGTATATATTTAAATGAACAATGAAAACGAATTCACGGGAGCAGATATTTTACTCAAAGCTCTTAAAGAACAAGAGGTTGACACAATCTTTGGTTACCCAGGTGGAGCTGTTCTCCCAATTTATGATGCAATATTTGGTCAAAACTTTTTAAAACATGTTTTAGTAAGACAAGAGGCTGGTGCGGTTCATGCAGCAGAGGGCTACGCTAGATCAAGTGGGAAAGTAGGTGTGTTATTAGTAACATCTGGTCCTGGTGTGACCAATGTTGTAACTGGATTAACTGATGCATTAATGGATAGCATTCCAATTGTCTGTATTACTGGACAAGTCCCATCACATTTAATTGGAACAGATGCATTTCAGGAATGTGACACAACCGGAATTACAAGACCTTGCACCAAGCACAATTATTTAGTGAAGGACGTAAGTAAACTCTCTGAGACTATCCATGAGGCATTTAAAATTGCTAGCTCTGGCAGACCTGGTCCTGTTTTAATCGATATCCCTAAAGATGTTCAGTTTGCAAAGTCAAAATATATATCAAAGAAAGATATTAGTTTTAGAGAGCACAGAATTAAAGCTGGTTCCAAAAATGTTGATAAAAATTTTGTCGAAGAACTAGTAAATCATATTAAAAAGTCTGAAAGACCTATATTTTATGTTGGAGGTGGTTGTTTAAACTCAGGCCATCAAGCTAGCCAAGAGCTTATTAAGCTTGTAAACAAAACAAATATTCCAATTACAACAACTCTCCATGGATTGGGATGCTTTCCAGGTGAAGATAAAAGTTCACTTGGCATGTTAGGTATGCATGGAAATTACGAAGCTAACTTGGCTATGAACAAATGTGATTTGATGATTAATGTTGGAGCAAGATTTGATGACCGTGTTACTGGCAGATTAGATGCTTTTTCTCCAGACTCTATAAAATTTCATATAGATATTGATCAAAGTTCAATCAATAAAAACGTTAAAGTTAATTTTCATACTAACACTGACATTACTCTAACACTTAAAGAAATTAACTCATTTATAGACTCCAATAATATTGATTTTAGCGATAAAGATTATAGTAATTGGTGGGGCCAAATTAATGAATGGAGAAAAAAAGAATGTCTCCATTACGAACAAGGCGATGAAGTCATCAAACCGCAACATGCTATTTCCAGACTTTACGAATTAACGAAACAAAAAGATACTTTTGTTACTACAGAAGTTGGTCAGCATCAAATGTGGGCAGCTCAATACTATAAGTTTTCAAAACCAAACAGATGGATTACATCAGGTGGTTTAGGCACAATGGGTTTCGGAATGCCTGCTGCAGTTGGTGCACAAATGGCAAATCCAGACTCTCTAGTTATAGATATTGCTGGTGAGGCATCCTTTCTTATGAATATTCAAGAAATAGCTACAGCTGTTCAATATAAGTTACCAATAAAAATATTTATTTTAAATAATGAATATATGGGAATGGTTAGACAGTGGCAGGAACTATTACATGGTAGTAGATACTCAGAGAGTTACGTGGATGCCCTTCCTGATTTTAAAAAATTAGCAGAGAGTTTCAATGCTGTTGGAGTTAGAGCAAAAGATATTTCAGAATTAGATGACACAATTAATGAAATGATTTCAATTGACAGGCCAGTTATAGCCGATATTTGGGTTGATAAAAAAGAAAATTGTTTTCCTATGATACCTAGTGGGGCTGCGCATCACGAAATGTTGCTATCTAAATACGATAAAGAAAATCCTGAAAATCAGGAAAAAGGTAAAGTTCTAGTATAATAATCTTTTCAAAATGTCCTCTTCTTCAGTTTATCCTACACCTATAAATGCTTTTAAACAGTCTAAGAGAAGTGTTCTCTCTGTTATTGTTGACAACGAACCTGGTATTCTTGCACGTATAGTAGGTTTATTTTCAGGAAGAGGATATAATATTGAAGCATTAAATGTAACAGTTGTGGACGTAAAGAAAAATCTTTCTCGAATTACTATTGAAACTTTAGGAGAAGAAAAAGTGATTAGTCAAATTATAGCACAACTAGAAAAACTTGTTCCCGTTCATAGTGCAACTAATTTAGCAAACTTAAGTGAGTCTTATGAGGCAGAAATTTGCCTAGTTAAAATCGAATTTGAAAATGAGGAACAAGATCAAAAAATACTCAATTTTGCAGATATTTATCGTTCAAGAACTGTTCAAAAAAGACAAAATATTGTTGTTTATGAAATATCAGGCACAAGCGAGCGAATAAACAAATTTTTAGATGACTTAGACACAATCGGTGGTATAAAAGTCGAATTAGTTCGAAGTGGGCCTATAGGGCTCGGAATATAACGTTTTTAGGGGGTAATATGAAGGTTTATTACGAACAAGATGCTGATTTTAACATAATAAAAGACAAAAAAATTGTAATAATAGGTTTTGGATCGCAAGGTCATGCTCACGCATTAAATCTAAAAGACTCTGGGGCCTCTAATGTAGTTGTGGGATTGAGAGAGGGTTCTTCATCAATTGAAAAAGCAAAAAATGTGGGCCTAAAAACTCAAACACCTGCAGATGCGGTAAAGGATGCAGATATTGTAATGTTCTTAGCTCCTGATGAAAATCAGCAAGAAATTTATCAAACTCAAATCCACGAAAATATAAAAAACGGTGCTGCTTTAGCATTTGCTCATGGTTTAAATATTCATTTTCAACTTATTACAGCAAGAGAGGATTTAGATGTATTTATGGTCGCTCCAAAAGGCCCAGGTCATACAGTAAGAGGTGAGTATCTCAAAGGTGGTGGAGTTCCATGTTTACTCGCAGTAGACAAAAATGTAAGTGGCAATGCAAAAGAAATTGGTCTTGCGTATGCTTCTGCTTTGGGTGGAGGTAAATCAGGTATAATTGAAACTACATTTAAAGAAGAATGCGAGACAGATTTATTTGGTGAACAAACAGTTCTTTGTGGAGGGTTAATGTCTCTTGTAAGAAATGGTTTTGAAACTCTTGTTGAGGCTGGTTATGCACCTGAAATGGCATATTTCGAATGTTTACATGAAGTAAAGTTAATTGTTGATCTAATGTATGAAGGTGGCATGGC
>QCDA01000024.1 GCA_003281065.1 Pelagibacteraceae bacterium AG-349-E10
CCTTTAAAAGGTCTACGTCCCAAGATGATTGGTTCATGAGTTTAAGAGCTTTTTCAGTTCCATTTCTACAAGGAGTACATTGACCACAACTTTCATCATGAAAAAAGAACATTAAATTTTTGGCAATATCCTTCATATTATCTTTATCAGACAGAACAACTATAGCAGCCGAACCAATAAAACAGCCATGCTCTTGTAATGTGTCAAAATCAAGCGGAATATTATCTAATTTTGCAGGAAGTATCCCTCCAGAGGCCCCTCCAGGTAAGTATGCTTTAAATATATGACCCACTTGAATACCACCACAATACTCATCAATAAGTTGTTTTATTGTGATCCCTGCTGGAGCTAGCTTTACACCAGGGTTTTTTACTCTTCCCGATACAGAGAACGTTCTTAAACCTTTTCTACCATTGAGGCCATGACTACTGAACCATACAGCACCTTTTTCCAAAATCTCTCTTACCCAAAAAACTGTTTCAACATTGTGTATTAATGTTGGTCTACCAAAAAGTCCTACTTGAGATGGAAATGGAGGTTTATGTCTAGGTAAGCCTCTTTTGCCCTCTAAACTTTCTAACATTGATGACTCTTCACCACAAATGTATGCGCCAGCACCTCTTCTAAAATGAATTCTTGTTTTAATATTTAAATTTTTTTCTTCTAAAATTTTAATTTCTTGCTTTAAAAACTTTATTACATCAGGGTACTCATCTCGCATGTATATATATACATCTGTTGCCTCAACTACCCATGCAGCAATTAGCATTCCCTCAAGGAATCTATGAGGATCTCTTGTAAGATAATGATGATCTTTAAAGGTTCCTGGTTCACCCTCATCACCATTAATTGCCATTAACCTAGGTTTATTTTCTGCTCTTACAAATCTCCATTTTCTACCAGTTGGAAATCCCGCACCACCAAGACCTCTTAAACCTGATTGCTCCATTTCTTCTATGAGCTTCATAGGATCTTTTTTATTTTCAATACAATCCTTTAAAATTTTATATCCACCATTTTTTACATAATCGTCATAGCTAATGTAATTTGGTATAACTGGTTTTGTATCGTGCTCCTTTAAGGCTTTTTGAACTACACTTACATCTGCGTTTACAAAATGTTTTTTTCCTACCTCAACTACTGGTGCTTGATGACACCTTCCCATACAAGGTGCTCTAACTACTCTCACATTAGAAGATACATTGTCACTTAAATTTTTTTCCAAAGTTTTGCATCCATTCATCTCACATGTAATACCATCACAAACTCTAATTGTTGTTTCAGGAGGGCTAATATCATCCTCTTTATAAATGTCAAAGTGAGCATAGAATGATGCTGTTTCGTAAATTTCAGTTAAAGGTAAATTTGTTAATTCGGACAGTGCTGTTAAATGTTTTGGTTTAAGACATTTATAATGGTCTTGAATTAAGTGAAGGCTTTCAATAAGCATATCCCTTTGTCTAAAATAATCATTAGGTATTAGGTTTTTAAGATCATCAATTGACTGGTCATCACTTTGGCGACCCTTGTTGAATTCTAATGCTTTTCTTCTACCAGAACCTGGATGAATCTTACTTTGTGAGTCTTTCATTGACTATAATTTAGTAATTTTTTATTAAGATTCAATTATCAATAACTAATTAATTGATAATAATTACTTATTAAAGCTTTTTAAGAATTTTAAAAAGTTATTTTTAATAGGAGATGGGCGATTATCATCAATATGAACTATACCTACCTTATGAGATATTTCTGGAGAAATTAATTGAATAAAATTTGTATTCTCATCGTAATTGAATGACTGAGTAAATATATATGGCATAATTGTTGAAAATTCTGAACTATTTACGTGAGAGTAAATATGAGTCATAGAGTTTGACTCAACTAAAACTCGCGGATTAATATTATTCTCTTTAAATACAGCATCTAATATTCTTCTAAATTTATTTTTTTTAAAATTTATATAATCAAATCCAATCTCTTCAGCAAATTTCATAATTTTATAACCATTATTTTTTAAAAGGACTTCATTTAATTCCGTAAATATTTTTGATGACCAAAAAGAGAACATTGGTTCGATAATATTATCAATCTTGCAAATATAAACTTTACTCTTTTTTTCTGTAATTGAGATAAAATTATCTATGATACCTGTGTTTATTATTGGGGCATCAGTGGGAAAAAGTGCAAACCATAAATCCTCTTTTGAGTTTTTATATAGATCAAGAGCGCTATGTAAACCAGCTAGTGGCCCTTTGTAACCACCAATTTTATCACTTACAACTTTATAACCAAATATTTTGTACTTACTGATATCTCTATTAGCATTAATAATAATCTCATTAGACTTTTCTTGAAGACTTTCTATTAAAATTTCAATAAAACACTTATCTTTAATTTTTAAAAAACTTTTATTTTCATAACCCATTCTGGAGGATTTTCCACCCGTTAGTATTACAGATACAAGCTTACTCATCTTTGGTATATCTAAATTCTCCAGATAAAATATTTAACCGTTTACCTCTAATTCTTCCAATCATTGTTAAATTTTTCTTTCTAGCTATTTCAACTGCCCAAGCAGTGAAACCTGATCGAGATAATAGTATTGGTATTTCCATTTTGATACATTTCAATACCATTTCACTCGTCAGCCTGCCAGTAGTGTAAAAAGACATTTCTTTTGCATCTATTTTCTTATCAAGTATCAAACCAGCAATTTTATCAACAGCATTATGCCTTCCCACATCTTCAAAATAATACAAAGGTTTATCTCCTTGACATAAGACGCAACCGTGTATTGCACCTACAGATAAATATAAACTTGGCTCTGTATTAATTTTTTTGGATAAACTCATAAGCTGTTGATGATCTATTCTTATTTTTTTATTCAAGGAAATGGTGTTTATTTCTTCAAATAAGTCTCCAAATACGGTCCCTTGTGCACAACCAGAGGTATTTACTTTCTTCTTTAATTTTTCTTCATAATTAGTTTTACTCTTTGTTCTTACAACAACTGTCTTTAGGTCTTTATGAAACTCAATCTTTTTTACATCGTCTATATTATTTAGCATTCCCTGATTAAATAAATAACCTATAGCTAAATATTTTGGATAATCTCCTATAGTCATTATTGTCACTATTTCTTGGTTGTTTAAGTATAGCGTGAGTGGTTTTTCTTCAATGATTGGAATTTTTGTTATTTCGCCTTTTTCATTAATTGATTTTTTTAATTTAAATAAAGATCTGTTATTCACACTAGGTTTGATTAAAAAATCTGTCATTTTTTTCATGATTGTATTATGGTGACAAGGTGAAAACAATAGCTGTTATTGGTTGGAAAAATAGTGGCAAAACTACTTTAGTGAGTAATTTAGTTAAATTTTTTAAAGAAAAGAAAATAAAAGTTGGTGTGGTAAAACATGCTCACCACTCTTTTGATATTGATCATCCTAATACAGATAGTTATAAAATTAGAAAATCCGGAGCCTATAAAACTACACTAGTATCAGATAAAAGACTTGCATTCATAGAAGAAAAAGCTGAGTCACATATTAATTTAGAACGTCTGGTAGAAATTAACAAAGATTGTGATTTGTTAATATTTGAAGGGTTTAAGAGATTTGATGATTTGATAAAGTTAGAAGTAAGCTTACAAAAATGATTACACAGAACTTCTAAGTTTTTGAAAAATTAACTAACAAAGAGCCCTTATCATTAATTTCTTTTTCAGAATGACGATATCCTCTCTCAGTTAAGTAAGGAACTAAGTCCCTAAAATTTATGTATGTAAAAGCTGGTAACCCTTTTCCAAATTTTAAAGGTTCTACAGTAATAAAAATTTCATCAATTAAATCAGCATATAAGAAATAATCATGAACACTCGTTCCCCCTAAAATTAAAACACTTTCTTTGCAAAGACTTTCAAATTCATCCCACTGGTTAATATCTGGATTAAAATAATATTGATTTATTGAGTTTTTAATTTGTTTGATTTTTTGGTATTTTCTAGAAAAAATAATTCTTGATCTAGAGTCGTTTGGGTTTAATTCATGAGTTTTTCTACCCATAACTTGCCATTTATGATTCTTTATTAAATTGTCTAAGTGTTTTTTGTCCTCCAAGCTAGTCCATTCAAATGGATTATCACCAGAATATTTTGCAATAAAACCATCGCTTGAACATGCAAATGCTAAAGTGTATTTAATCATTAATTTATTTTGTTAATTTTAAGTATAATATTTTATTTCAATATATGAATTTTTACCTACCTATTGCTGAAATATCCATAAATATTTATATATTAATTTCCCTTGGAGTTGGAATTGGTTTTATATCTGGACTCTTTGGAATAGGTGGAGGTTTTATATCCTCTCCTCTATTGATACTAGTTGGTATTCCTCCAGCTGTTGCAGTAGGAACTACAACTGTTCAAGTATTTGCCTCAACATCAACTGGCGTCGTGAGTCATTTTCAAAGAAAAAACATAGACTATCAGATGGGCTTAACAATGGTTATTGGAGGACTATTGGGGACGCTTTTTGGTGTATTAATTCTAAATAATTTAAAAAATATTGGTTTAATTGATAACTATTTAAATAGTATCTATATAATTCTTTTAATTATAACTGCTGTATTTATTCTTTATGAAACAGCGAAAATTAATATCGTACATAAAAATAAAAAATTTAAATTACACCAGCATTCTTGGATACATGGACTTCCTTTTAAAATAAAGTATAGAAAGTCTAAACTATATATAAGTATTTTAGCACCATTGTTAATTGGTTTATTTATAGGTTTATTGACAGGGCTAACTGGAATCGGTGGAGGATTTATACTTATTCCATGTATGATTTATTTTTTAGGTATGAAAACTATTTCAGTAATAGGGACATCTCTTTTTAACATCACGATAGTATCCTTTGTATCTTTATTTTTGCAAATTTACATAAATCAAAATATAGATTTTGTGTTGGCTTTAGCATTAATAGTAAGTAGCTCTATTGGTGCTGCACTTGCTACAAGGATAGTTGATATACTTGATCAAGAAAATTTGAAGGTTACATTTGGTATGTTACTATTAATTATTTCATCATTTTTAGCTTATGATTTATTTAGAACACCTGAGAACATATTTATTATAAATTATGTATAAATATATTTTATTAATCATATTTTTTTTTAAAATTAGTTTTGCGTCTAATTTTTCCTTAGATCAATTTGAAATTGAAATAAACTCAAATTTTTTAGGAAAAGAGGTAGTTTTATTTGGAAACAAGGATAAAGACAGTGATGTTATTTTCATTTTCGAAGGAGAGAATAAAAAAGCTAAATTGACGACAAAAGTTAAAGAAGGTTTTTTATGGATTAACGAAACAAAAGAGTTGAATAATCAACCTAGTTTTTTTGCAATCTTCACATCTCCTAAAAAGACTTTGAATGAAATATTTTTATTTTCTAGTTTAAAGGATAGACATTTATTAATTAGTAATCACTCTCTTGAACTCCATAAAATAAGAAGAGCAATGAAAGTGAAAAATTTGTATATAGAAGAGGAGCTTGAAAGTTTAAGTGGAAATCTATTTTTAAAAAAATTTTTAATACCAGATAATATCTCACCTGGAAATATAAAGGTTTATATGTACGAATTAAAAAATAATGAAATTGTTAAGATGGTATCTAAAAACTTGCAAATAAAAAAAGGAGGTATTTCATTTAAGTTGGAAAAATTGTTAAAAACTGAGTCTTTTATTTATATTATAATTTTGATTGCTATATCATTATTTCTTAGTTTAGTTACAAATTTAATATTTAGAAAAAAATGAAAAAAAATAGTAATAGAAATTATTTTGTAGTTATTGATCAAAGTGCTGAAATGTGGACTGCAGTTAAATTTGCTATAAGGAGAGCAAAAATAACTAAATCTAATATTACTACAGTTAGCTTTATTCAAAGCGCAAGCGAAGGTATGATGCTTACATCTGGGGCTGAAAAAATTTTGGATACAGATCAAATCACAACTGAAAAATTAAAACACAAAGAGGTGCATAACTACATCTTAGATAAATCTAGGATTAAAGCAAAATCTGAAATATTTAAATATAATGAGATTGATGAGTTTATAAGTTTTTTAAATAAATATTCATCTAACTCAACTATTATTCTCGCTACAAGTAAAGATATAGGCAAACCAGGGCCCTTAATTGACAAATTAATATATGAAAAATCTAATTCGTTACATTGCCCTCTTGTTATTATTAATGGCAATCTCGAGGATAAAGAAATTGAGAAGATTATTTAACTGAATAAAAAAGATTTTAAAACTTGTGTGGTCTGCCAAAGACCTTTTAATTGGAGAAAAAAATGGGAAAAAGTATGGAATGATGTTAAATATTGTTCAGAAAAATGTCGAAGGTCAAAATCAAAAATAATAAAGAAAAAATAGCAAACTTACTGTTAAGTATTGGATGCGTTAATATAGACTTCAAAAAACAATTTACTCTTACATCTGGCAAAAAAAGTCCTGTTTATGTTGATTGTAGAAAATTAATTTCATTTCCAAAAGAAAGAGAATTAATTATTAATGAAATGAGCAAACAGATTAAATTGAAGTATAAAGATAATTCGACTATTATTGCAGGAGGCGAAACAGCTGGCATTCCCTACTCTTCCTTTCTGTGTCAAAAGATGAAATATCCAATGATATATATAAGAAAGAGCCCTAAAGGGTTTGGAAAAGGTAAGCTAATAGAGGGAGAGTTTAAAAAGAATACTCGGTCAATATTAGTAGAGGACATGGCAACTGATGGAGGAAGTAAATTACACTTCATAAGGGCTTTAAGACAAAATGAACTTAAAGTTAAAGATATTTATGTAGTTTTTTACTATGGTATCTACCCTAAAGCTGAAAAAAATATATCTAAAATGAAAGTGAATTTAAATTATCTCACATCCTGGAGAGATATATTAACTATTTCTCCAAATTACATTTCAAATAAAGATTACGATAATTTAAAAAGTTATTTAGAGTCTATTTCAAGTGGAAAATAAAATTATTAGTGTTGTTTCTGGGGGGTTTGACCCTATCCATCCTGGGCATATTATGATGATGAAAGAATGTTTAGAGTTTTCTAATTTTTTAATTGTAGGTGTAAATTCTAATAAATGGTTAATTGATAAAAAAGGAAATTTTTTTATGGATATTCAACATAGAATGTATGTTGTTGATAGCTTAAAAGTGGTAAATGAAGCTATGGAATTTGAAGATGATGAAATGGGAAGTGCAAATAATTTGTTAATTCAAGTAAGAAATAAATATCCAAATGAAAAAATTATTTTTGCTAATGGAGGTGATAGATCAGATACTTCTAAAATTTTAGAATATGAAACAGCAAAGGAATATAATATTGAATTAAAGTTTGGTGTGGGCGGCAATCACAAAGAGTCCTCTAGTTCTGATTTGTTAAAAAGATGGAGTAAATACTCTAAAATTAAGGGCTAAGGGTATACGATACCCAATCATTATCTTTAAACTCAAAGACTTCTCTTTTGTGAATTCTATGAGGCATATCCTCCCAAAACTCGATTTTTGAGTATTTTACTATAAACCCTCCCCAGTAATCAGGACGAGGGAAATTTTCTTTTTCAGGATATTTATTTTTATAAAATTCAATTTTATTCTCTAAATCTTCTCTTGATTTTAAGACCTTTGATTGATTAGATGCCCACGCCCCTATTCGACTTAAATAATGTCTTGAATTAAAATATTTATCTGATGTTTCTTTTGAGACTTTTTCAACTTTACCTTCTATTCTTATTTGTCTTAATAATGACTTCCAATGGAAATTTAGGCAAACATTAGTATTTTTTAAAATGTCATTTCCTTTATTGCTCTCGTAATTTGTGTAAAAAATAAAACCCTCATTATTATAATCTTTTAATAGAACCATCCTTGAATGAGGGGTATTTTTATCGTCAACTGTCGATAGACACATTGCATTAGGATCGTTGATCTCTTTTTCAGTGGCTAAATCAAACCATTCTTTAAACTTAATAATTGGATTTAATTTATCTGACATGGTATGAGTATTATATTAATTTTAACAAAAAATGGATTTAAAAAATAAAAAAGGACTAATAATGGGAGTGGCTAATGATAAGTCCATTGCCTGGGGTATAGCTCAACAATGCGCAAATTTTGGTGCTGAATTAGCTTTTACTTATCAAAATGATCTTCTATTAAAGAGAATAGATCCTTTAGCTAAATCTGTTGGTTCCAATTTATTGATACAATGTGATGTTAGTGATGAAGGGTCAATAAAAAAAGCTTTTGAAAAAATTAAAGATAAATGGGGAAAATTGGATTTTTTTGTTCACGCTGTTGCGTTTGCAGATAAAAATGAGCTAAGAGGTAAGTACGTTGAAACTTCAAAAGAGAATTTTTTAAATAGTCTAAATATTTCTTGTTATTCCTTCACTGAGTCTTGTAAATATTGCTATGAATTAATGGATAATGGCGGGAGTATTTTAACATTAACTTACTATGGAGCAGAGCAAGTTATGCCACACTATAATGTAATGGGAGTAGCAAAATCAGCGCTTGAGGCCTCAGTAAAATATCTTGCTGTTGATATGGGGGATAAAAATATAAGAGTTAACGCTATATCTGCAGGACCAATTAAAACTCTTGCGGCTTCTGGTATTGGTGATTTTAGATTTATTTTAAAATGGAATGAGCTAAATTCTCCATTAAAGAGAAATGTTACACTTGAAGACGTTGGTAACACAGGAGCCTACCTTTTAAGCGACCTTTCATCTGGTGTAACCGGTGAAATTCACCATGTTGATTGTGGTTATCATACAGTTGGAATGGTAGCAGTTGATGAAGCTAAGGGTGTGGCAGGATTATTAAATGAGTTTAGTAAAAAATAAATAGTTCATGTCACATAATTCTTTTGGAAATTTATTAAAGTTTACAACTTGGGGAGAAAGTCATGGAGATGCTATAGGTTGTATCGTTGATGGTTTTCCAGCAGGAATACCTATTGACACAAAATATATTCAAACAAGACTAGATTTAAGAAAACCAGGTCAGTCAAAATTTACAACACAAAGAAAAGAGAAAGACGAAGTTAATGTACTCTCTGGAGTTTTTAACGGTAAAAGCACGGGCGCTCCAATATCAATTATAATTTACAACTCTGACCAAAGAAGCAAGGACTATTCAGAAATTAAAAATAAATTTCGACCTGGTCATGCCGATTACACCTATTTTATGAAATATAAAAATTATGATTATAGAGGTGGAGGAAGGTCTAGTGCTAGGGAAACTGCCATGAGAGTTGCTGCAGGTGCTCTTTCGGAATTACTTCTTAAAAAAATTTCAAAAAATAAAATAAAAGTTACAAGTGCTGTTATACAAATTGGTAATGAGAAGATAGAAAACTCAACTTGGAATAATAACTTTATTAACAAAAATCCTTTTTTCTCACCGGATAAATCAATCCTTAAAAAATGGGAAGAACTAATTCTTACTCATCGAAAAAAAGGTTCATCACTAGGTGCTGTAATTGAAGTTAGAGTCTCAAATTGTCCTGTGGGTATAGGAGAGCCAATATATCAAAAACTTGACTCTGAGTTATCAAAAGCAATTATGAGTATAAATGCTGTAAAAGGTATAGAGTTTGGTACTGGTTTTGATTTAGTAAACTATGATGGCACTAATGGATCTGATCAAATTAACTTTGAAAATAAAAAAATTAAATTTCATACTAACCATGCTGGAGGAATATTAGGTGGTATTTCTTCAGGACAAGATATTATTTTTAGATATATTGTTAAGCCTACAAGCTCAGTGTTAAGTGAAAAAAATACTGTTACAAAGAATTTTAAAAATACTAA
>QCDA01000025.1 GCA_003281065.1 Pelagibacteraceae bacterium AG-349-E10
TCTCGGGGATATGAACCTTATTGCAATTTATGATTTTAATAAAGCATTTTGGAATTCAGCATCAAGTCAAATAGGTGAGGATGGAAGAGAATATTTTATTTTAAATGGTGAAATTGGCGTTCAGGAAGTATATGCATATGATGCTTACGGGGAAGATGCTACAGAGGGTCTTTGGATTTTTGGCATAGAACCTGGGCCAAGTACAACAATATTTTTTCCAATATTAGTTGACATCTCTAGATTTGAAAATGCTATGTATGACCTAATGGACGAGTGTCCGGGTATTAAGTCCAAGTACTAAACTAAATACTTAAGTTTATTTCGAAAGTTTAATAAAAATATCACCCATTCCAGATATTAATTGATCTTCATTAGTAGAATTTCTGACTTTACATTGTTCACCAACGATTGGATGATTATTTATAGCTAAAAGATCACTGCTATTACAACTTGTTGGGTTATGTAAGTAACCAATGACCATTTTTTGATCAAGAGTATACACTTGGTTTTCATTCATTTGATCACCATTACAAAAATAATCCCTGTTTACCTCTAGTGGGAAATCTTTTTTATTACATGGATTTTCAATAGTCATAACAGTAAATCTTTCTTCAATGCCTTGAAATTTATGTGACATCTCCATAGCTTTTGCATATTTCATTGAATCACAAACACAAGGCCAACAGCAACGATACATATCTCCACATACTTTATTATCTGAGTCGACCTCATTCATACTTATAAATGCTGGATCAGATCCAGGCGCTATCAATGATCCTGACACTGGGCAATATCTTTTATTAAATTCAATAAAATCATCAAAACTGAGGTCTTGATCTATAAGATATTTAAAAAACTTTGGTCCTGCAGCATTCCTATTTCCATCTGGAAATATATCAAACCAATTTTCGGCAAGTGTATCATAGTAGTAAGCTTCATCAGTAAAGCCAATTGAAATACCTTTTAAGGAGACTCTTTTTTCGATTTGTTGAATTTGATTATTTAAAATCGCACTAATATTTTCTTTTGATAATTTGTTAAATAAAATTATGTCATCAATTCTATTCAAAAACTCTAATCGAAAATGATTTTTTAGCTCTTCAAGAGCAAGATTCTTTTTTGTCGTATAGTCAAAATTATCATCAACTGGGATTTGTGAGCCAATATTAGAGGTCATGATAATAAGAGTATTTTTAAAATTCACTATTTTTCCTTTAGAGTCTGTTAACCTACCATCATCTAGAATTTGTAGGAGAATATTAAATACATCGGGGTGAGCTTTTTCAATTTCATCAAACAAAATAACCTGATACGGGCGTCTACGCACAGAGTCAGTTAACTTCCCACCATCATCGTAGCCGACATAACCAGGAGGAGATCCAATAAGTTTACTTACTGAGTGTTTTTCCATGTACTCGGACATATCGAGTCTTAGCATTTGTTTTTCATTGTCAAAAACATATTCTGCTAACGCTTTGGATAATTCAGTTTTTCCTACACCAGTTGGGCCTAAAAAAAGGAACGAACCCAAAGGTTTTTCAGGATCTTGAAGACCTGCTTTTGAAATTTTAATTGCCTTAGATACTTTCTCAATAGCGTCTTGTTGGCCAATTACTCTTTTTTCTAAAAGTTTTTCTATGTTTATTAACTTATCTTTTTCGCCTCCGATAAGTTTTTCTAAAGGTATACCCGTCCACTTTGATACCACACTTGCGATATCTTCAGCATTAATCACTTCATTTATTATTGTAGCTTGCTCTTTTTTATTCAATTCTTCATACTCTTTTTGAAGACTAGGGAGCAAGCCATACATGATTTCACTTGCTTTTGTTAAATCACCACTTCTTTGAGCACCTTCGAGGTCTTCTTTTGCTTGATCAATTCTTTCATTTAGATTTCTTTTTGTATCTAGTATCTTTTTTTCTGACTCCCAAGTTTTATTGAGCATATTCAGTTTTTCTTGAATATCTGATATTTGTCTCTCAATTTTTTCATTTTTTCTCTCATCTTTTTCATTGTCTTTCGAAAGAACGTTTTTTTCCATCTGCAGTTTAATAAGATCTCTGTCAAGCTGGTCTATTTCCTCAGGTTTACTGTCTATTTCCATTTTAACTTTACTCGCAGCTTCATCCATTAAATCAATCGCTTTATCAGGCAAAAAACGATCAGTTATATATCTATCAGATAATTGAACTGATGATAAAATAGCCTCATCGCTAATTCTTATTCCATGATGGATTTCATATTTTTCTTTTAGACCTCTTAAAATAGCAACAGCATCAGTTGAAGAGGGCTCATTAACAAAAACTGGTTGAAAACGTCTAGTTAAAGCTGCATCTTTCTCAAAATATTTTTTATATTCATCTAAAGTTGTTGCACCAACGCAATGTAATTCACCTCTAGCTAATGCCGGTTTTAGCATGTTGGATGCATCCATCGCTCCATCTGTCTTTCCAGCACCAACAAGCGTATGAATTTCATCAATAAATAAAATAATTGAACCATTTTGTTTATGAATTTCTTTTAAGACATTTTGAAGTCTTTCTTCAAATTCTCCACGATACTTGGCACCAGCAAGCAATAATCCTAGATCAAGAATACGAATAACTTTATTTTCTAATGAGCGTGGAACATCTTTATTTGCTATTCTTTGTGCTAAACCCTCTATCAATGCAGTTTTACCCACACCAGGGTCTCCAATTAATATTGGATTGTTTTTAGTTCTCCTTGATAAAACTTGAATAGTTCTTCTAATTTCCTCATCTCTTCCAATAACCGGATCTAACTCTCTTTTTTGTGCCTTTTGAGTAACATTAATTGTATACTTTTCTAAAGCGTTAAAATTATCATCAGAATTTTCGCTTTCAGATTTTCCGTCTTTTCTGAACTCTTGTATTTTTGTTTTAACTAATCCAATACTAAGCCCGTTTTTTTTTAATATTTTTTCAATTTGGTCATCTGATTTTATGCAACTTAAAAATAGAGAGTCGATCGATACAAAACTATCTTGATTAGACTTTGCAATTTTTTCTGCATCTTCGAAAAGACTCAATAATTTAGGATCAGCATAAATTTGACTACTGTTTGAGTTATTTACTTGTTCTTTAGATAATATTTCAGAAATAGTTGTTTTAATTATACCCGTATTAATTTTCTCAAAAATTTTATTTATTAATTCATGATTGGAATTTAATAATTCATTAAAAATATGAATAGGGGCAATTTTTTGATGTTTTTTACTTAATGCTAAATTTTGTGCAGAATTAATAATTTTTTTTGAACTATTAGTATATTTTTCAAAATTCATCATATAACTTATTTGGTAATAATTTATGAAGAAACAAGACCTAATAAAAAAAAATTTTGAACAACAAAAAAAAGATAAATTGGCCAAAAAATTAAGAGAAAATCTAAAAAAAAGAAAAAAAATTAAGAAATAAATAATGCAAACGGTACTTATAAAAGGTCCTTCAACCTTGAAAGGGCAAATAAAAATCTCTGGTTCAAAAAATGCTTCATTGCCTATTATCATTTCGACTCTGTTGGCAAAAGGTGAGTGTCTTATTCAAAATGTGCCTAACCTTAGAGATACAAGATTTTTAATCTCAATTTTAAAAGATTTAGGTTGTGATGTTGATTTTCAAAAAAACACACTATTTGTTAAAAGTTCTGCTATTACAAAAAAATCAGCTGATTACGAATATGTTCGTCAAATGAGAGCATCTATAGTTATTTTAGGACCTGCGATTTCAAGATATAAAAAATTTAAAATAGCTCTTCCTGGTGGTTGCTCAATTGGCACTAGAGGAATTGATTTGCACTTAAATGCTTTAAAGTTAATGGGTGTAAAAATCTCAATAAAAAATGGTTATGTAATAGCTGAGAGAAAAAAAAATAATTTAAACTCAATTGACCATAAATTTCCAAAAATTAGTGTAGGTGCAACACAAAATATTTTAATGGCAGCTAGTCTTGCTAGTGGAAAAAGCACATTAAAAAATTGTGCCATCGAGCCCGAAGTCATAGATTTAATTAATTTTTTAAATAAATGTGGCGCACTTATAAAAGTAAAAAATAGGATAATTACAGTTAGAGGAGTAGAGGAACTAAAACTTCAGGATTATAAAGTAATACCTGACAGGATAGAAGCTGGTTCATATATTTTAGCAACTATGGCAACAAAAGGGAGACTCAAATTGAATAACTTCAATCCAAAAGACTTAGCTCTTCCTTTGAAACTTTACAAAGGAATGGGTCTTAAAATAAAAAAGCTATCTAATACCTCTTATGAAATTTATTGTAAAAAACTTAAACCAATAAAAAAAATTTCTACTAAAGAATTTCCGGGATACCCTACTGATTTACAGGCTCAGATAATAGCAACACAACTTAAGTCTGGTTTAAAGTCGAAAGTGGTCGAAAATATATTTGAAAATAGATTTATTCATATTCCAGAGCTGAGAAGATTTGGGGCAAATTTATCAATCAAAGGGAATACAGTAACAATTGATAAAACATCTAATTTACAGGGCGCAGAGGTCATGGCGACAGATATTAGGGCTAGTTTTTCTCTAATAATTGCAGCGATGATGTCCAAGGGAAAAACTATAATAAATAGAATCTATCACCTTGATAGAGGATATGAAGATTTTGATTTAAAATTAAAAAAATGTGGCGTAAACATTAGTAGAAAAAAATGAAAAATCAAAATTTAATAATTGCATGCCCTAAAGGTAGGCTTGAAGAAAAAGTTGTAAAATTTTTATTCGAAAGAGGTTTAAGAATAGAAGAGGCTTTCTTCAATGAAAGTATTAGAAAATTAACTTTTGATACAAATCTTAAAGAAATAAAAGTAATTAAGTTAAAACCATCCGATATTCGATCATATATTATGCTCGGTGCAGCTGACATTGGATTTGTAGGATATGACGAGATTCTTGAAAATAGCTCACAAAATATTGTTCTTTTAAAAAAGACTAAGATAGGAAAGTGTAGAATATCTATAGCTTCAAATAAAAAAAAAATTAATTTTTCGGAAAAGAAAATTTTTAAAGTTGCAACAAAATTTAAAAATATTTCTGAGAATTATTTTAAAGATCTAAATATACAGACTGAAACAATAAAATTAAATGGTTCTATCGAGCTTGCAGTAAAATATGGAATAGCTGATTTTATCTTAGATTTAGTTCAATCAGGCAAGACATTAAAAGACAATCAGCTTTATGAAAATGTAGTAATAAACAATAACATTTCAACTGTAATAATTAGTAGTTATTTTGCATACGATTTGAAAAAAAAATTTATTAAAAAAATTTTAAAGCAAGGTTTATAGTGAAAGTTGTAAATAAAAAATGGATTTTTGATAATCTCAACTCATCTATAAAATCAAATTCCACTGTAAGTTTAACTGTAAAAAAAATTATACAGGACATAAAAAAAAATAAGGATGAAGCTTTATTAAAGTATGTAAAAAAGTTTGAGAACAAAGCAGCAAATTTAAAAAGTATAATAATTCCAAAAAAAACTTTAAAGGAAGCTTATAACTCTCTTCCAAATGAAAGTAAAAAGTCTCTTAAATTAGCTTATAAAAGAATTTTTTATTATCACTCTAAACAAAAAAAAATATCATATTCTTTCAAAGATCAACTCGACTCGAAGTTTTATATTGAATGGAAACCAATTGAAAATGTTGGTTTATACATCCCTGGTGGGCTAGCTTCTTATCCATCAACTGTTTTAATGACAGCTATACCTGCAAAAATAGCCGAGGTCCCAAATATTATGATTTGTGTTCCTTCTCAAAATGGTCAAACATCAAAACTAACGCTTGCAGCTGCATATTTATGTGGTGTAAATGTTGTTTACAACGTTGGTGGTGCTCAAGCAATCGCAGCTCTCGCCTTTGGCACAAAAATTATAAAAAAGGCGGATAAAGTATTTGGCCCAGGAAACCAATACGTAGCTGAAGCAAAAAAACAATTATTTGGAGTTATAGGAATTGATCTACCAGCCGGCCCATCTGAGGTCCTACTAATTGTAAATAATAATTCTAATCCTACTTGGATAGCCTACGATGTTCTTGCGCAAGGGGAACATGACCCTAATGCAAAAACGTATGTTTTATCTAAATCCAAAAATATTTTAATTAAGGTTAAAAATGAACTTAAAAGAATTATGAAAGAGACAAAATTAAAAAATGTTGATCAATCTATAAACAATAATTGCAATTTAATTTTAGCTAAGAGTCAAAAAGAGATATATGATATTTCAAATTTTATTGCTCCAGAACATCTTCATATTCATGAAAAATTTAATAAAAACATATTAAAAAATATTAAAAATGCTGGATCTGTATTTTTAGGTGAAAAATCCCCTGTTGCTTTGGGAGATTACACAATTGGAAGTAATCACGTATTACCCACAGATCAAACTGCAAAATTTTCATCTGGTTTGGGTGTTGAAGATTACATTAAAAAAATAGTTTTCATTGACCCTGGAAAAAAAACTCTTAAGAAAATAGCAAATCACACAATTAATCTTGCAAGACAAGAGGGTCTGGAGGCACACGCTTTATCAGTTGAAATTAGAAAGATCAAACCATAAAATACAATAATATGTCCAAGGAAGATGCAATAGAATTTCAAGGTGTAGTTTCAGAACTACTTCCAAATGCTATGTTTAAAGTTAAGCTAGATAATGACCACGAAGTTATAGCCCATACATCTGGGAAAATGAGGAAAAATAGAATACGAGTACTCGCAGGAGACAGAGTGACAGTTGAAATGACACCATATGATTTAACTAAGGGCAGAATAACATTTAGGTCGAAGAACTAATGAATAATTTTTTAAAAGGAGCAATGCCATGTCTACAAAACTTATTGTTACAAACTATAAAAATTTTAAGTGTGGAGTTAAACTAAATGAAGGAGAATTGGTTAATATTCGCTTTCAACCCAACGAAGATGTTCAAATTGGAGATATCTATAAAGTAAAAATTTCAGAAATTTTACCTAATGATAGTGGAGCATTTGTCTCTTACGGTAACGGAGATCAAAGAGGTTTCTTTAAAAGAATAAACCTTCCTAATGGTGATAAGGCGCATGAAGGGCAATCTTTATTACTTCAAGTAAGAAGTATAGGCTCCAAAGATAAAGTTCATCTTTTTACAAATAATGTCATTTTAACTGGTAAATTTATAAACTTATTACCATATGGTGATGAAATAATTTTAAGTAGAAGAACAAGAAAAAACTTAGACACAAATCAACAAGATAAAATTATGGATGCTCTGAGTGAGTCTGAAGTAGGATTGATAGCTAGGCATAATCTTATTCCTGATAACATAGAAATAGCTCAATCTGAGTTGAATGATTTAAATAATCAATGGAAAGAAATAGAATTAAATGCAAAAGAATTAAGTGATGAGGGTCTTGTTTTTCAAAATACATATTTTGATCAAAATTTTGTTTGTGATTACTCTGATAAAAATACTGATCAAATCATCTTTAGTGACAACGATCGATTCGAAAGAGTAAAAAACTGGGATGAAAAACTAGACTCTACTTTTGCAAATCTATGTGAAGAGATGTCTAATGAACAAATTGAAGATTTATTTAATTTAGGTGAAAAAATAGATTATTTAATCGGTCATAATTACGATTTACCTAGCGGAGGTAATATAATGATTGGTAAAACTGATGCTCTTACAGCTATAGATGTCAATACAGGTTCAGCAAAAAGATTTGATACGAATAGAGAGGCTATTCAATTAATTTCTAAGCTCATAAAATTAAAAAATATATCTGGAAAAGTAGTTATTGACCCTGTAGCAAGTGATCAAAATACACTTAGAAAACTTGTAGGTATGTTAAAGAATGAATTTAGAGATGATTTAAGCATTACAAATGTTTATGGTTACACAAGGGGTGGGCTTTTAGAATTAAGCAGATCTAGAAACGATCGTTCTATTGATGAGTTAAATCTTCAATAATATTTAGTAGTGGTGGCCAGAGACGGAATCGAACCGCCGACACGAGGATTTTCAGTCCTCTGCTCTACCGACTGAGCTATCTGGCCATAGCGCATAATTCTTATTACAAATAGTTTCTTTTTACTAGTAAAAATTAGTTATCTGCTGAACAGGACATATCATTTCCACAACAGGTTGGAGATTTAATTTTACCGTGATCATTTGGGCACTTGGATATCTGCACTTCTGATCCATTATCTAGCTTTAGCACATCATCAACCAATGGCGCATCACATTTTCCACATGATGCATTTACTGACATTCCACAATTTGAACATTCGTAAGTTGCCATATTTTCTCCTATAATAAGATCCTATAAATTTAAAATGAAAATGAAATAAAATTATTTTCAATTATTAAAATATTAGAGGGTACAAATGACAAATTTTGAAAAAGTGAGAATATTTATGAAAACATATGGTCAAGAAGTAAAAGATAAAGCTGGATTTAGTGACACTAAGACCAACAAGTTGAGAATAGACCTTATTAAGGAGGAATTAGAGGAATTAACTACAGCAATGCAAGATGAAAATTTACTTGAGGTAGCAGATGCACTAACGGACATACTTTATGTCACTTACGGAGCTGGCCATGCTTTTGGTATTGATTTAGATAAATGTTTTGAGGAAGTTCAAAACTCTAATATGAGCAAATTAGGTGAGGATGGAAAACCAATATATAATGAGGCTGGAAAAGTAATGAAAGGCCCAAATTATTTTAAACCAGACCTTTCAAAATATTTAAATTAATTACTTTGGCATATTTGTAGCACCAGTTTCTAAAGAAAAGATTTTACCATCTT
>QCDA01000026.1 GCA_003281065.1 Pelagibacteraceae bacterium AG-349-E10
TTTTGATATTGCTGGGTTTACAAGTAACGCACCTACAACAAAGAATAGACTAATTATTTTCATACAACTTTTTATTAATATTTTCAAAAATAGATCTTACTTCTTCGTCTTTTATACCATTAAAATTTTGATTATTAAGAGTTTTTCCTTCTTGTTTCATTGATAAATTTGAAATATTTCTATTTTCTAAATTTCTATCAGAAAGATCTTGAAAAAATAGGATTTTATTTACTTTTACACCAGTCACTTCCTCAATTTTTATGACTATTTCATTTGTCTTTGAATGCATTTCGAAAGATTTTTCTGGGCTTACTCTTAATTCAAAAATTACAGATTCTGTTTTATTGTTTATTATAGTTTTTTTTAACTCAACAAATTTATTGTTTTGACCAAAAATATACTCCCAGTTTTTTAAAATAAGAGTATTTATTTTTAGCTTTTTTTTATTTACCTTATTAACCAGATGAAAGGCAATATCATTGAGTTTGGAGAATTTTTTCATAAAAACAAATTTATTCCTTTGATCCTACATTGGTTTAAAAAAAATCAAAGAAACTTATATTGGAGAAAGAATAGAAGTTTATATTTAACTTATTTATCAGAAATTATGTTACAACAAACTACTGTTAAAACAGTAGAAAATAAAATACCAGAAATAATTAATATTTTTCCAAGTTTTAATTCCTTCAAGACTAAAAAATTAGAACATTTATTAAAAGTTTGGTCCGGATTGGGTTATTACAACCGAGCAGAGAATTTATTTAAAGCAGTAACAATTATTAACAATATCTATCATGGCGAATTGCCAAATAACAGAGATAGTCTTATTTCGTTGCCAGGTGTTGGGAAATATACCTCAAGCGCGATATTAGCTATTGGCCATAATAAAAAATCATTTCCAGTAGATGTAAATGTAAAAAGATTAATACAGAGATTATCTGGTTTAAAACTCAAAGATGATGAGGTTGAAAATATACTAAATTCGGCTTGTAAAAAAAAGATTTCCTATAGAAGTTTAGCTGAGTCAATGATGGATTTTAGTTCAATTATTTGTAAAAAAAATAACCCAAATTGTTCTAAATGTATATTTTCTAGCTTTTGTAAATCAGCTTTCAAATCATTTGAAAATAATAAAAATATAAAAAGGAATAATAAGCAAATAGATTTCTATTTAATAAATTCCCCTTTACACATTTGTTTTATAAAGAAACCAAAATTTCAATATTACAAAAATTTTATTCATTTACCCTCAAATTTAGATGAAGAATTTATTGCAAAATTAAAACTAAAAAATAAAGAAAAAATAAAAAGTTTTAAATTTGTAATTACAAACAATCTTTTTCAAATAAATGTTTATAAATTTAATCTTGAAAAATTTAATATTAATAATTCAGTTTGGATTGAAAAGTCAAAAACTAAACAGCTTGCTTTACCAACATTGTTTAAAAGGATACTAAATTAGTTCCTCATCTTCTTTCTAATTTCATCGATACATACTAAATTCTTTTTTTTATCTTCATAATGCCAATAATCCCATCCATTGAAACTCGATGTCTTATTTACTTTTGCAGCAATTTTATGAATTGATCCTCTCTCATTTTGATATGAAATACTCCCATCTGATAAAATTGTAGCTTTATAACTTTTCTTATTGTTATAGAGTTTAGCACCTGGTTTTAAATGTCCATTGTCAATTAAACTTGCAAAGGGTATTTTTTGTGTTGGTTTATCTTTTTCATTAATCTCTAATAAATCATTTTTCAAAGATTTAATTTTTTTTAATCTTTTAATAGCTAAATTAAAATAAGTCTCATCTTTTTCAAAACCTATGTAATTTCTACCCAAATATTTTGCTTCAGCACAGAAACTTGCTGTGCCTGCAAAAGGCTCTAGTACTAGATCTCCTTGTATCGATGACTGAATAATAATTTTTTTCATCAAAGCTAACGGTTTTTGAGTTGGATGAGCTGTTTGTTTTTTATTATTTTTAAGCCTTTCTTTACCTGAACAAATTGGAAAATTCCAAATACTTCTTTCTTGTCTGTCTTCATTTGCAACCTTTAAAGTATGATAATTAAATTGATACTTAGATTTAGGTTTTTTTGAACACCAAATAAGAGTTTCATGAGCATTAGTAAGTCTTGTTGCCCTAAAATTTGGTAATGGGTTAGATTTGGCCCAAATCACATCATTTAAAATCCAAAAGTTTAAATCTTGGAGAATTTTTCCAATTCTAAAAATATTGTGATATGAACCAATAATCCATAAACCCCCATCAGGTTTAAGAACTCTTTTACACTCAGTTAAATAAGAAAAGGTAAAATCATCATAACTCGAATAACTATCAAATTTGTCCCAATCCTGATTGACTCCATTGACAATGGAATGATTTGGTCTGGTTAAGACTTTGTTTAATTGTAAATTATAAGGAGGGTCTAAGAAAACTAAATCAATTGTCTGATCCTCAATCTTAGCCAATAGATCAAGACAATCACCTAAATATAGGTTATTTGATTTCAACACATATGAATCTTAATATTTATAAAGAATCTTGTGTAAAAAAAACTTACTCTACTGTTGATAACTAAGTAGATAACTTTTTGATAAGTTTACTTATAGGTTGATAAGTGGTCCTGTGATATTTGCTGACCCCATGTGTATAAATAGCGCTTAAATGAGACTTTGTACCGTACCCAGCATTTTTATTCCATTGATAATTACCATCTAATGAGTGGAGCTTCAAAAGTAATTTGTCTCTGAAGACTTTTGCTATAATTGAAGCTGCTGACACCTGTTTAATTTTATCATCTGCTTTAATTAAAGACTTCACCTTATAACCTTTCATTTCGCTTGGAATAAATTTTCCATCTATGATGATCGTATCTGATTTTTTAGACAACAAAATTATCGATTGTTTCATGCTTTGCAAAACTACATTGTGAATATTAAACCTTTCAATAAATTTTTTTTTTCCAAAAATAATTTGATAATTATATTCGAAACCTTTATTTGATCTGAAATATTCATATATTTCCTCTCTTTTTTTTTTATTTATTTTTTTTGAGTCAGAGACACTAAATGGAAGTTTATCAAATAAGGAATTTTGTGATCTAAAAGCACAAATTATTGTACTTCCAACAAGAGATCCTCTGCCAACCTCGTCGACTCCAACAACATATTCACTCATCAAGTCTAGGTATTAGTTCGACAAAATTACATGGCTTGTGTCTTATGTCTAATTGATGAAAAAGAATATCATTCCAAGCATCTCTGACAGCAGAAGTAGATCCAGGTAAACAAAATATGTAAGTTTGATTTAATAAAAATGCACTTGCTCGAGATTGTATAGTTGAGGTTCCAATTTTTTTGTAGCTTAATTGTCTAAACAATTCTCCAAATCCCGGAATTTCAACTTGAGATATTTTTTTTAAGGCATCAATAGTATTATCTCTTCCCGTCAGACCAGTCCCACCTGAAGTAATTATTACATCGTGTTCGATAGATGCTGTTAATTTCTGAATAATAGGAATAAAGAGTTTAGGTTCATCTTCAATAATCTGATAATGGGAAACAAAATGTCCTTTTTTTTGTATCAGTTCTTTTAATGTATTACCTGATTTATCATCACTTTCTTTTCTTGTATCCGACAAAGTGATTACGGCAATATTTATTTGTTTAAATGTTATTTTTTCATCAATCATTAATCAAGATAGTATTAGTGGCTATAAGTTCATCAGCATAATTGAATGAATTATGATTTATTAATTCATAAATAACAAGATTAGTTAGGACTCTCTCAACAAACATTCGTGTTTCTCTTGAAGGTATAGACTCAATTAAAAGAAAACTATCATCGTTAAATGTAGTTTTCTTCATCCATTTTGAAAGATTTCCTGGCCCTGCATTATATGAGATTAAAGCCTTTAATAAATCTCCATTTATATAATTTATAGATAATAAATTTTGAAGGTAAAGACTACCTGTCTCAACATTAATTTCAGAATCATATAATATTCTCGGATTAGACTTAAATTTATGTTTTTTATTTACCATACGAGCAGTTGATGGAAGAATTTGCATCAATCCATATGCACTTTTACCACTTTTTGCAAAAGCACTAAACTGCGACTCTTGTCTAATCATGCTAATAATAATAGTTGGGTCAATATTATTGAAATTATAATCTTGGATCCATTTTGGTGTTGGATATAAAAAATCTATCGGGGCGTCATCTTTAAACAAGTATTTTGCTGTTTTAATTTGCAAGGAACTCAGATCATTTTTAATAGAAAAATTTAGGATTAGTCTTTTAAATCTTTCATTTGTAATGTTTTGAAGTCTATTTAATTCTATCTCTGCAATTGGAAGTTCATCGATTTCAATTAAGGCCTGAATTCTCTCACCTAATTTGGTATTTAAAAATGACTCAAGATCTGAGCTCATTAATGAGGTATTAAATTCAAAGTCTTGAATGGTTTTATCTAAAATTCTACAAGATAAAATTGAGTATATATTAAAACTTGGTTTGCAAGATTTATTTAGAGCTTCTATAGATGCTTTGAAAGTAATTTCATCATTAGCGTCTTTTGTTGAGGATAAAAATGACCAATAAGCACCAGCATCCCTTAACCATTTGTTATCTGAAATTTTTGAGAGTATTAAAAATTGTCTCGAGGCTTTTTGGTACTTCCCTTTTCTATAATATGAGAGACCTTTAATCCATAATCCCTCATCGTATGGTTGACTCAAGAAAGCTTCATCATTTAAAACATTTATCGCCTTATCATCTAAATCTGCAAGGTAGTAGCCATTGGCAATTTTGGAAAGTAGAAAAGATTTTTCTTTTTGATTAAAATATTTTATGTGGTGGTTTAAATACTCTAATGCTCCAGTAGGCCATCCTCTTCCAACTCTTGATCTTACAGTATTATAAATACTAATTTTTTTTGAGTAATTTTTATTTGAAAATATTTTATTTGATTTAGTGGAGACAGTTTCTTGTGACTTATCTTTTTGAAAGATCTCATCAAAAAGTGGGTATGAATTTTTTTTTGGTTTTTTTGCCCCATCCGGCATTCTTCTTACTCCCAATTTATAAATCCTTCTAGCTTCGTAATGATCACTATATTCACTCAACCAATCTCGGAGCTCTAAAAAACTAGAGCGATGTGCTGTTGGATGAAGAAGTTTTAAAGCTTGTACATGACCCAAAAGAATTAAATCATCTAGTTTTGCTATATCTTTATCACCTTTATCAAAATTTCCATTTCTGTAATCATTAAAAATACTTTTATAAAGGCCAATATCTTTAGAGCTAAGGGCAAAGATACTCTGTGAGTAAAAAAACGTTACAATTAATAAAACGATAATTCTCATTCTATCCACCAAGCTGCTTTTTAATTTCCTTTAAATCTTCCCAAGCATCTTTCTTAAGTTCTGGATTGTTTATTAATAAAGATGGCTCATAAAGCACACGGCATTTTTTGGGTACTACGTCATTCGGGGTGTTGAAATCAAACCACTTTCCACGAAGAGACATGGAAGACAAGTCTGCAGCCAATAACATTTTGATGCAATAATTTGACATAATTATTAAATATTTTGGGTTAATCAATTCAATCAACCGATAATTGATAAGTTGTAAAATTGAATTCATTTTGTGGTTATTATCAAACTCACTGAGTCCCCTTGGTATATAAGACACTAAGCTTATTTGTTTCCTATCTAATTTTATGGAGGAAAGCATTTTATCGAATAACTCACCATTTGCTTTATCTATTATCTTTTCATCAGTAATATCGCATTTACCGTAAAAAAATAAAATCTTCGAATTTTTATCACCTTCTACTAAATTGATTGGTTGATTAATATTGAACTTTAGTAATTCATTTTTTAAAAAATCCTCTATTTGATCAATACTGGTGGCTTTGCTTGGACTATTGATAATATCTCTATTTATTTGGTTATAGGAATCATTTTGAGATTTTTTTACTTGAAATTCCTCAAGATTCATCAATTCCAAAAGAATATTTTTTTGGTAGTCTTGGTTATTCATGATTAAAAAATTATCTTTTAGTTTATATTTTATATGTTTTTTTGGATTTATTGTATATGCATATGGGTCTCAATTAAAAAATACTTTCGAAAATCAACTTCTAAGTTCAATTTATTCTGAATACAATAATGATTATTTAATTTGGGAAAAATTACCAGCTTATGATTTTTCAAATGACCATACTTCAACCTTACTGAGTAATATTATTATAGGGAATTATACTTTTGATAATATTAGTGAAATTGAAAGTGGATTTATTCATGAAATTATTCTTTTTCTCAAGAATCTAGGTGATGACAAATGCTTAAATATTCCTGACAAAAAACAAATTTATATTTTTGAAGAGGCTATACTAAAAAGCATAAATTTTTGGATGAATTATTGTAATAAACACAATGTTCAAAATAATTTAGAAAATTTGAATGAAATTGATAGTCGCTTTACAAATTTAAGATATATCAATACTATTTATAATTATCATCACCAAAAAGACCTCAACAGTTTAAAAAAAATTAATGAAGAAATAACATCAAATATAGAAACACTCTCTATCTTTAATTCTAAAGAATTAAATGTAATGGACAGTATTTTCAATTATCATAACATCAATTTTCCACTGGCAGATTTTATTCAGTCATCAACTACTTTTAATAATTTGTCTATTGAATTAGATCAAAATTACGTAGTTAAGGATTATGAAGACATAATATATCTTCAACTATTTCAAACTAGCACTTATTATTTTTATGCGCGTGAGTATAAAAAAGCACTTGCTTTATTATCTTATTTAATCGAAATAAATCCAGATAATAGGGATTATTATCTTTATAAAAAAATTTCATTTTTAGCAGAATTAAATCCAAGTAAAGAAATACTTAAATTAATTAAAAATTTTAACCCAACTGACAAAAATTTTAATTTTTTTAAAAACTACCTTTATATCTCAACATCATTTGAATTAGACACTGATATGAGTGACTTAGTGTATTTTATAAATAATAGCGATCATCAAACTGATTGGATAAATCTAGAGTTATCATTTCTTGTTGCGATGGAAATGTATTTTTTAAATGATAATAGTGGTGCTTTAGATTTTATAAACGAGTGTTGCACGAGTATTTTAGAGAATTCTGATGATGCAATTCATCTTTTTAAATATGGTATTTTGTTAGAGAGAAATAATGAAATTAAAAAAGCTGAAGAAATTATCCAAAAAAGTATTGATATATCTAAAAGTTCATATCCTTACATATTAAATTATCTTGCATATTTATGGGTTGAGAATGATAGAAAATTAGATCTTGCAGAAAGTATGCTTCAAAAGGCAGTAAAAGACTCAAATTATAATGATGGGGCTATACTTGATAGTTTGGGATGGCTTTATTTTAAGAAAGATAACTTAGATTTGGCAGAAAAATGGACTTATGATGCTTATCAACTTGAACCCTCAGAGCCAGAAATAATAGATCATTTATCTCAAATATATTATGAATTAGGCAGATACAAAGAATCAAAATTTTTAGATAATAAAATTATACTTTTTCATAAAGATTATTTTAAATACGAGGAAGTTTTAGGCAGAAATGAAAATAAGTAAATTAACAAGCTATGCTAAAATAAATCTTGATTTAAAAATTAAATATTATGACAAAATTATCAAAAAGCATAAGATTTCTTCTAAAGTCGTTCTTATAAAATTAAATGATTTAATTAAGGTATCTAATTCTACAAAGTTACAAATTACTTATTACGATCAAAATAAAAAAATAATCAAATTGAAAAATGATATTATAAAAAAATCAATTCTATTTTTTGATAGAAAATATAAAACTAAAACAAAATTAAAATTTTTAGTTTACAAAAAAATACCAGTTGGTTATGGATTAGGAGGCGGATCCTCAAATGCAGCCTCAATTTTAAAATTTCTATATAAATATCATCAAATTACTTCAAAAAACTTTGAAAAAGATGCACCTTCAATTGGTTCAGATGTAATTATTTTTAAAGATAAATATCCAAAAATAATTGATGGATTAAGTCAGTATAAATACCTCAAGGCAAAAAAATATTATTGGAGGAAAGTTTACTTAATTTTTCCTTCACAAAAA
>QCDA01000027.1 GCA_003281065.1 Pelagibacteraceae bacterium AG-349-E10
CTGTATCATACCTCTTAATTTTTGCTCAAAAAAATATAATAAACTCATTACTAAAATAATAATTAATGCTAATAGGAAAGCTAAGGGTAGGTCATTTAATATCGCTATATAATGAAAAACTCCTACTGAAAGTGTTTGTAAACCAAAAAAATCTGCAACACCAAAATCATTTACTGTTTCCATCAAAACTAATGCTAGTCCCGCAGCTATTCCAGGTAAAGCCATAGGTAAACCAATCTTAAAAAAACATTGATAAGGATTTTTACCAAGAGTTTTTGCAGCCTCTATATACCTTGTTGAGAAATTTATGATTGCAATCCTAGTTAGGATATAAACATATGGAAAAAAAGATAAAGAAATTATTAGCGAAGCCGTTACACTATTTCTTATTGAGAAACCATCATAAAACAAAAATTTTAGATTTATAAAACCACCTGGCTCCAAAATTTCGGCATAAGTATATGCTGAAATATAGGCTGGAACTGCTAAAGGCAGTATTGCAAATATTTGTAGAAATTTTCGCCCCCAAAATTCGGTCATTGTATTTATCCATGCCAATGGCACACTTATGATTGTTGTAAAAATACTCACCATTACTATAAGTTTAGTAGACCCAATTAAATATCTATTAATGTAAAGCTCATTGGTTAAAAAAATTGCACTCAAACCATTTGTTATAACTAATGCTATAGGGGTAAGTAGTAGGAAGCTAATTAATAAAAAGAAAAATAATTTAAATAAATTTACTTTCATAAAATTATGTAAAAAACACAGCCTAGTAACAATAAAGCCATGACTCTATTAAAATAAATAATTTTTCTTTTATCATTAAGATATTTTCTAAATGAGTGCCCAATAGCAGCCCAAACTATAGCACTAGTTGATGTTGAAATTATAAAACAAATAAAGATTAAAATAAATTCCTCTAAATATGAGAATTTATTTTGTATAAAAATTGCAGAACTAGACATTGAAACACTTACAGCTTTAGGATTTATTAATTGAAAAAAATATATATCTCCAAATGTAAATCTTCTTTTATTATTATTGTCTGAAAATTCAGTTGAAATAAAAATTTTATAAGCTAGATAAGTTAAGAAGATCGTGGCTACTATTTTTATAAAATTCTTAAAATTTGGATAGTTTTCATAAATCTCTCCTATTCCTAATAAGCAAAGAGTTAAAACCGATAAAAATCCAAAAAAGACACCTAACATAAGTGGAATTGTCGCTTTAAAACCATAATTAACAGCGTTTGTTGAAAGAATTATATTATTAGGTCCCGGAGTAATGGCAGCAGTCATTGCAAAAGTGAGTATGGGCGCCATAAAGTAAATGTATTCCAAAGTATCGAGATATTATTCTTAAATTTAAATAAATATACAATTAGTTATCAATTTGCCTAATTTGTCTTAATAATATAAGTAAATAAGATTATTTTAAGGCGTTGTGGCGGAATGGTAGACGCGCCGGATTCAAAATCCGGTGAGGGCAACCTCGTGAGAGTTCGAGTCTCTCCAGCGCTACCAATAACAAATAAAACTATGAAAAATATTAAAAATTTAACAGCCGTTTTCTCATTATTTTCCACAGGTATTACGATTGTAACAAATGGAAAAAATAGAAAACAATTTTTTGGTTGTACAGTCAACTCTTTCTCAAGTCTTTCTCTTGTCCCTCCAAAGTTTTTATTTTGTCTTGGAAATGAAAATTCTAATTTAAAAAGTTTTAAATTAAATAGTCCTTTAAATGTAAATTTTTTAGCTAAATCTCAACTTAATTTATCTAATAAATTTGCTGGATCATTAGAGAAGAGGTGGGTGAATACAAAATACAAAATTGCAAATAATAAGGTTCCTTTCTTTCCGGATTCTTTGGGACTATTAGAGGCAAAAGTTGAAAAAAAAGTCATATCAGGCGATCATACTATAATCATATGTTTAATAACAAACTGCATAAAATTAAATACCAAAAAACCCCTTATTTATTATAAGAGCAAATATCACACCGTTTAATTCTTTCTATGAAATATATCAATAGTAGTTTTGAAGAAATTAATATCGATGAAAAGCTATATTTAACAATAGGTAACTTTGATGGTATTCATAAAGGCCATAGAGAGATAATAAAAAACTTAATACAAAAAACTAAAATATCAAAATCTAAATCTGCTATATTGTCGTTCACACCACATCCAAAAATTTATTTTAAAAAACAAAATAATTTTATGATTAATTCTCAATTAAAAAAAAAAGAGATTTTAGAGGGCTTAGGTTTAGACTACTTAATTGATTTACATTTTAATAAAAAATTTACTCAACTAAATCATTTAGAATTCGAAGATAAAATTTTATTAGGAAAACTTAATGCCAAAAAAATTTTAATAGGAAGAGACTTCCAGTATGGGAATCAAAGAAAAGGAAACATAGAGACCTTAAGAATATTTTGTAAGAAAAATAATATTCAACTAAACGAAATTAATCTCATTTTTGATGATGAAAATAATAACAAAATTTCTTCAAGTAAAATAAGAGAAAATCTTAATTTAGGAAATATTGAATTAGCAAATAAAGATTTGAAAAGAAAATTTAGTATTTCTGGTAAAGTTATTAAAGGCGATCAGAGAGGTCGTTCAATTGGTATTCCTACAGCCAATATTGAGTACCCTCTCAATACAATTATTATTCCATATGGTGTCTATGCTGTAGAGACCACGATTGATGGAAATACTTATTTTGGTATTGTTAATTTTGGTATAAGACCAACCTTTAATAAAGAAAAGCCAATTGTTGAGGCATATTTGTTTGATTTTGACAAAAATATTTATGATAAGAATATAGAATTATTTTTTTATAAACAAATTCGACAAGAGAAAAAATTTAATGGTATAAAAGAATTATTAAATCAAATCAATTTAGATATCGCTGAAGCAAAAAAAATATTAAATTATGGAAATTAAAGACTCTATTACTCTTCCAAAGACTGGATTTTCTATGAAAGCTGACTTGCCTAAAAAAGAGCCAGTAATTCTAGATGAATGGCTTAAAAATGATTTATATAAAAAATTAAGAGAACAATCCAATTCTAAAGAAAAATTTATTCTTCACGACGGACCTCCTTATGCAAATGGTCATCTTCATATGGGGCATGCCCTTAATAAAATTTTAAAAGATATAATTGTAAAATATCAACAACTTCTTAATAAAAACTCTATTTATGTTCCAGGATGGGATTGTCACGGACTACCTATTGAATGGAAAATAGAGGAGGAATATAGGGCTAAAAAGAAAAATAAAGACGATGTACCTGTGATTGAATTCAGAAAACAGTGTAGAGATTTTGCTAATAAGTGGATATCTATTCAAAAAAAAGAATTCCAAAGATTGGGAGTAATTGGCGATTGGGATAACCCATACACAACTATGAATTTTCATGCAGAGGCACAAATAGTCAGAGAATTAGGAAAGTTTCTCAAAAATGGTGGTATTTATAAAGGACACAGACCAGTTTTATGGTCAGTTATAGAAAAAACAGCACTTGCAGATGCAGAGGTTGAATATCATGATCATAAATCAACAACAATATATGCTTGTTTTCCAATTTCAAAAACTGATAACGATAAATTTAAAGAGCACTCTATTGTTATTTGGACAACTACTCCTTGGACAATACCAGGTAATAGAGCTCTTGCAGTTCATAACGATATTGAATACAAATCTTTAAATTTAAAAATAAATGATGTAAACAAAAACGTTATTATAGCTGCCGATTTGGTTGAGTCATTTGTTAAAGAAAATAAAATTGAAAAATACAAAGTTAATTTTTCTATTAAAGGTTATGAATTAACAAATACTTTTTGTAAACACACTTTATACGACTCTGGATATAATTTTGAAGTTCCTATTCTTCATGGTGATTTTGTAACTACTGAACAAGGTACGGGCATAGTTCATATTTGTCCAGTACATGGGATGGATGATTTTATTTTGGGTAAACAACATGATTTAGAATTACCCATGACAATAAATGAAAGTGGAATATATTATGATCATATTCCTGTATTTAATGGCCAACACATTTTTAAAGTTGATCAAAATGTTTGTGATGAAATAAAAAAAAATAATAACCTTATATCACAAGGTATTTTAGTTCATAGCTATCCTCATTCTTGGAGATCTAAAGCCCCCTTGGTATATAAAAATACATCACAATGGTTTATCTCAATGGATACAAACGATTTAAGAACAAAAGCACTTAAAGCTATTGATGAAACTGATTTTTTCCCAAAACAAGGACAAAAAAGATTAAGAAGTATGATACAGGACCGTCCGGATTGGTGCGTGTCGAGACAAAGAGTTTGGGGAGTGCCTTTACCAATATTTGTCAATAAAAAAACAGGTGAACCTCTTCGCGATCAAAATATTATTGAAAAAATTGCAAAGATTTATGAATCAGAGGGAGGTGATGCCTGGTTTAATTCCGAACCCTCAAGATTTTTATCACCTGAATATGACCCAAATGATTTTGAACAAGTAAAAGATGTTGTTGAAGTATGGTTTGATAGTGGTTCAACTCATTCTTATGTATTAGAGGCTAGAGAAGATCTTCATTGGCCAGCATCGATGTATTTAGAGGGTTCAGACCAACATAGAGGTTGGTTTCACTCCTCATTACTTGAGTCGTGCGGAACAAGAGACAAGGCACCTTTTGAAAGTATTTTATCACATGGCTTTGTTGTGGATGGTAAAGGTAGAAAAATGTCTAAGTCAGTCGGAAACGTTATTTCCCCAGATGAAATAATCAATAAGTACGGCGCAGATATATTGCGTATTTGGGTTGTTGCATCAGATTATTCTGAGGATTTAAAAATTGATAATCAGATTATCAACTACCAAATAGACTCTTACAGAAAAATAAGAAACACACTAAGATTCCTTTTAGGAAATCTTAATAACTTTAATAAACAAAATTTAGTTGACCCAGAAGAAATGCCTGAATTAGAAAGGTATCTCTTAACGCGAATTTCAAGCTTAAATGAAAAACTAAAAGAATTAGTTTCAAAACATGATTACCATGCGATTTACACTGCTTTACTAAATTTCTGTACTCTTGAGCTATCAGCATTTTATTTTGATATTAGAAAGGACTCCTTATATTGTGATGACATAAAAAGTATAAAAAGAAGATCAACTTCAACATGTTTACATATAATATTTGAGTTTTTAACAAAATGGCTTTCACCCATACTTTCATTTACATGTGAAGAAGCGTGGAAGTCAAGGAGCTATAGTAACGAAGAAAGTATTTTATTACAAAATGTCAAAGATGAAGAATTTACATATAAGGATATTTCGCTTGAAAAAGTTTTTGAAGAACTAAAAAGAGTAAGAAAAAGTGTTACCTCCGCCTTAGAGCTAAAAAGAAATGAAAAATTAATTGGCTCAAGCCTTCAAGCTAAAGTAATTTTATTTTTATCTAAAGGTACACAAAAAATAATTGCAGATTTAGATTTGGCTGAGATGTGTATTGTCAGCAATGTTGAAACACACGATATTTCAAATAGGTCAAAGGAATCTATTAGTATTGAAGATGAGGAAATATATGTAGAGATAAAATTAGCTGATGGAAAAAAATGCGAGCGATGCTGGGCTGTATTGCAAGAAGTATCATCTAGTAAAAATAATTTATGCAATCGATGTGATGATGTTTGGAAAACTTTTCAAAAATAAGATTAACTTAAATTTATTTTTTTTATTTTTATTCCTTGTTACTTTGGACCAAATCACTAAAGCTTTAGTTATCAATTTCTTTGATCTTTATGAGTCAGTGTCTTTATTACCAATTATAAATTTAACATTTGTTGTAAATTACGGTTTTGCATTTGGACTATTGAATGATCCATCTCTTAATCAAATAGTAGTTTCAATAGTAATAATGCTAATCATTTCATATTTTTTATATTTACTCATAAAAACACAAGATAAGGTTTTTCAATTTACTTTGACTTTGATTTTGTCTGGTGCATTGGGCAATTTTATAGACCGAATATTTAGGGGTTTTGTTATTGACTTTATTGACATATACATAGGAAAATATCACTGGCCAGCTTTTAATATTGCTGATAGCTGTATTACTGTTGGCTTTGTTATTTTAATGATGAATATCTTGTTTTTAAATAAAAAATTATGAAAAGTATATTTTTAGTCTTATTAGTGCTTTTGGTATCTTGCCAAAGAGAAATAAGAAACGAAGTTGGTGTCGGATATAATAAAGAGCTTATTATACCTCCAACAAATGATTTACCCCTGCCAAATAGTGCAGATGAAAACACAGCGAATTCTGAAATCTCAAATAATCCAGTGATAGAGTCAATACTTAACCAGACAAACGCCAAAGAAGCAAATTCAAATATTATTGAACAAATTGACAACGGAAACGAGATTATAATAGAGGAAAACGATACTGAAGAGGAAGAGGGAAATTTTTTCCAGAGGCTTTTTAAGGGTAAAAAAAAGTAGTTACAAGAAATTTTATTATTGAGTTAATTATTTCATGAAAATAAAAAATAATTCTAAAAACTTAAGATTTATTAAACAAACAAATATCAACTATTCAATTAATGAATTTTTTTCATTAGATATGTTTAATCCAATATTACAAAAAAATTATTTTAATAGTTATGATCTAAGTATATTTAAAAATAAAAAATTTAGGACTCACGTATTTGGAATGGGTGGATCTTCATTAAGTTCGAAATTACTATGCCAATTCTTAGATCCCTATAGCCTTGATAAAAATATTTTTATTTATGATAACCCCTCATTGGTTAAGATCAAAAACAAGCTATTGGATTTAAATATTAATAAAAATGATAAATTTATATTTATTTCGAAATCAGGTAACACTATTGAGACTAAATATTTTCTAAATTTAGTCATAAAAATTTTCAAACAAAAAAAAATTTCAACGCTTATAAAAAAATTTATTTTTATTACAGAAAATAAAAATAATTACATGAGAAAATTTGCTCTAAAAAATAATATTCTATGTTTTGATCATGACCCAAATATAGGTGGAAGATTTAGTATATTTTCAATAACATCACTTCTCCCACTTTTATCGATAGGACATTCATTACCTTCAATCATAAAGTCATTTAATAAAGCAAAAAAAATATTTGAAAAAAATCATATTAAACTATCAAAGTATATTAACTACTCTATTGCCCATGAAAAAAAATTTAACTTAAACATCCTTGTAGGTCTTAGTTATCACGATAAGGTAAATGCTATTAATGAGTGGTATAGACAAATTTTTGCAGAAAGTTTAGGTAAAAATAAAAGATCAAAAAATTATATATCCTCTTATGGCTCTATAGATCAGCATAGTCAATTTCAACTCTACATTGATGGCCCACATGATAAACATTTTTATTTTTTTAAAATTGAAAATAGAAATAAAACAATTATTTCCAATGCTAGTTTAATCAATGGTTACAATTTAATTAGTAGATTAGAGGAGGGTGCTATAAAAACCCTAATTCAAAAAAAATTTTTAGTTACACAGTTTTCAATTAAAGATGATTTTACTAGTTATTGTTATCTGATCTTCTTCTTAATTTTTGACATATATTTAAGGTCTAAATTTGAAAAAATTAATTTTCTTGATCAACCAGCTGTTGAAATTTTAAAGAAAAATACGAAAGCATAAATTGATAAATAATTTGATTAATTTTTTTGGTGCAAATTCTAAGTCACATTTATTAAAAATTTTTATAATTTTTGGATTAGCAGGTTCTATTTCTGTTATTTTATCTGAACCATTACTTCAACTTGTATCAATAG
>QCDA01000028.1 GCA_003281065.1 Pelagibacteraceae bacterium AG-349-E10
CTAAAGATGCCATTTTAATGACTGGAGCGCAAAGATTGAGACCAGTTTTATTAACAACAACTACTACAGTACTTGGATTGCTTCCCATGGCTTTAAAATTAAATATTGATTTTGTAAACTTTGAATATAGCTACAACTCCCCTGACACTCAGTGGTGGGTAGATTTATCGCGGGCAATTGTTTTTGGATTACTTTTTTCTACACTACTGACTTTACTTGTTACACCATCAGCTTTGATGCTTAAATCAAAATACTTAACTAACTCCTCTAAAAAACTTAAAAAAGTAAGTAAACAAACTCGCTAAGGAGAATAATAAATAAACAAGAGCAACTAAAAGAGTTGTTTGCCAAAAATAACTTATTAAAAATATTAAAATAATAACTGTAAAAATAATCATAAGTCTAAAATATAAAGTTTTTACTTTTAGATTTTTCACAGATGGGGTAGGTACCCTACTAATCATCATAGCGCCTGCAAATGTAGTTAAAAAGGCACTTAAAATAGGATAATTGATTGTAATTTGTATTTGTTCAATAAAATTTAGATATAGCGGGATCATAATAATACCTGCAGCAGCCGGTGAGGGTATGCCATAGAATACTTTGCTTTGCTTTCTCATATTTTCGATATTGAAACGAGCAAGTCTAAGAGCTGCACAAATAATATAAAAAAGGCTAATAACCCATCCAATTCTACCTAGTTCATTAGTAAAACTTAAATTTATAAGTAAAGATGGAGCTAATCCAAAACTAATAAAATCTGATAAAGAGTCTAATTCAGCTCCAAATTGCGATGATTTTTTTAATTTTCTAGCCATCCATCCATCAAAGAAATCGAAAAAGGCTGCTAGCATTATCATAAGCACAGCAATTTTAAAATTACTTTGAATAGAGAACTTTATTGAGGAAATACCTGCAATAAGTGACATTAATGTAATTAAATTAGGTATAAATTTAGTGAGTGGATGTTCGGTCATCTAACTATCTAAATCTTTTTATAATCTCTAGATTGTATATTTTTATTATTTTTAAAATCTCTAGCAATGATAGTTTCACCACCTATACATTGCTGACCAATACTTACCATTAAATTGTAAGAGTTGGGAAATTCTATATCAACTCTGCTTCCAAACTTGATAATTCCATATCTATCACCTTGGTTTACTTTCTCATTAGTTTTGAGATAACAAATTATTCTTCTAGCAATTAAACCAGCTATTTGTGTTATATATATTACGTTAGATCCGGACTTAAGAGTTAACCTTAATCTTTCATTATCTTCACTTGCTTTGTCTAAAGTTGCATTAATGAATTTACCCTCAATATAATCAATTTTTGTAATTTGGCCTGAAACTGGCAATCTTTGGATATGTACATTAAATACGCTCAAAAAAATAGAAACTTTAGTATAATTTTTTTTTCCCTCTTTATACTCACTAATGTTTGTAATTAATCCATCTGCTGGGCTTACTAAAATATCATCACCTAATGGAACGACTCTTTCAGGATCTCTAAAAAAGTAGAATGTAAAAATTAGTAATATTAAAAAAATTAAAAATAAGGGTTTATATATAAAATAAAAAAAAATTACTAATAAAAATAGTATTATTAGTGCAGCTGAAATTTCTTTATGAAACCTGAAGTACATAAGATGGAATTAATATCTGAATTGTATAATTTGATCAATAAAATAGATTTTTTTTATTAATTTAATCTGTTATACAATCAATATCTCAGTATAAATGGCAAAAATTTTAGTAAAAAATCCTGTAGTTGAATTAGATGGTGATGAAATGACACGAATTATATGGGATTTTATTAAGCAAAAGCTCATACTTCCATATCTTGATATAGACCTAAAATATTACGACCTATCTGTACAAAATAGAGATCAAACAAATGATGAAATCACAGTTGAGGCTGCAAAAGAAATTAAAAAATTTGGAGTTGGTATAAAATGTGCAACGATCACTCCTGACGATAATAGAGTATCGGAATTTAATCTAAAAAAAATGTGGCGTTCTCCAAATGGAACTATAAGAAATATTTTAGATGGTACTGTTTTTAGACAACCAATTATATGTAAAAATATTCCAAGAATTGTAAGAACATGGGATGCCCCTATTGTTGTTGGAAGGCATGCGTTTGGTGATCAATATAAAGCTACAGAAATGAAGATCGACAAACCAGGGAAACTCTTTATGAAATATGTCGATGAAGATGGAAAAATAGAGGAAAAGGAAGTTTTTCAATTTCAAAATCAGGGTGTTGCCCTCTCTATGTATAATGTAGATGAGTCAATTAGAGGTTTTGCAAGAGCTTGTTTTAATTATGGATTAAAATTAAGATGGCCAGTGTATCTCTCAACAAAAGACACTATTTTAAAAAAATACGATGGAAGATTTAAAGAGATATTTAATGAAATTTTTCAGAAAGAATTTAAAACTGATTTTGAAAATTACCAAATAGTCTACGAACACCGTCTTATTGATGATTTGGTTGCGTCTTCAATGAAATGGTCAGGGAAATTTATTTGGGCATGTAAGAATTATGACGGAGACGTTCAGTCAGATGCAGTTGCACAGGGGTTTGGTTCTTTAGGAATGATGTCTAGTGTTTTAATGACACCCGATGGCAAAACAATTGAAGCAGAGGCTGCTCATGGAACGGTAACTAGACATTACAGGTTACATCAAAATGGAGAAAAAACTTCAACAAATCCCATAGCTTCAATATTTGCTTGGACAAGAGGTTTAAACTTCAGAGGTGAGTTCGATGGCAACGATGAACTTATTAAGTTTTCTAAGGCACTTGAAGAAACCTGTATTGAAACTGTGGAGTCAGGTCAAATGACTAAGGACTTAGCAATACTTATAGACAAAAATTCTCCTTGGATGAACACTGAAGATTTTTTAAATTGTCTCGATAAAAATCTTCAAACTAAATTAAATTAAATCTGATTTTTAATACTTAAAAAGGCTTGATTTAATTGATCTTTTTTGTTGCCACCGGCTTGAGCGAAATCAATTCTTCCCCCACCACCTTTTGAACCAAGTATATCAAAAGTACTTTTTATTAATACTCTTGCATCATAAGTGTCTATTAAGTCATCAGTTAACCCAACTATGATAGAAACCTTATCCACATTTGTAGCAATACAAACCAAAATAGATTTAGATTTTTCTGATTTAAATTTATCAAAAATTGATCTGAGTTCTTTTGGAGGCAAGTTTTCTATTAATTGAGACACAAAATTAATTCCATTTATATTTGTTTCTTCTATTTTATTATTCGCTTCATTTGAGAGTATTGATTTATTTTTTAAATTATCTAAATAGTTTTCTAACTTCTTTATATAAAGGTTTTTATTTTCTTCACTAAAACTTATTTTTCCATTTAATTTGTTTATTTGTAATTTTAAGTTAGTGATTTTATCATCAAGTTTTTTTTCAAGTAATTGATCCTCTTTTAGTTTATTACTAATAAATTCATCTACCTTATTGTCAGTGCAAGCTTCTATTCTCCTTACTCCTGATGAGACAGACTCTTCACTCATAATATAAAATTTTCCTATATCTTTAACATTTGATACATGCGTTCCTCCACATAGCTCAATTGAATAAGGTTTATTATTAAGCTCTCCTAGTGTAACAACTCTTACCTCTTCACCATATTTTTCTCCAAACAAAGCCATAGCTCCTTGTTTAATGGCCTCTTCTTGAGACTTAATATCAATTTGTGTATCACAAGTATAAGAAATTATATTTGTTACCTCTTTTTGAATAGTATCTATTTGATTTGATGAAATTTGTTTATTATGACTGAAGTCAAAACGCAATTTATTCTCATTAACTAAAGATCCGCGCTGAGTTACATGATGTCCTAAATTATTTCTCAAAGCGGCATGAAGCAAATGTGTTGCAGAGTGATTTTTTTTTATAAGATCTCTTAAACTTGTATCAATTCTGAGTTTAACCTCATGTCCTATTTTAAAATTACCTGAAATAACATTACCAAGATGAATAAATATGCCTTGAGGAGTTTTTCTAGTATCTGTTACTCTAAATTCAGCATTTTCTGAGGAAATTATGCCTTTATCTCCAACTTGCCCACCAGACTCTGCATAAAAACATGTCTCATCTGTGATAATTGCTGATTGTTTTGTTTTATCGCTTAATTCATCAACTGACTCTGAGTCTAAGACCAATGCAGTTACATTTGCCTTTAAAGAGGTCTCTTTATATCCTTTAAACACTGTTGGTTTCGTTTTTCTTGCAATATCAAACCATAACTTTTCAGTATTTCCATCACCACTGCCCTTCCATGAAGATCTAGCTTCCTCTTTTTGTAGCTTCATTGATGCATCAAAGGACTCTACATCAACATCGATATTTTTTGATCTCAGATAATCTTGTGTTAGATCAAGGGGAAATCCAAAGGTGTCATATAACTTAAATGCAATTTTGCCATCTAATTTATTATTTTTTATTTTAGGTATTTCTTGTCCAAGTATCTCTAGACCTTTGGTTAAAGTTTCTCTAAATTTTATTTCTTCATTGTAGAGTGTATCCTTAATTGCCTCAGCTCCAGTGTTCAGTTCTTGGAAGAAATGGCCCATTAAATTTTTCAACTCATCAAAAATTTTGTGAAATAATGGTTCTGTTGAGCCTAATGTATATGCATGTCTTATTCCCCTTCTTAATATTCGCCGTAATACATAACCCCGACCCTCATTTGATGGTAAAACTCCGTCAGCAATTAAAAAAGAGGAAGCTCGTAAGTGATCTGCTATGACTCTGAAACTAGATTTATTTTGTTCAGATATTTTTTTTTGTATGAACTCTTGAGTAATTTCAATAATATTTGAAAACAAATCAGAACTATAATTATCATTACTATCGTTTAATAATGCTGTTATTCTCTCTAGACCCATCCCAGTGTCTACACATGGTTTAGGTAAATCAAGTCTAGTTTTTTTGTCTACCTGCTCATACTGCATAAAAACTAAATTCCATATCTCAATGAAACGATCACCATCTTCGTCAACCGAACCTGGGGGGCCACCAAAGTATTTATCGCCATGATCATAAAATATCTCCGAACACGGCCCGCAAGGTCCTGTGTCACCCATTGACCAAAAATTATCAGAACTTGAAATTTTAATTATTTTACTATCAGGTAAATTAGCTATTTTTTTCCAAAATTTTTCTGCAACTTCATCATCATGATATATCGTAACTAATAATTTATTTTTGTTTATTTTAAATTCTTTAGTTATTAAGTTCCAAGCGTATAGGATTGCTTGCTCTTTGAAATAGTCACCAAAAGAAAAATTTCCTAACATTTCGAAGAAAGTATGATGTCGAGTTGTAAATCCAACATTCTCTAAATCATTATGTTTGCCTCCTGCCCGAACACATTTTTGAGAAGTCGTAGCTCTTTTGAAATCTAACTGTTCCATGCCTGTGAAAACATTTTTAAATTGAACCATTCCTGAATTAGCAAACATTAGGGAGGGGTCATTTTTCGGCACTAAAGATCCGGATTTGACATGCCTATGATCATTATCTTTAAAATAATCAATAAACGCATTGCGGACTTCATTAGAGTTCATATTTATGGAATATAAATTAATTTAGCTGAAATTTAATATTATTCTTTAGATTTTTTTTCGACGATTTCTTCTATTGTGGAAGGAGGTGGATCAATCATCAGCTCTTCAACTGTGTCGGAATTTGATCTTATCCTGCTTTCTATTTCATTCAATAATTCAGGATTGTCCTTTAAAAACTGTTTTGTATTTTCTCTACCTTGACCAATTTTTTCTTCTTTATAGGAATACCACGCTCCAGACTTATCTATAATATCAGCTTGGACACCTAAATCTATAATTTCACCAATTTTAGAAATTCCTTCACCATACATAATGTCGAATTCAACCATTTTAAAAGGAGGGGCCATTTTATTTTTGACAACCTTCACTCTTGTTTGGTTTCCAATAATATTATCTTTATCTTTTATTGCGCCAATCCTTCTAATATCTAATCTTACTGAGGAGTAAAACTTCAAAGCATTACCTCCAGTGGTGACTTCGGGGCTTCCAAACATTACACCTATTTTCATTCTAAGTTGATTAATAAATACAACCATAGTATTGGTCTTAGAGATCGAGCTAGTTAGTTTTCTAAGCGCTTGACTCATTAGCCTTGCCTGAAGTCCGGGTAAAGAGTCTCCCATTTCACCCTCTAACTCTGCTCTGGGAACTAAAGCTGCCACTGAGTCTATAACTAATAAATCTATACCTTCAGATTTTACAAGGGTATCTGAGATTTCTAAAGCCTGTTCACCAGTATCAGGTTGAGATATTAATAACTCATCAATATTCACTCCAAGTTTTTTTGCATAACCTGGGTCTAAAGCATGTTCAGCATCAATAAAAGCGCAAGTTCCTCCAACTTTTTGAGCTTCCGCAATTATATGTAATGTTAGAGTTGTTTTACCTGAACTTTCTGGGCCATAAACTTCTATGACTCTTCCTTTCGGTAAACCACCTATTCCTAGAGCTATATCTAGACCAAGAGAGCCTGTAGAGTATACATCTATATTTGCATCGATATCTTTCTTTCCAAGCATCATTATGGAACCCTTCCCATATGATTTTTCAATATTACTGATAACAGATTTAAGCTTGTTTAAATTTTCTTTTTTATCCATTTGATTCTATAGTAAATAGTAAATATTTGTTTCTACTTAACAAGAGTAATAATGGAAAATAACTATAATTTTAGCGATTTTATACCAGGTACAATAGTGGAGTGTCCATCTCAACCAGATTGGGGCCTGGGGCAAGTTCAATCTTGTATAAATAGTAAAATCACTATTAACTTTGAGAATGCAGGGAAAAAAGTTATAGATTTAAATATCATTGATTTAAAGATACACGAAAATGCTGACTGATAATTTTAAAAGAAAAATTGATTACTTGAGAATATCTGTCACTGATAGATGTGATTTAAGGTGCACTTATTGTATGGCTGAGGATGTAACATTCTTACCTAGACAAGAGGTTTTATCAATTGAAGAAATTATTAAACTTACAAATATTTTTAATGAGTTAGGTGTAAAAAAATTTCGATTAACAGGTGGTGAACCTCTTGTTAGAAAAAACATAGTTTCAATTATAGAACATTTAAATAACCTAAAAAAACAAGGTAAAATTTTAGAGCATACTTTAACTACAAATGGTACGAATTTATCGAGATATGCATCTATTCTTAAAAAGAATGGTGTTGAAAGAATAAATGTTTCTCTTGATAGCTTAAATACTGAAAGTTTTAGGAAAATAACTAAATGGGGAGATCTTAGTAAAGTTTTAAATGGGATAGAGGTAGCTAAACGAGAGGGTATAAAGATAAAAATAAATACTGTTTTGACTCAAAATTTCAATGATAAAGAAATATTTGATATTTTAAATTGGTGTAAAAAAAATTATTTTGATATTTCGTTAATTGAAATAATGCCCATAGGTGATATTGGAGAAAAGCGATTTAATCAATATTTATCAATGA
>QCDA01000029.1 GCA_003281065.1 Pelagibacteraceae bacterium AG-349-E10
TATTATGAAGTAAACTACATATCGATACAACTTTATCATCTTTAGCAAGTTTAATTCCCCTCACACCAGCAGAACCTAATCCTGAAAACTCTCTTAAATCTTTTGTGGCAAATCTAATTGATTTACCATTTGTTGTTGCAAGTTGTACATCATCATTTTCTATAACAGAAATTACACCAATTAACCTATCTCCTGTTTTAAGTTTAATGGCAGTCTTACCAGTTCTAGATAGTTTTCTTGAACCACTCATTGCAACATCTTTTAGTTTATTTTTTCTAATGTTTCCAAGGCTAGTGGCAAAAACTAAATTATAATTCTCAAAATCATCAATATCTTTTGGCAATGTGAGTATAGAGGAAATTTTTTCGTTTTTTGTTATTGGAATAAGATTAACTATTGCTTTTCCCCTCGATGTAGGTGTGCCTGCAGGTAATTCATAGGCTTTCATAGAATAAACTTTTCCAACTGAAGTAAAAAATAATATTGTATCACGAGTAGTGGCTGCAAATACTTGTTCAAGAAAATCTTCGTCTCGTGTAGTCATAGCTTTTTTACCTTTGCCACCTCTTTTTTGAACTTTGTAAGAGGATTTTAAAACTCTTTTTATATAACCTTGATGAGAAACTGTAACTACAACATCTTCTTCTATTATTAGATCTTCTGTATCTATGTCTTCAATATCATGTTTTTGAATTTCAGTTTTACGAACTGTAGAAAAATTATCTTTTATTTCTGTCAATTCACTTTTTAATACTTTTAATAGTTGTTTATCTGAATTTAATATTTTGAGATATGAATTAATATCTTCTACAAGTGATTTTAAATTATTAAATAAATCATCTCTTTCTAAAGCTGTTAACTTTTGAAGTCTTAATTCTAGAATAGCCTTCGCTTGTTCCTCATCTAACAGAATCTTAGATCCAGATAACTTAAAAGAAGGGTTTATTAGCTCAATGTATTGAGTAACATTGGATTTTACAGCCCATTTTGTTGATAATAATTTTTCTTTAGCCTCTAATGGAGTTTTAGATTTTTTAATAAGGTTAATTACTGCATCAATATTATTAACAGCAATTGATAATCCAATTAAAATGTTAGCTTTTTCTCTTGCTTTGTTAAGTTTATGTACAGTTCTTTTAGTAATAACATCTTTTCTAAAATTAATAAAATAAGTGAGGCCATCTTTTAAATTAAGCGTTAAAGGCTTTGTCTCTTTTAATGCAAGCATATTACTGCTGAATGAGGTTTTTAAGGGAGTATATTGAAATAGCTGATTTTTTATTATTTCAGGCACAGCAGATGATTTTAATTCAACTACAATTCTAACGCCCTCTTTATTCGACTCATCACGAATATCGTTAATACCCTCTATCGTTTTATTGTTAACTACGTCAGCAATACGCTCTAAAAGTTTTGACTTATTTTGCAAGTAAGGAATTTCTGTAATTATAATTGCATTTCTACTCTTAATTTTCTCTTCATGAAGTTTAGATAAGACTGTAACGCTTCCCCTACCTGTTTCATACATTGAGCTTAGACCAGCTGTGCCAGATATAATTCCACCAGTTGGAAAATCTGGCCCTTTAACGATCTTATGAAGTTGTTTAGAAGTTGTATCTGGTTCATCTACTAGAAGTAAAGTAGCGTCTATAATTTCACCAAGATTATGAGGAGGAATATTTGTTGCCATTCCTACTGCAATACCACTGGCACCATTTACAAAAATATTTGGAAATCTTGATGGTAATACTTTTGGTTCTGTTAATGTCTCATCGTAATTTGCTCTAAGTTGAACTGTTTCATATTCTAATTCTTCTAACATAAAAGATGAGATTTTATCTAATCTAGCTTCGGTGTAACGCATAGCTGCAGCAGGATCTCCGTCCATAGAACCATAATTTCCCTGACCATCTATTAAGGGGAGACGCATTGTAAAATCTTGTGCCATTCTAACCATAGACTCATATATTGCAGAGTCACCATGAGGGTGATATTTACCCATCACATCTCCAACAATTCTTGCAGATTTTTTATAAGGTTTGTTGTGATGGTACGAAGACTCATACATAGAGTAAAGTATTCTTCTGTGAACTGGTTTTAATCCATCCCTAACGTCGGGTAAAGCTCTGGAGACTATGACACTCATAGCATAATCTAAATAACTTTTTTCTAATTCATCTGTAATATCTATGTTTGGATAAATTTTAGTATCCAAAACATCTAACTGTTTTGCTTTAGTTTTTTTCTTTTTAGCCAATGATTTTTTTAAAAAGGAATGTCATCATCGAGTTGTTCAGCTGTAGATGTTTCTGAACCACCCATTGCTTCATCTGCTGCAGAGTCTAATTGATTACTATTATTTTCATCACTAACAGATGATTGAGAACGAGTATCTAACATCGTTAATACTCCAGAATAATTTGGAATAACTACTTCAGTGGTGTATTTATCAACACCATTATTATCAGTCCATTTCCTTGTTTGAAGTTGACCTTCTATGTATATCTTAGAACCTTTCCTTAAATATTTTTCACAAATATCAGCTAACTTATCATTAAAAACAACAACTCTGTGCCACTCAGTTTTATCCTCTAACTGTTGGGTATCTTTGTTTCGGTATTTCGTAGAGGTAGCGATTGAAAAACTCGCCAATCTCGATCCAGCTGTTGTAGCTCTAATATCAGGATCTTTACCTAAGTTACCTAGAAGAATTACTTTATTTACTGATCCAGCCATGAATATTTTTATTAAAAGGTAATATTAATATATATTAAAAGCCCTTTAATTGATATCTAATTTAATGGATAAACACTCACCACTTACTCACATTATTGTTCATAATGCCCATGAACATAATTTAAAAAATATAAATTTAAATTTACCAAAAAATAAACTTGTTGTAATAACTGGTGTAAGTGGGTCTGGCAAATCAACATTAGCCTTCGATACAATTTATGCAGAAGGACAGAGAAAGTATATCGAATCGCTAAGTGCTTATGCTCGTCAGTTTTTAGATATGATGGATAAACCTAAGGTTGATAAAATAGAAGGTTTATCACCTGCTATATCAATTGATCAAAAAACAACTTCCAAAAACCCTAGATCAACAGTAGGAACAGTAACAGAAATTTATGATTATTTAAGAGTTCTATTCTCAAGAGTTGGTGTCCCCTACTCACCCGCAACTGGAAAACCAATCAAAGGCTTAACTAGCTCAGAAATGATAGATGAAGTTAATTTAAAATTTAATTCAAAAAAAATAATGATTATGTCTCCATTAATTAAAGGGAGAAAAGGAGAGTATAAAAAACTCTTTGAGGAATACTTTAAAAAAGGTTACGAGAGATTTTTGATTAATAACAAACTTTATCAAAAAGAAGAATTACCTGAATTAAGCAAAAACTTTAAACATTCTATTAGTGTTGTAATTGATAGAATAATACCGTCAAAAGATAATAGAGATAGATTAGCAAATAGTATTGAAATTAGTTTAAAAGAAAGTGAAGGAAGTGTAGAGGTATTTAATATTGATGATAATGAAATAATTACATTGTCTGATAAATTCATGTGTCCTGTAAGTGGATTTAGTATTGATGAAATAGAACCCAGATTATTTAGTTTTAATAATCCATATGGAGCTTGTAAAACATGTGACGGTCTTGGTGAAATAGATACATTTGATGAAGATATATTGATACCAGATAAAAATTTATCATTTAATGATGGAGCAATAAATTTTTGGTCAGAAAGATCAAAATCACGAATATTTCCAAAGCTAAAAAAAATGTTTAATGCAAAAAAATTAGAAAATGTTATTTGGTCTAAAATACCTAAATCTTTTCAAAATGAGGTTCTTTTTGGTGGAAGACAATTTGATGGTTTAATAAATATTATGGACGATATTTATGATGGCTCATCAAGTTGGTGGAGGCAATGGGAGCTTGAAAAATTTAGAAACTCAAAAACTTGTCATGACTGTAATGGAAAAAGACTAAATGAAAAAGCACTATGTGTTAAGATTAATAACATAACCATTTCTGACTTTACTTCTTTAAGCATAGCTAATTCTTTGAAGTGGATTAATGAATTTGAAAATGAATTAAATGATCAGGAAAAACTAATAGCAGCTCCATTAAAAAAAGAAATCTTTTCTAGATTAAATTTTTTAAATGAAGTTGGTTTGAATTACCTAAGTTTATCGAGAAAAAGTTCTACTTTATCTGGTGGAGAGTCTCAAAGAATTCGATTAGCAAGTCAAATTGGGTCTGGTTTAACTGGAGTTACATATGTATTAGATGAACCTTCAATAGGACTTCATCAAAGAGATAATCAAAAACTAATAAATACTCTCAAGAATTTAAGAGATTTAGGAAACACAATAATAGTCGTTGAGCATGATGAGGACATTATAAGAGAGGCAGATTATGTAGTTGATATCGGTAAGCATGCGGGTATTAATGGTGGATCTATTGTAGCTAACGGAGAATTTAACAAAATACTAAATAGTAAAGATAGTTTAACTAGTAGCTATATAAGAGGTTTAATTGGTAGGTATCCGCCCACTCTTAATAAAATTCCATCAAAACAATTTATTGAAATTAAAAAGGCAAATGGGAATAATTTAAAAGATGTGAGTGTAAAATTTCCTTTAAGTAAGTTTATAACTGTTACTGGTGTATCTGGAAGTGGAAAGTCAACATTAATTAATGAGACTTTGTATGGAGCTACTAATAACAGAATTTATGAAAAAATTATAAAAACACTCCCTTATGAGGACATTAAAGGTATAGAAAATATTGATAAAGTTATAAATATCGATCAATCACCGATTGGAAGAACACCTAGATCAAACCCAGCTACCTATGTTGGGCTTTTTACACCAATAAGAGAATGGTTTGCAAATTTACCAGAGGCTAAAGTTAAAGGTTTTAAACCTGGCAGATTTTCATTTAATGTTAAAGGAGGTAGGTGTGAGAGTTGTGAGGGTGATGGATTAAAAAAAATTGAAATGCATTTTTTAGCTCCTGTTTATGTTAAATGTGAAGTTTGTAATGGAAAAAGGTATAATAAGGAAACATTAAGTATTCAATACAATAAAAAAAATATTAATGATATTTTATCAATGACAGTAGATGATGCTGAAGAATTTTTTATTAATAATCCACAAGTATATTCAAAACTTAAAACACTAAAAGATGTTGGTTTAGGGTATATTTCTATTGGTCAATCAGCAACAACACTATCTGGTGGAGAAGCTCAAAGGATTAAACTCTCTAAAGAATTATCAAAACGTCAAACTGGCAAAACACTTTATATTTTAGATGAACCTACAACTGGACTTCACTTTGATGATATAAAGAAACTTTTAGAGATACTTCATAAATTAGTTTCTTACGGAAATACTGTAATTGTAATAGAACACAACTTAGATGTTATTAACACGAGTGATTGGATTATAGATCTAGGACCTGAGGGTGGAGAAAAAGGTGGGAATATTTTATTTGAAGGTAAACCAAAGGATCTAATTAAGAATAAAAATAATCAAACAGGTATTTATTTAAAAAAATATCAAGAGTCTCTTGCTTTAAGCACTGCTTCATAATTCAAATCCCCCACTATTCCAAGCACCAGAAATAAAGAAGAAAAAGTTCCAATCAAAACCCCAAAAATAAAAACTATTGGCATTTCAGTTAAATTGACAGGTGCTAGAAAAACTAGACATAATAATGCCAATATAGTTGTGAAACTTGTCAATATAGTTCTTCGAAGATTTAATTTAATTGAGTTGTTAACATTAGTTTCAAAATTATCTTTATTTTCCTCGTTTGAAGTTAAGCTTCTAAGCCGATCAAATAAAACTATAGTATCGTTTATGCTGTAACCTGCAATAAGTAGTAAAGCTGCGATCATTGTTAAATTAAATTCAATATTAAATAATGACATAAAGCCTATAGCTACAAAAACGTCATGTAATAATGCGAATATTCCTGATGCTGCAAACTGCCAATCAAACCTTATCCAAACATAAACAGCTATTACCAACAAAGAAGATGCTAAAGCATAAATAGAATTTTTTATAAGTTCTTCACTAAAAGTTGGTTCTATATACTCAGAGAGTAAAATTTCAATATCCGGGTTTTGATCAATTATATTTTTTATTTCTTCAATAAAAACAGGATTATTATCACCTGACTCTATTCTGATACTGAAAACATCACTGCCAACCTCTCTTTTAATTAAGACTTCTCTGTCAGAGTCTATAAAATCAAAGTATTCATTAAGCTGATTAGTTGTTAAGTTTGATTTTACCTCAAAGTTCAATCCACCTTTGAAATCAATTCCTAAATTCAATCCTTTAAAAAAAATAATTATAATTGTTAGTATTATAAGAGTAAGGGAGACTAAATAAGATTTATTTTTAAAAGAGTAAAAATTAATCATCTTTGAAGTCCAAGGTATTTTATTGAAGTTATATTAATAAATAATTTTAGTATTATGTAAGTAACTATTAGAGAGGATATAATTCCAATAATTAATGAAATTGAGAAACCTCTAATAGGCCCAAAACCAAAAGCAAATAAAAAAATAGCTGCGAATAATGTTGTTAAATTAGAGTCAAGAATAGTTACATAAGCAGAATTGAAACCATGATTTTTAGGATCTTCGATATTATGTTTAAAATTTTCTCGAATTCTTTCAAATATTAAAACATTTGCATCTACACACATTCCTATTGTTAATACTATTCCAATAACACCAGGTAGAGTTAATGTTGTGTTTAATAAAGACATCATTGCAAAAAGTAAAGACAGACAACTAATAATTGTGATAACTGTAAAAAATCCTGAAATTTTATAATAAATAATCATAAAAAGAGTAATAGCTATAAGAGCTATTATTGATGCTATAACTCCTTTCTCAACGCCTTCTTGTCCAAGAGTCGGGCCTATTTGTTTTTCTTGAATTATTTTTATTTGAGTTGGTAAAGATCCAGACTTTAAAATGATTGCAAGATTATTAGCAGTTTCATTTGTAAAACCTCCAGATATTTGACCACTACCGCCAGTAATTGACTCTCTTATAACTGGAGCAGTAATTAAAGAACCGTCAAGAACTATTGCAAATCTAGAACCAACATTTTCAGAAGTCATTTTCGCAAAAAGATCTGAACCTTCTTTATTAAAAGAAAAAGCAACGACAGGCTCATT
>QCDA01000030.1 GCA_003281065.1 Pelagibacteraceae bacterium AG-349-E10
TGCCTCACCGGGCGACATACCAATTTCTTTTAAAAGACTATCTAAGAACGGTTGTTGTGCTCTATATCGAAGAGCAGAATTCACAACATTATCTGCTAAAGATCCTTTTTTGGAATATCCACCTGAGGACGCAGAGGGGTTATCAGCGTTGCCGCTTCCTTCGGCTCCTCCTCCTTGACTAAATCCAGGTAATCCATTTACATCGACAACTTTAATTGAGTCAATGTTTTGCATTGGTCTAACCCATTCTCTAATAATACCCTCAATTTTTTCAGCGAGTTTTTGTCTAAGTGCACTTCTTCTACTTGCGTCACTTCTAGCATTTTCCGCTTCATTTAGGGCTTTTTTGCCAGCTGCTTCAATTTCATATCTAATTTTCGCAGCCATCGATGCTAACTTTTCTCTCTCAGCATTTTTACTAGCGTCTATTACTCCAAGAGCTTTTGTCTTCTCAGCTTGTTCAACATCTCTAATAGTGTTGACTTTTTCCTCAGCTTCTACAGCCTTAGCGCGAGCATTTTCTTCTTCCATTTTAGTTTTTAAGACTGACTTAGATTTTTCTAGGACTTCCATTTGTTTTTGCTTTTCTTCAATTTCTATTCTTTTTGCCTTTTCAATATCTAAGACTCTTGTCTCTTGCTCAGCAGCAATTTTGAACGCATCAACATTTTTCTGTTGAGCAGTTTTTGCATTTTTAATTTGCTCCTCAGCCATAATATAAGCCTCTTCAGACTCATATCTTTTTCTAGCCTCTTCTTTTGCTGTTTGAGCTTTTTCCTCAGCAAGTTTAATATCAACTGATCTTTGTTTTTCTAGACGACTGAATTCAACATCTCTTTCCAATTCAAGAATAGTTTTTTCTGTCTCAATATCTTTCTGTTTAATCTCGATAGAAGTTTGTTGTTTAAACTCATTTTGTTCTTTTCTTCTTTTCTCAATTTCTTGGATAAGTTTAGTTTCTTGTAAACTTTTTTCCATCTCAACAAAGTCTTTCTTGCTAATCTTAGCAATCTCAATATCTTTTTCTGAGGAGATTTCAGCCAGCTCAGACTCTTTGTCTTTCTCAGCTTTTGTTTTTACTGTCTCAGTATTTTCAATAGCTCTTTGTTGTTCGATTTCACGTTTTTGTTGATACTTTGAAAATTCTTCCTCTTTTTCAATTTCAAGAGTTTGCTTGATAGATTGGAGGTTTTTATTTCGAATACTTACCTCTGTATCTTTCTCAATATCATTTCTTTTCTTTTTACGTGACTGAGTAAATTCTGTTATTTGAGTTAAACCCTCAGCATCAAATGTATTTGAAGGGTCGAATACACCCACGGGAGCTTGGTTAAGAGATGTCAAAGACACGGTCTCTAACTCCAAACCAGTGTGCTTAATTGCTTCTTCAACATGAGATGCAACATTTTTAATGTACTCAGATCTATTCTCTTGAATTTCATCAAGGCTCATTTTTGCAGCAACAACACCTAATCCATCAACAAAACGACCTTGAACAAGTTCTTTTAAATGATCAGGCTCTAGTGTTCTATTTCCCAATGTTTGCGCGGCTATTGAGACAGCTTCTGTTGTAGGCGCTACTCTAACGTAGAATTCAGCGGTTACTTCAGCCCTCATTCTATTTTTTGTGATAAAAGATTTACTCCCGTTTCGTTGAACCTCTATACAAAGAGTTTTCATACCCACTGAAGTAATGTTATGAATAATAGGCAAAACGAAGGCACCTCCGCTGATCACAACTTGTTCACCTCCCATACCAGTTCTAACAAACGCTATTTCCTTTGAGGAACGCCTGTACAGCCAATGTAGCAAGTAAACTATAATTGCTATTGCTAACGCTATTAAGATTATTATTGCAATAATATCTGCACCACTAGTAATGTTCATACCTATTTATCACCTCCTAAGTTGATGTTATTGTCCATTAACTCTCATGTCTTGTATTGCTGCTTTGTAAATTATTAAACCAAAAACTATTTTATTTAAAAAGTCTGCTAAATTATAAATCACATTAACACTATTGGGGTCAATGCCCCCGCCCAAATGCTCTATGAAATATCCCATTGGATATATAGCCCATCCAATTGTAATAATAAGTCTGTTCGAGAAGAAAACCATTTGTACATTTTCGTTTCCGCATCTAGCATTTGCTCTTCCGGCCTCTCCAACATATAGCTCACCGAGGATGTACAACCATCCAGCTAACCAAACGATGAAACCTAATGTCTTACTCATATAACCCGCTGCACCTAAGAAACCTGCTACAACAAAAACTAAAGTTCCAACCAATAATCTCCAGAACATGCCTTGTTTAACTTTGACAACTGACATAAGCATTGCATAAAAAATAAGTACAAGCATTGGAAAGTTAAGAAACCAATCTATATATCTTAATAAAGTCGGGGCGGTGCCGCTGACTACCCAGAGATTTTTTACGAAAAAATAATGTATAGAGGACATCAAGCATACAACAGCTATCATTGTCATCGGTGTATGAAATCTTGTGCTTACTTTGCTACGCTCAAAAAAGAAAAACAATGTGGCACCAATCATGCCAACAGAAATTAACCAAAAAGACCCCCCTACAATGTCGTAAGGGAGAAGCATTTTATTCATTAAAACTTATTCCTCTTAAGTACATATTACCCGTCCTCTTTAACTAATAATAATTTTTGTTTCATATTTTGAAATAAATATTCATTGTAAAAACAACAAAATCTGTTGATTAAAGACATTTTTTTATATTTGCTCCCTTATATGGGGTGCTCTGGAGTAAAGAGCAACAAGAGGCAGAATAAGAAGACCGAATATAAATTGTTGCCCCTCAAAACTTAAGCCTAGTCCAGCCAAAAATGTACTTATAACTTGAAGTGCAAGAACACCGATTACTGTAAAGCCGTATCCTCCATATCCACCTAATAAGGAAGTTCCTCCTACAGCCACAGCTGCCACTGTTAAAAATAAATATTGATCACCTACACCAATGAACCCTCCACCACTCCAACCCAGTAACATTGCCCCGGTTGCTGCAGAGGTAAATCCACTAATGACATAAACTCCAACCCAATATGCTCTCTCAGAAATTGACAATCTGTCAGCAGATAACCTTTTTCCACCAACAGCATATAAATTCCTTCCCCACTTAGTGTGTCTAAGTCCAACAATTAATAAAATTGAAATCAATATCCAAATTAAAATAACTGGAGGTATTGGAAGACCAAAAAATTTTCCATTTAATGAGGCCAAATTTTTTAACCAATCTGGAACAACACCAAAAACAGTTCCACCTGTAACAGTAGGAAGTGATACCAATATCTGTACTCCACCTACTACCATGAAGCCAACTCCAAGCGTGACTATTAGTGATTGACCTTGGAGGTTAAAACTTATCAACCCATTAAAAAGCCCGACGATCGTGCCAAATGCAAGAATAACTATAAACGCAAGCCAAGGAGGAACTCCAAGTGAAATAAGTGACATTAATCCTAAATTAGTCGCTCCGATTAAAAATGGTATTGATAAATCGAGGCCGCCTAACATCACAACTAATGTCTGTCCAATTGTTGCAATGCCTAAGAAAGAAGCAAAAACTAACATAGATTTAATATTCTGTAATGATAAGAAGCCATCAATAGAAACTGATCCTATTATAAAAAGACCAACTAGTACGGCGACTCCTATAATTACGCTTTTGTTAATGTTTAAAAATTTGTAAGCAAGAAATGCTAAGATTAAAAAACCTAATAATATGATTGCTGATACGACTGTTCTACCTGAGAAGAACCCGGGTACCAAAAAACATAGTAATATAAAAAGGCCTAAAAGAAGTAAAAATCCCGTAACAGCTATCCAGTTCTTTGCAATGAGGTCCCAAAAAAGGCTTCTTTTGCTTGTGGTTTCAATAGTTTCAGGAGGTTTAGATCCATCTTCCTTTACTAAAGATCGATAAGACCATCTAACTAAGAAAAAATGCCAGCCCCAAAGAATAATGGCAACAACAGCTACAGAGTAAAATGCAACCTGTATCCAATCAGTTCTATCTACATAACCAAGAACTGCAGTACCTATCCCAGCAGCAACAGCAAAAAGAATTCCAAGTCCTTTTAAAAAATTATGAGTTCTTTTCTCCATTTACTAAACTTTTCTATCTTCTGATAGACCTCCCCATTTTTCAAGTCCTTCTTGAGATTTTAATTTTATTTTATAAACACCAAACGCTTGCCATATCAGAGGCGAAATAGCTATTCCAATTGCAGTAATTAAAATCATTTTCCAATAAGGATAACCAATTGCGAAGAACATCGCAGACCAAGTTAATGCAGCTATACTTAAAATAGCAATGTAAGGTCTGAATCTAGCAAATGATATTTTTGCTCCCATAGTTAAATATGTAAAAAATTGAAATACAAATATTGCAAATATAATTAGAGCTGCTTCTTTAAGCCAAGTAACATCACTTGTGATAAATTCTCCTCGTATAGGTCTTGTATAGTTGATTGATGATGTATCGCCAACAATTAATTCTGTTATAATTGGAGAGTAAAACTTACTTCCATCATCAGTAATAATTGTTCCAGATGGTGAGGCTAAAAAGTATACAGCGAGTATTGCTAATACACCGAGGAAAATAATAAAAACATTATTCAAATTGATATTCGAAAAAAGAGTTGGTGCCGTGAGTAAAAAAAGTAAAAATAAAATTAGTATTACAGCGTATCCATCTATGCCGAAGAAACTCTGTCTATTTGACTCAATTCCGTAATAAGATATTGCAGCAAATACAATAAATGAAATTGCTATTGCAAATAATACCAATGTTTGTGTTTTGATTTCTTTTCTAAATCTTGGCATAGCAATTATTACTATCGCAGATGTAAAGAAAACTATTCCTCCTAAAGTTGCGACAGCGTAAGCGAGGCCAACCAAAGCACTCGAGGAAGATGAAAAATCAGGCAATCCTGCACCAACTCTTAGATATTCAGATGTAAAATACTGAGGAGCATAATTTAAAATATATTGTAAGTTGGTACCCAAATCAGCGTTAACGAAATAAGCCTCTCTTGTGCCACTCCAAACACAACCGAAGAAAATAACAATTGCTGCAATAATAAAAGACACTGTTGGGCCATCTCTATGTTTAACAAGCAAATAGACGAGATAAATCAAGGCTGCTATTCCGATAGCAATAAACATCCACACTGTAGAATTTCCACCCTCTGCGCATGCCTTACCTGTGATTAAACAATCACTCCCGGACTCAAGAGCTTTTTCAAAAATTTCAGCATCTTTAGATTTACCTCCAAAACCTCCCACAGTCCCTCTGGTTACTTGATCAAATTTCATATGAATTTGAACAGCAGCAGCACTTAATGTTCCAATAATAAAAAATACAAAAACTGATAAATTTTTGAATGCTTTTTGAATATAAGGAAGCGCGATAAGTATTAAAAGAGAAGCCACCAATACCGCACCATATGATAAGTCTGTTACGAAACTTTGAAATCTTTCAAACCTAAAAGTTGATAGAATAAAATTTATCAAATAAATGTTAACTGAACCTAGAATAGCTCCAAACGCACCACCTCTTCCACCAATTAAACTTGACCCACCTAATACAAGTGCTGTAACTGCCATCAATGTATAAGTAGTACCTTGAGTTGGGTCTCCGGAACCAATCAAACCTGTAAAAGCAATAGCTGCGAGTGCAGCGTAAACTCCACCGATAATATGAGCACCAATTCTTACAATGTAAATTCTCACTCCACTTGTATAAGCAGACTTTTCATCTGAACCCATTAATTTTAAATGTTGCCAGTAAGCAGTATGAGTTAGTGCATACCAAATAAGTGTCGAGAAAATTAAAAGTATCAGTGTGGGTTGTACTACCTCAGTTCCAGCACTCCAAGATAACATCCAATCAGGTGCTCTTCCTCCTGGTCTTGGTAAAATAACTAAATTGATACCAGAGAAAGCAAGAAACATACTTAAGGCAACTATTATTGGTTGCACTCTAATAAAAATTACGATTAAGGCATAAAGAAATTGGTAAATTACTCCTATTGCAAGAGCACATATGAAATACGCAACTGGCGATTGAATGTAACCTGCAGCATAAAGTTGTATTGTCGTTACATTAATAAAACCAATAAGTGGTCCTATTGATAAATCGACTGTCACTCTGCCGGCTAAAGCCAACGCAGTAAGAGCATAAGTAGCAAGAATAAGTGGTGTTGAAACCATAATTGCAGTTCCAATACCCGAGCCTGAAATTATTTGTGGTCCTCTAATCATTGCAAAAATCATTAGGGCAAAAAATATAAATATTGGAACGATTAAGTATTTTGTTGACTGGGGATCAGAACCTGGAATTTGAGAGGGTTTTATTGCTGCTACAAGTTGATTAACCATTATAATTAGTCAAAATAAACGACTTTGATACCCCCTCTGTCAGACTGCGATCTTCTATGACCTACTTTAAGTTTGTCTGTTTCAACAATTTTAATTCTCTTTGAGTCCAAATCAATATTT
>QCDA01000031.1 GCA_003281065.1 Pelagibacteraceae bacterium AG-349-E10
GCAGCTGCAGCTGTTCATGAATTAGGTACTCCGCTGAATACTATAAATTTAATTGTTGATGATTTAAAAAAAGATCAAAAATTAAAAGATGATTATGGGAAAGATATTAAAACTCTATTATTAGAGTTAGATAGGTGTAAGGAAATACTAAAAGAGCTCTCAACAAATCCAGAGTCAAAAGAACTTTCTTCTGAAATTACAAATATGTCACTAGATGCATATGTGCAATCTTTATGTGATCAATTTGCAAATAACTATCGAGCTGTGAAATTAGATTATAGATCTGATGAAAATTCTAAAAATATCAACATTAAAATCACACCCGAACTGAACATAGCGATGAATAATATAATAAAAAATGCCATAAGCTTCGCATATAGACAAATATTAGTAATCTCAGAGACATCGAAAAATTCCTATTCAATTAAAATAAGAGATGATGGTCCTGGTTTTGATAAGAAGTTTATAGCTAATTTTGGAAAACCATTCTATTCTAGCAGGCCTGAAAAAGGGGTAAATATGGGCCTCGGCCTATTCATAACAAAACAAATGATTGAAAATCTAAATGGTGAAATATTAGTACAAAGTAATGATGGAGCAGAAGTAACTTTAACATGGAGGATTTAGTGCAAAATACATTAGTCAAAGATAAAACACTTTTTATCATTGAAGATGATAAACCCTTTCGTGAGCGTTTAACCACCTCATTTCAACGTAAAGATTTCACAGTAACAGCAGCTGCTTCAAAAAAAGAGGCTTTAGATGTTTTAGCTGGAAATAATTTTAATTATGCCATAGTTGACCTGCGTTTAGGTGATGGTTCAGGTCTCGATGTTATTAAGGTGATCAAGGAGCAAAATCCAGAGTGTAGAACAGTAATGTTGACAAGTTATGGCAACATAGCTACGGCTGTATCCTCCGTTAAATTGGGCGCTGATGATTACTTAACCAAACCTGCAAACATTGATGATATTGAAAAATCATTAATGTCTGCTACCGCTACATCCTTGCCCCCACCACCTGAAAACCCAATGTCTGCTGATAGAATAAGATGGGAGCACATTCAAAGAGTTTTTACACAGTGTAACCGTAATGTTTCTGAAACTGCTAGAAGATTAAAAATGCACAGAAGAACTCTTCAAAGAATTTTGAATAAGCACGCTCCTAAAGAATAGTAACTCACTACAATCTTTGTTATTCTGCTTAAATGTCTAAGCCAAGACTAATACTTGTTGATGGTTCGGGATATATTTTCCGAGCTTATTACGCCTTACCCCCAATGAATAATTCTAAGGGCATACCCACAAATGCAGTTTATGGGTTTTGCAATATGATGCTAAGACTTATTGAAGAGCATCCCAATGACAAAATACTAATCATTCTTGATGCAGGAAGGAATACTTTTCGAAATACTTTATTTCCTGAATACAAAGCAAATCGTGGTGAGGCACCAGAAGATTTGATTCCTCAATTTAGTATTATTCGTGAAGCTATTGATGCGTTTGGTTTAGATGTTATTGAAAAAAAAGACTTTGAGGCCGATGACGTTATAGCAAGTTACGTTAAATATGGTGAGGACAATAAGATACCCACCACAGTATTTAGTTCAGACAAAGACCTTTTTCAACTGTTATCAGCTAATAATCGCATCATGGATCCAATGAAAAATATTGAAATTGATGAGGCAAAGGTAATGGAAAAATTTGGTGTTGGCCCTGACAGGATTACAGATGTACAAGCTCTAATTGGTGATAGTGTTGATAATATTCCTGGTGTCCCTGGCATTGGACCAAAAACAGCCTCTAAATTAATTAATGAATTTGGCTCTTTTGAAGGCCTTTTGGCAAATAAAGAAAAAATATCAAATGAAAGAATTAAAAATCTGGTTCTTGATCACGAGGAAAAAGCAAAAATAAGCCATCAACTAGTAATTCTAAAAAATGATCTTGAACTACCTATTACAATCGAAAAGTTAAAAGATTTTGACGACTCAACAAAACTTAATGACTTTTTCAAAAAATATGAATTTAAATCATTAATTAGGAACAGCGCTCATGAAACAAAACTGCATGCAGCCAAAAAAAACTTAGAATTTAAATCACTTATTAAGACAAAAGATATAATTGAATATCTAAAGTCTCTTAAATCTGAAAAAACCTTAGCGATAGATCTAGAGACAGATAGTTTAGACGTCAATGAGGCGAATATCATTGGTATTTCATTATCAAATTCTCAACAAGCTTATTACCTTCCTTTTAAATCACCTGAAAATGAAATATCTAAGACAGATCAAAAAAAAATACTAAAAGAGCTCAATTTATTATGTGAAGATCCTTCAATTCTAAAGATTTTTCATAATGCTAAATACGATAGTGTGATTTTAAAACGCTTTAACGTAAATACTATTTCTTTTCAAGATACCTTGTTAATGTCTTTTTTTGTCAATAACGGTTTAACAAAACATAATCTTGAGGATTTGTATTATTATTATTTTGGAGAAGAAAAAGAAAAATTTAAAGATGTCATAAAAAATGAGTCCAAAAGAAATTATAAAGATTTTTCTGAAGTGCCTTTACAGTCTGCAACAAATTATGCCGCTCATGATGCCTATGCTACTTATAAATTGTATGAGACATTACACGATCAAATATTAGATGCCCCCGATAGTTGGATATATTTTGATATCGATAAAAAATTAAGCTTAGTCCTTCAACAGGTTGAAAACAATGGTTGTAAGATTGATCTTAAATTTTTAACAAAACTTGAAAAAGATCTAAATAAAGAAATTGAAAAAATTGAACAGAAAATTTTCAAAATCGCAGGTGAGGAGTTCAATATTGGTTCGCCAAAGCAACTTACCGAAATCTTCAAGAAACTTGATGTGAAAGTAACAAAAAAAACAAAAGCAGGAGATTTTCAAACTAATGTCAAAGTCTTAGAACAATTAGAATCTGAGGGAGTAGAGATTGCCTCGTATATTCTACAATGGCGTCAATACTCCAAGCTCGTGTCGACCTATACATCTTCTTTAGCTGAACATGCTGATAATAACGATCGAGTTCACAGCACATTTAATATTGCAGCTACTATTACGGGTAGATTAAGTTCATCTGAACCTAATTTACAAAATATCCCTATTAGAACTGAGATCGGAAAGAAAATTAGAACAGCATTTATTGCAGAAAAAGATCATGAGTTATATAGCTTCGATTACTCCCAAATCGAGCTTCGTGTGCTTTGTGAAGCGTGCGAAGACCCTAATTTATTAAAAGCTTTCCAAGAGGATCAAGATATTCATCAAAGTACAGGCCAATTAGTTTTTAACAAAAAAACAATTAACGCTAATGATCGAAGAATGGCCAAGATTATTAATTTTGGAATAATCTATGGAATTAGCCAATATGGTTTAGCTAAACAGTTAGGTGTTAGCAATGCTGAAGCAAAGCTTTTCATAGATAACTATTTTCAAAAATTTCCAAACATTAGTGATTTTATGAAATTAACTACAGATAAAGCGAAAAAACTAGGCTACGTTGAAAACCTTTTTGGAAGAAAGTCTCACATTAAAGACATCAATGCTAAAAATTTTATGCTCCGATCTTTTGCAGAAAGACAAGCTATCAATGCACCTATTCAAGGCACAGCATCTGAGTTAATTAAAATTGCAATGTTGGATATTCATAGCTATTTAGAGAAAAATAAATGTAAATCTAAAATGACATCACAAGTCCATGATGAGCTTTTATTTGAAATTCATAAAAAAGAAAAAGATATTATTCCACAAATAACTAAGTTGATGGAAACATCACATCAAAAATACAAATCTTTTAAAACTCCTATAAAAGTCGACTTCGGTGGTGGCTTGAACTGGGGATTAGCTCACTAGTTAAAACTAAAAATCATCGTCAGGTTTATTAAATGCCATCCAACGTTCTAGCTCATGGTAGCCACCAATTTTTTCACCGTTAATTATGATTTGGGGAAATGTTTTGGCAGTTGGAAATATTTCAAAAAACTGATCACGGCTGTAATCCTCATCAAGCATTAAAACTTGGGGATTATGTGAGGATAAAACTGCCTTGGCTTTAGTGCAAAAAATACAGTTGTCTTTACTATATATTTTGACTTCCACTTAGAAAGACTCGTCAAAAGACAAAGAACGATCTGTTGGACGCTGGTATTCAGATACCCTTTTCTCGAAGAAATTAGTCACATTTTGAACATCAAGAGCTCTCATGAAATCAAATGGGTTTTCAGTATTAAATACCCTTTCAAATCCAAAAAGATCAGCAATTCGATCTGAAACAGCCTCAATATACATACACATCATTTCCTTGTTCATACCAATGAGATCAACAGGGAGTGCATCAGTAACAAATTCTTTTTCAAATTCCACTGCTTCTCTGACTATTTCTTCGAATTCAGACTGTGCGACAGGACCAGGGATTAAATCCATCGATTTAATATCTTCATCTGACAAGGTTCCTTTATTAAACTTTTCACTTAATGTTTTAAACATCAAAGCTGAGAAACTAAAGTGCATTCCTTCATCTCTGGCTATCCAGTCATTTGATAAAGCTAAGCCTGGAAGTAAACCTCTTTTTCTAAAATAATAAATGGCACAAAAGGATCCAGCAAAAAATAATCCTTCAACTAAACCAAAGGCAATTAAGCGTGTTAATAAATTTTGATTTCCGTTAAGCCATTTTGAAACCCACTGTGCTTTTTTATTAATACAAGGAACGTTTTGAATAGCAGAAAATAGCTTATCTTTTTCTGATGGGTCCTCTACATAAGCTTCAATTTGTAAACCATACATTTCTGCGTGAATAGACTCATTTAGCATTTGCATGGTGATAAACAATCGAGACTCAGGAATTAAAATCTCATTATAAAATCTGGATGCTAGATTTTCATTTATCATTGCCTCTGAATTTGCAAAAAATGCAAGCACATGTTTAATAAAATGTATTTCTCCTTCTCCTAGTGTTTTTAGATCTCTTAAATCATCTTGAAGAGACACCTCTTCAGGCGTCCAAAATGCTTGAACGTGTTGCTTGTAACGATCGAAAATTTCTTGGTGTTGAATAGGGAAAATTGACTTGCATCCTTTAGATATCATGACTTGCTCCTTAAATTAAATTGATTGAAAATCTTACGCACTACATGTTACACAATCTTCTGGTTCATTAGATTGCGCCTCTTTGACATAAGACTCTTTTGCTTTTTTTTCAGAAGACACTGTTACTTTAACTGCGTCTACGGCTGATCGGCTTCGCAGGTAATACATGCCTGTTTTTAAGCCTTTTTTCCAAGCATACATGTGCATGGAGTTTACTTTTCCAAAAGTAGGTGTTGCCAACCATAAGTTCATGGATTGGGTTTGGTCAATAAATGGCGCTCTATCAGCTGCCATATCTATAACTGTTTTTTGAGATGTTTCCCAAACAGTTTTATAAACATCTTTTAGGTCTTCAGGAAATCCTTCAATATTTTGTACTGAGCCATTTTCCAAAATAATTTGATCACGTAATTCTTTGCTCCATAAGTTTCTCTTCATAAGTTCTTTAACAAGGTGACGATTTACTAATAAAAATTCACCTGAGAGAGTTTGTCTTTTATAAATGTTTGATGTTTGTACTTGGAACGTTTCAGTATTTCCTAGGATAATACCAGTGGAGGCTGTAGGCATA
>QCDA01000032.1 GCA_003281065.1 Pelagibacteraceae bacterium AG-349-E10
TTCCGCTGCCCTCTAAGTAAAAAGATTTTTCATCAAACTTAAATATGAAGTCAACGAAGTTATAGTTAGATAAATTAATATTATCTTCTGCGATCTTTGCTGTTTGAACAAGCACAGGATTTTGGTCATTTAATGGTATTGCTACAAATGAATTATATTTTTTTGTCCATTTATTTAAGTTATTCTTTAATGCCAAAGCAAGTTCAACATCACTAATCTCTGCTAAATTTTCAGGAGTAAAATTCATTCCGACAGATGAATACAAAGTACCCAAGCTATACTGCATTTCCGCATAAGCAATATCATTTCTTAATCGAGAAACTAAAAGACTAGCCTCTTCTCTAATAATTTCTAACTCTCCAAATCGAGAAATTTTTTGAGCATTAGAGATTAAGTCATTAATTCTTTGGGCAACATTGAGGTAGTGTTTCGCGTTACTGTATTCTCTTAGGCTTTGCGCATAAGAAATATTTGCAATATGTACTTGGGATAACACAGTCATTGATACAGCTAAACGTTGTTCCTCATTTAATTTTTTATTTATTTTGTTAACGTCATTTATGTTACCAGCTTGAAAAATATTCAATAAATTCGCGCCAAATACGGCCCCGTATTCTGTATTTTCTTTATTGAGAAGGTAGTCGTTAGAGTCATAACTCCATGTCGCATTAAATTTCAAAGAGGGTAGTAATGAGAGCATTGATGCTCTCGCTTCTTTAGCAGTTACTTTTTCCTGATAGCGTATTTCTAAGAGCTCGGGCCTTGAAAATAACGCTGCTTCCTCTTGCTCCTCTAATGTCATGTTTAGTTCTGTCAACGGTTTTTCAGTTGGAACCAATACATACTCCTGGTCAGGCAATAGTCCCATCAATTTTGATAACTGTGCACGAGAGTCCATCAATGCCCTTCGTTGTGTGTTTAAAATTTGTAAAACATCGAGAAGTTCTTTTTGATAAAGCAATGCATCCATAGGTGAACTTATTAAAAGTTCCTCTATGTACTCATAATCATCTAAAGCAGTATTTACTCTTTCCATTAAAGGATTTATTTCTGCAAGCAATTCATCTGCTGAAATTGTTTTCCAATAGGCGTAGATAACCTCTTTTGTCAAATTATGAATTGCTTTTCGTTCTAATTCTTTAGAGATTAAGTATTTATCTGCTTGTTGACCTGCTCTTACATAAGACAAACCAAAGTCCAAGGCATTCCAAGTAAAACCTATATCATATGAATGAGAGGGGTTTTCTTGTGAAGTTGTATAGGTAGGACTTTCAGCAATTTCCTCAGGTGCTTGATTATCTTGCGTTCCTTCAGAGGTCATATTAGAACTTGTAGAGGCAGGATGTCTTTCTAAATATTTGTATCCAGCGTTAGCAGATAGTTTTGGCAACATGTCAAATTTAACCACATCTATTTGCTCTTGACTTAAAGCAGAGTCCATTAAGTTCAATCTTAAATCTCGGTTATTTTTGATTGCGATAGCAATGGCTTGATAAAGGTCAATTTCAAGAGGTGCATTTTCAGATGTTTCTTTTAAAAATTCATAGTCCTTTTTAGAAGATAATTGTACCTGCTCTTTTATTAGTGGCTCTGGCGTCTTGCTACACGCTCCAACAAACAAGACCACGAACATAAGTATAGTGACTTTAAATATCCTCATTATTTCCCCGCAAAAAGTATGATAAAATCTCATAATTTAAGCTTTCAGACAATATAAAAATGACCCAAATTGGGTAACAAATTATAGAATAACACTGATTTTATTGTATTATCCACTAGCTATATAAGAAGAGGAAAACGGGTTTTGGACAAAGATAATAAAAATTATCCACAGCTACACATTCAGTTGTTGGAACCAAGGATTATGTTCGATGGTGCTGCGATTTATACTGCAAGCGAAGCCTTGGACATGCTTGGTGATCAACAATCACTTCAAGTTGATGAAAAAAATCTCTCCTCAGATTTGAATCCAATTATTGAAAATTCAAACTCTAGAAAAGAAATAGTTTTTATTGATAGTGGTGTAGACAACTATCAAACTATCGTTGATGCAATTGACTCTTCCAAATCTATCTATCTCATCGACTCTAATGAGAACGGATTTGATAAAATGCAAAATGTTTTACAAGATCAAAGTGATATAGATGCAGTTCATATAATAGGACACGCAAGTGCAGGACAAGTAGTTTTAGGCAATTCTATTTTAAATGCAGATACAATTAATTCTTTCAGTAACACCCTGCAGTCCATTGGAAACTCTTTAACACCAGACGGTGATCTTTTATTTTATGGTTGTAACCTAGCACAAGGGGAACAAGGAAAATTACTTATTCAACAAATTGGAAATATCACTCAAGCTGATATCGCAGCTTCAGATGATGTGACGGGTAAAGATGGAGACTGGTTACTGGAAGTTGAAAAAGGAATTATTGAAGCCAAGAGTTTAGAAGTTAATCATTACGACTCCAATCTTGTAAGTCTAGCAGGAGTTTCTTCAAGTAGTGGTTTTGTAGTTGAGTCGGGGACTGATTTGAGAGCAGGTCAAAATGCTGCGAACACAGCTTCTAATGCAAGTGATCACACAGATGGATACAAACCCTATGTTGTTGCTTTAGAGAGAGAAAATTTAACGACTGGTTCTTTTAATTTTTATAAACAAAGCATTACTGGCACGGGGTTTGACGAGAGCAACAGCGGTGTAGATAATAACAATAGCCCAGACATTACCTCCAACACTACGCAAGTCACTGCCTCAACATCCAACCCTTTAAACGTCTACTATATTATGGCCACTGAAAGCACAGGAAGATCAACCGTGAGATCAATCACTTTTGATGGCGAAATTGTTGGTGTTTGGTTCAATATGGAGAATATTATTGAGTATTCAACAGTTGATAAAGATAACGCCTCTTACCACACTATTAATCAACACGGAAATGGTAATAAAAATGCTTTCAGTACGGAAGGTCTTAAAACAAATTGGGGTACCAACATAACAATAAATTCAAAACCTATCGTAAGCGGACAATCTTACAAAAGTGACTGGTTTGGTGTGGATACAGACTCTAATACTTTATATGTAGGATTTAATAATAACAGCAAACACGGTGACATCATCAGAGTGTTTACTAAATCAGGTAACAATGCACCGGTAGCTGTTGATGACACAGATAGTGTTAATGAAGATGCAACGGTAACTAAAACATCTTCTCAAAATGATGCCCTTAATGATGATAGCGATGCCGATGGAGATACAATCACTGTCACTCAAATTAAACCAAGCGGAGGTTCTAATTCTGCTGTTGACGCAAACACTACTTATAATGGCTCTGGCGATGAAGAAGGTACAACTGTTACTGGAACGTATGGTCAGCTTACAATCGGTTCAGATGGTTCTTATACTTACACCGCAAACCAAGCTGCAACAGATGCTTTGGATGCGGGCACTGGAGGTAATGCAAGTGATACTGTAACAGATGTATTTGTCTACACGATCTCTGATGGCAAGGGTGGAATAGATACTGCAAATATCACAATTACTATTACAGGTGTTAACGATACTCCAACAGCTGTGAATGACTTTGGTGCGGTGACCGAAGACTCGACCATTACCATAACTAATGATGAGAGTGGAAATCTCTCCGGCTCTTATGACACTCACGATGAGCACTCAGGTGATATTTTATCAAATGATACTGACCCCGATGCCTCTCCTACTCACACCATCACTGCCGTTCGAATTGGATCTACAGCAGGATCAGGGACAGCAGGAACAGTTGGATCTGCATTAACTGGCACTTATGGTCAGCTGACTTTAAATGCTAACGGTTCATATTCTTACACTGCAAATCAAGATGCAGCAGATGCATTGGATGTAGGTGATACTGTTTCTGATTATTTTAATTACACGATGGACGATGAGCATGATGCTACTAGCACTGCTGTTATAAGAATTTATATATTAGGTGCTAATGACACCCCAGTAGCACAAAATGATGAGGGTTTAATTACTGAAGGGGGCACTTTAACTGTTTCAGATGGTGACAATGCTAATGAAAGTGGAGGTACTTATGACTCTACAGGTGAGCATACAGGGGATGTGATACATACCAGCCTTGCTGGGTCAAAAGACTCCGATGCAGATACTAGCGCCACATTGACTGTATCTGCAATAAGAACAGGTCAAGAAAGCGGTAGTGGCACCTCGGGTACCGTGGGTTCATCTTTAACTGGAACGTATGGTGCTTTGACAATTAACTCTAATGGTTCTTATACTTATACAGCAAACAATAGTATTTCTGGATTGGGCTCAGGATCATCAGTCATCGATTATTTTACCTACACAGTCACTGATGAAAATAGTGCTACTGATACCGCTCAATTAAAAATAACTGTGCTTGGTGCTGCAAATACTAAGCCAGTTGCTCGTAATGATGTGGGTGTTATTTTAGAAGACGGCACTCTTACAGTAAGTGATGGTGATAATGCAAATGAGACAAGTGACTCTGGTACCACCTACAACGCAACTGGAGAGCATTCTGGTGATGTAATCAACACTAGTTCCACCACTCACTACGATACAGATGCAGATGGAGACACATTAATTGTTTCAGAGGTAAGAACAGGAAACACTGAAGACGCAGGAACAGCAGGCACAATTGGCTCTGCGTTAACAGGTACTTATGGTCAACTCACTCTCAGAGCAAATGGTTCTTATACTTATGTTGCTAATCAAACAGCAGCAGACGCACTTGATGATGGTGATATTGTCTACGATTATTTTAATTACACTGTCGATGACCAAACGGGTGCAGCCAATGATGAAGACCATGGTTTAATCACTATTACAGTGATTGGTATCAATGACGACCCTGTCGCTCAAGATGATGTAGGTGTTATCGTGGAAGGCAGCACATTAACAGTAGCAAATGGTGATAACGCTAACGAGACTAATGACTCTGGCAGTACATTTAATGCAACCGGTGAACACTCAGGTGATGTAATTGATACTAGTTCCAGTTCACACACTGACTCCGATGCGGATGCCTCTGCTACATTAAGCATATCTCATATTAAGTTAAGTGGTGGTTCCAACTCTACAGTTGCTTCTAGCAGCTCTGATAACAGTAATGGAACACAGATTGTAGGAACCTACGGAACATTGACTATCTGTGCGGATGGTTCTTATACTTATGCAGCTACTACTGCCGCCGCTGATGCTCTTGATACCGATGAGTCAGGCACTGATACTTTTGTTTATACACTCAAAGACGATCAAGATGCTATTACGACAGCTAATTTAACTATTACAGTTTTGGGAGCTAATGATGCTCCTGTTGCAAGGAATGATACAGGAACAATTGTTGAAGACGGCACTCTCACAGTAAATGATGGTGATGGCACTAGCACT
>QCDA01000033.1 GCA_003281065.1 Pelagibacteraceae bacterium AG-349-E10
TTTCAAGAAATGACAAGATTGAAATTTTCTTTGAAGGAAAAAAATCTGTTTTTGACATTATAATATTTGCATGTCCTCCAAACCATTTTTTTCCTCTTTTAGATAAAATACATCAGAAAGAGCATGAGGTTTTAAATGAATTTGATTTTCAAAAAAATTTAGCACAATTGCATCAAAATAACTCTCTTATGCCAACTCATTTAAAAGCTTGGTCAAGTTGGAATTTTCATACGAATTTAAATAATAAATGTACTTTAAGTTATTGGATGAATAAATTGCAACCACTAGAAACTAATGACAATTTCTTTGTCTCTCTAAATCAGGATCAAAATCAGAATCACTATCAAACAATTTACGAACATCCAATATTCTCACCTAAAACTCTAAATGCTCAAAAAAATATTTCACAAATTCAAGGCTATGAGAACTCTTATTATGTTGGTAGTTATCTTGGCTATGGTTTTCATGAAGACGGTATTCAATCTGCTATAAAAGTTTGTAAAAGGTTAAATATAGATTTAAAGGAGTTTAAAAATGCGGATACATCAAGAGTGCAATGGAATTAATTTCTTCTCATTGTTTTGGAATAGGTAAAATAATTCATAAAAGAACAAGGGATACTGATAATTTTTTTCAATATAATGCACCTTACTTAAGTATAAATCTAAGTAACACAATAAACATCCATCCATTTATATCTCTAAATAGATTTAACTTTTTTTCAATTTTTTATAAACAGCATGGATTTAGAAATAAAAAAAAGAGTTTATATGATTTTGCAAAAAATGTTGCTGAAAAACACAATATTGTTTTTAATAGTATTCAATTTATATGTATCCCATCAATTGTTGGTTATTCTTTTAACCCTATTAGCTTTTATTTATATCTTGATAGTAAAAATAAAGTTAAGTCGATCATATATGAAGTGAAAAATACATTTGGAGACCAAGTTCATTATTTAACTTTGAACAAATTTAAAGATAAAGAGTTTAAAAAAAATATGTATGTGTCACCATTTATTGAAATGGACTGCACTTATAAGATTTCTTCAAAAAATAAAAGAAAAAACCATTTTTTTTGTAATATTAATCAATTTAACCTTAAAAAGGAGCAAATATTTTATGCCTCTATAGATTTAAATTTAAAAGAAATAACTTTCTATAAATTTATTTTGTTTTTAATTTTAAATATTTTTGGGAGTGTAAAAACAATCACTCTTATTCACTATCAGGCAATCAAGCTTTTTTTAAAAAAAAGTAAATTCTTTAAATATTCCAATAGAATAAAAGATAATCTATACTTAGATTAGTTAAAATGAGGTAAAATCTTGTTTGTAGATAAATATATAAAAAAAGTTTGTTCTAAAATCAGATATGGATCTTTGACTTTAAATGTTAAGGGTAAATCTTATGAGTTTTACGGTGAATTAGAGGGTCCTTCAGTGCATTTAACAATTAGTCGTATCTCTATGATATGGGATTTGTATTTTCGTGGTTCAGTCGGGCTTGGTGAAGCTTATATAAAAAAGAAATTTGAAGCAGATGATTTAAGTAAATTCTTAGAATTTGGTGCACTAAATGAAAAAGCTTTTGGTAACGAAATGAGTGGATCTAAGTTTTACAGATTTTTATCAAAAAAATATATGAATAAAACTAAAAACTCATTATTTCAGAGTAAAAAAAATATTCATGCTCACTATGATCTTGGTAATGACTTCTATTTGGAGTGGCTGGATGATACTTTAACTTATTCCTCAGGTTTTTTTAAAACAGGCATGGAAACGTTATCTGAGGCACAAAAAAATAAATTTGAAAGTCTTATTGAGGGTAATGAGCCTAGACCAGGTGATCATGTTTTAGAAATTGGGTCTGGATGGGGAAGTTTTGCTTTTTATTTAATTTCAAAATTCCCTGATATCAAAATCGATACTTTAACTATCTCAAAAGAACAATACGAATTTGTAAAAACAAAAATTAGAGAACGTCATTTAGAAAATAAGCTAAATGTCATATATAAAGATTACAGAGAACATCAAGGAGAATATTCTAGAATCTATTCCATTGAAATGTTTGAGGCTGTTGGAATACAATATTGGCAAACTTATTTTGAAAAAATTAAAGACTTGTTAAAACCATCGGGGGTCTTTTCAATGCAAACTATTGTAATCTTTGAAGATTTCTTTGAGAGGTATACTCGAAAAATTGATTTTATTCAAAAATATATTTTTCCTGGTGGAATGTTACCATCAGTAAAAGTTTTAGAAAAAATAGCTAATCAAAAAAAATTCGACTTCCAAATTAAAAATCAAATGGCGGATAGTTATTATCAAACACTTGAGATGTGGAGAAAAAATTTTAATAATAAATGGGATATAATAAAAAATTTAGGTTACTCTGAAGATTTCAAAAGAATGTGGAATTTTTACTTATCATATTGTTCAGGAGGTTTTAAGGCAAAAACTATTGATGTATATCAAATAGATTTTATCAATAAGTAAATTAAATCTGTTAAAGATCTACTTTTATCAATAAGCGTATTGATTGTGTGTATGAAAAATATATTAATAGCGAGTATTTTATTAATATTTGTCAGTGGGTGCAATAACATGAAACTTGAAGACTTTGCCAACAAAAAACCAATATTCAAAATAGAAGAGTATTTTTTAGGAAAAACAACAGCTAGCGGTCTTTTTATTGATAGACTTGGAAAGGTAAGGCGACAATTTACTGTTGAAATGGAAGGTATTCAACAGGAAGATAATTTTATTCTCAATGAGACCTTCCTCTATGATGATGGAGAGGAAGAATTCAGAAGATGGGAAATAAAAAAAACTGGCGAAAATACTTACGAAGGAATTTCTGATGATATTATAGGTGTAGCTTTAGGTGAAAGCTCAGGTAATGCTTTAAATTGGCATTACACATTAAAACTCAAGTATGGTGATGGAATAATGAATGTTAAATTTGATGATTGGATGATTATGCAAGATGAAAAAAATGTATTCAACAAAGCTACTATGAAAAAATTTGGTATAAGATTAGGAGATGTTTATTTATTCTTCACTAAGCAGTAGTAGACTCTAATTTTTCTGCCTTTTCTTTTGCTTTTCTCTCGCGTTCCGCTTTTCGCTGACCTTTTTCAACTAGTGCTTCGAGCTCTTCATAAGTACATAAACCAAGATCAGTGGGGTTTCTAAATTCTGTAATTGGTTGAGATTGATTACCAGCCCTTATATTAGCAACAGTAGGCTTAGTAGAACTTGTAAGTTTAGCTATTTGCGTATCTGTTAGTATTTGTCCATACTCACGAATTAGCCAAGCTATAGCCTTAGGTCTTTCTTGTCTTACTGACAATGGTAAGTATTTTTTTGTTTTAACGCTCGATTGAATGGACTCAGATTTTTTATTTTGCAATTGAAGTTCAAGTGAATGATCTCCCTCACAACGTTTAATCTCATCCATAGTTAATTGACCACTGGCTATAGGATTTAATCCTTGCATACGATAAGCATCCTCACCATCTGCAATACTTTGAACTTCTAGCTCATGTAATTGACAGAATTGAGATATTTGGGAAAAACTTAAAGCAGTATTGTCTACCAACCATACGGCCGTAGCTAAGGGCATTAAAGGTTTGTTGTCAGACATGATCTTGTTAAAATATTAAATATTAAATGACTTATATTTATTTTTAAAACGTGCAACTCTTCCACCTGAGTCAACCATTTTTCCAGATCCTTGATTCCAAGCAGGATGAGATAATGGGTCAATTTCAAGCTTCATAGTATCACCAGCTTTACCCCAAGTAGATCTCGTCTTATATGTTGATCCGTCAGTACGTTCTACAGTAATTTCATGGTAATCAGGATGTATTTTTTGTTTCATGGTTATGAGAAAATAGAGATCAAAGGTTAAAAAATCAAGTAAATATTTACAGGCTTTTCAGCAATTCGCCGCTAATGGCTGCACTTGAGGCTATTAAACTTTCATCATTTAAGGGATCAAAAACATTACCTTTTTCATTTAGGCATATCCCACCAGCCTCATTTACTAAAATAATACCTGCTACGATATCCCAAAGATTTAATCTTAATGACCAAAATCCATCAAATTTTCCTGATGCCACATTCGCTAAATCAAGAGCTGAAGAACCAAGTATTCTGACACTTGTTTTCCTTTGAAGCGATCCTATTTGAGCAATTCCTTTTTCAAGAATATCTTCATGCTTGATTTGCACACCAGATGTAAACATACATCCATCTAACTTATCTCTTTGGGAAACCCTGAGCCTTTGGTTGTTAATCCAAGATCCAGAACCCTTATGAGCCCAAAATAATTCATTCAAAATTGGGTTATATGTAACACCAGCAATAATCTCTCCTTTTTGCATCAATCCAATGGTTACTGCAAAGTAACCATTTCCATGTATGAAATTTTTTGTTCCGTCAAGTGGGTCTGAGATAAATACAGGAGTATCACCTTTAAGCTTATCTAAATCTTCAGCACTAAAAGTCTCCTCGTCAATTTGAAGAAAATCTGGTCTATCTTTTCCCAAAGTATAACTGATACTTTCAGATGCTCTAATATCTGCAGAGGATACAAAATCATTTTTATCTTTTTTAGAAATTTGAAGTTTCTCAAGCTCTCCAAAATCTCTTATTAAAGATTTAGCAGCATTCCTACATGCCTTTTCCATAACAACAATTACTGGTGGGACAATAGCCATAGAAAAATTTATTTTGCTTTTTCTATGTAAGTTAATTCAGAAGTGTTTATTCTAATTTTGTCACCCGTTTCAATATGAGGTGGAACGGTAACTCTTACACCGTTAGTTAACAATGCTGGTTTATATGACGAAGATGCTGTTTGTCCTTTAACAACTGCCTCTGTTTCGGCTATTTGTACAGTAAGACTTTCAGGAGGATTAACGTTCATTGGTTTTTCATCATAAAACTCAATAGAGACTTCCATTCCATCTTCAAGAAATTTTGCTGTATTTTCATTCACTTGACTAATATTCATAACTATTTGCTCATAGGTTTGGTTATTCATAAAAGTAAAATCCTCTCCACTACGAAATAAAAATTGATGATCTATCTCTTCAGCACGAATTTTTTCAAGAGACTCTGAACTTCTAAATCTCTCATTTAATTTTGACTGGTTTGAAATATTTTTCAACTCAGCTTGAATATATGCCCCACCTTTTCCAGGTTGTGTATGGGATAATTTAGCGACTTTCCAAAGCGAATTATTATGTTGAATTATATTTCCTATCTTTAAGTCGTTAGCATTAATTTTCATTTAGA
>QCDA01000034.1 GCA_003281065.1 Pelagibacteraceae bacterium AG-349-E10
TAAATTTGAACTTTCCAATATGATTAAGATATTTGATTGAATACCCATCAAGATTTTTGTTTGAATTAATTCAAAACTATGTTCATACGGAGGATCAATATAAATTACGTGGCACTTATTTAAAATATCTATTTTTTGTTCATAAGGATCAAAATTAGTTATTTCATAATTTATTTCCTTAATTTCTTTTAGAAACTTTTCAATTTTATTAGTATGATTTTTTTCGATATCGTTAAATATTACTTTTTTAACACCTCTAGATAACGCCTCTATACCAATTGAACCTGTTCCTGCAAACAAATCACATAAAATAACTTCATTAAAGTCTATATTCAGATCATTATTATGTAATAATAAATTAAATATATCCTCTCTAATTCTTGTTAAGGTTGGTCTGTAATCGCTTTTAGACTCAACTAGTATCTTTCTCCCCTTATATTTACCGCTGATAACTCTCATTTACCTCCACTTCTTTATATTCACCATAGGTTATAGACTTTAATAGGAAACGTCCGTAAGAGATCCTTTTAAGCTTTTCTACTTTTAAATTGAATAAGGCACAAATATTTCTGATTTCTCTATTTTTTCCCTCTGTAAGATTAAATCTAAGCACATGTTTGTTTGTATTAGAGTGAACTAATTTTACATTAGGTTTTTTATAAATTTCTTTTCCATAAATTTTTTTATTCATTGATTTAAGCTTATTTTGATCAAAAGCACCCATTACACTAACAAGATAAGATCTTTTAATATTTGATTTAGGAAGTTCCATATATCTTTTAAAAGAGGTATCTTTTGTAAATAGTAATAAACCCTCAGAATTGTAATCTAATCTACCAATATAGTGATACTGGTGATATTTCTTAGGAAGAAAGTCATAAACAATTTTTCTATCTTTTTCATCTTTTTTGGAAGTGATACAACCTCGCGGTTTATGAAATAGTATTAAATTAAGTTTATTTGATTTAAGTTTTTCAATCTCAAAAATATCTTTATCAGTTACCGATATAAACGGTCTTGTTTCAATATTACCATTTAAATTAACTTTTTTATTTTTTATTAAATTTTCTGCTTGGTTTCTTGAAATTTTAAATTGAATTGATAATTTTTTACTAAACGTTATTTTTCGCATGATCTGTAAACAGCTTTATTATACTTTTATCAAAGTCTGTTATTAAAAATTCAGGATGCCATTGAACACCCATACATAATGGATGTTGATTATGATGAAACGCTTCAATTAGATTATCAGGCGCATAAGCATCTACTATTAAATTTTGACCAATTTTTTTAATACCCTGATGATGAGCACTATTAACGAAAATTTTTTGACTATTTTTAAATATCTTTAGATTAGATGCATCACTTAAAACTATCTCATGACTAGTCTCATCCCTTGGATTGGGTTGTTCGTGTTCAATAAATGACTCAATATCTTGGATTAAACTACCATCAAAAAATACATTAAGAAGTTGGCAACCTCCACATATTCCCAAAATAGGTCTATTAAGGGGAAAATATTTTTCTAATATTTTAAATTCAAATTTAGTCCTATCTTTAATGGTTTGAATTTTATCTGACTGTGTATTTTCACCGTAATATTTTGGATCAATATCAAAGTCCCCTCCCGAGATGAGTAAGCCATCTAAAAAATCAACATTTTCTATAGTTTCTGTTATAGGTAGTACTATTGGTGTACATCCAAACTTATATAAACAGTCTGAATAATGGCGTCTTAAAGCAAACCAAGGATATTTAGAATATGTATTTTCTTTTTCCTTATAATCAGTTGTAATACCTATGACTGGGGATCTATTCACAATGAACAACCTAACAAATTTTATACGTATTGTACTTAGTCAAAGTAAATTAGCTATGGAAAAAGGTGAGATTCCTATCGCATCCTTAATAATCGACCCGATCAATGAGAGAATTATTGCTAGATCTTTCAATCAAGAAATTGCATCAAATGATCCAACAGCACATGCAGAGATTTTATGTATAAGAAAGGCATGTAAAAAATTAAATCAGAAGAGATTAGATGGTCTCATAATGATATCTTATTTAGAACCATGTCATATGTGCAAAGAGGTTATAAAATCCTCAAGATTATCTAAGGTTTATTATTTATTTAAAAATAAAAATCCCAGTAGAAAAACTATATCGAAGGTAAAGTATAAATTAATTAAAAATAATGAAGAAAATTTAATAAAAAAATTTTTTAAGAATAAGAGAATTAAATATTAGCACCAATATCAGATCTGTAATATTTTTCAGGCCAGTCGATAATATCTGCTATTTCATATACTTTATTTCTACATTCAAGATAATTATCTCCACGTACAACGATTGATAGAACTCTACCTCCATTAGAAAAGACTTTGTTGTTAATTAATTTAGTTGCCGCATGAAAAATATAAAGTTCATCGTTATTTTTTAATTCACTCAATTTTCTGATTTCAGTATTTTTAGGGTAATCCCCTGGATATCCTTTCGTTGCTAAAATTAAACAAATTGATTTTTTATTTTCAAACAATTCAATATTTGCATATTTTAAATTTCTTGTTGCAGTTGCATGAAGTAAAGATAAAAAATCCGACTTTATCCTAAGAGAAATACTTTGAATTTCAGGATCTCCAAATCTAGTATTGTATTCTAGTAAATATGGTTGATTGTGTTCATTGACGATTATCCCAAAAAATATAACACCTTGAAATGCTATGTTGTCATGCTTTAAACCCTCTATAGTTTTTTTTACTATTTGATCCTGAATTATAATATCTAGATTATTATCTAAAATAGGGGCAGGGCTGATAGTACCCATTCCTCCAGTATTTGGTCCAGTATCATTATTTCCAACTCTTTTATAGTCTTGGGCGGAACCAATATTTAAATATTCATTACCATCAGTAATTGTAAAAAAACTCAATTCTTTTCCCTCAATGAATTCTTCAATAACAACTTTATTGTTTTCCTGATTAAATTCTTTTTTTATAAAAATCTTTTCACAAGCCTCTATTGCTTCGTTTGTATTTGTGCATACAAATACCCCTTTACCAGCAGCTAATCCATCATATTTTACAACTATGGGCCCACTTAAACTTTCCAGATAGTCTTTTGCTTCATCAAAATTAACAAAAGTTTGAGACTTAGCAGTTGGGATATTGTGAGATTGACAAAATTCTTTCATGAACTCCTTGGAAGATTCAAGTTTTGCGCCTTCAGAGTCAGGCCCAAAAACATTTAAACCCTTATTTCTAAGTTCTCCCGCAAGATTTTCTGATAAATAGTTTTCCGGACCTACAACAACGAGGTCTGGATTAATTTTTATACATTCCTTAATAATATCCTCTTTGGTTGAGATATCTTTGCACTCAGCAATTTGACTAATTCCATAATTTCCAGGAAAACAAAATACTTTCTCACAAAGATAGGACTTGTGAAGAATTCTACACAAAGCATGTTCTCGGGCACCAGATCCTACAACTATGACATTCATTTATATAACATAATAAAGTATATTTATTTTGTGAATAATATTCCTGAGTACACTGTATCACAACTGAATAAGTCAATAAAAGATTTATTGGAGGAAAACTATTCTTATTTAAAGTTAGTCGGAGAGACAGGATCAATAACTATAGCTAGTTCTGGACACGTATATTTTTCAATTAAAGAAAACGATGAGGTAATATCTTGCATATGCTGGAAAGGAAGCTATGAAAATTTGCAAGTTCAAATTGAAGAGGGAACTGAATACAGCTTTTATGGTAGGATAACATCTTATTCTAAATTTGGGAGATCTGTTTATCAACTTATTATTGATCAGGTTGAGTATAGTGGCACAGGATCAATATTAAAGCTTATTGAAGACAGGAAAAAAGAATTATCTTTGCTGGGTTTGTTTGATGATGATAAGAAAAAAAAATTACCTAAGTATCCAAAATCTATTGGTGTGTTAACATCATCCTCTGGTTCAGTGATTCATGATATAATTCATAGAATTTCCGAGAGATTTCCAGTTACTCAAATAAAGGTTTTCCCTATTTCTGTTCAAGGTAAAAATTCTCATATTGAAATTATAGATTTTTTAGACCTTATTGAAAATTATGACTCAAAAGATTTTTTAAAGCCAGATTTGATCATATTTGCTAGAGGTGGAGGTTCTTTGGAAGAGTTAATGCCTTTTAACGAACCCGAGTTAATAAAAAGAGTTTTTAAATTAAAAATTCCTAATATTTCAGCTATTGGTCATGATACTGACTATACCTTATTAGATTATGTCTCAGATTTGCGTGCACCAACACCTACTGCAGCAGCTGAAATTGCAGTTCCCGATAAAAATTATTTATTAAATCAAATTCATGATTTACAAGTAAAACTAAATCAATCAATTGAACAAAAATATTTATCAATAGAACAACTATTATTGAAATTTAAAAATTCAGTAAATTATTTTTCAAACTCTATCAAAGATGTTGAGAACAAATTAAGTAAAATAAATAGTGAGAATTTAAAGATAATTAATAATTCCTTTTACTATAAATCAAATTTCTTTAATGAGAAGATCGATAATTACATTCAGAAAAATAGAAAAGAAAATAATGCTTTTTTTTATAAAAAAGGCTCTGAGAGTGCTAAATCCATGATTAAAGCTCTTAAACAAAATGAAGACTTAGCTCTTCTAATTGACCAAAGAGATAGTAGTGGTTTAGAAATAGATTTTTTTGGAAAGAAAGCACTTGCAACAGATGGTTTTGCTAATTTGGCAATCAGATACAAAACAATGATATGTCCAGTATACTCCATCAGAAATCAAAATAACAAATTTCAAATAATATTTGAAAAACCTTTACGTTACGAAGAATATAAAAATTATGATGTAAAAGGCCTAGTTGAGATGATTCACAAAAAATATTTTGAAAAATGGATCACACACTCTCCATCACAATGGCTATGGGTACATAAAAGATGGAAATTATAATTTTTTTTTGACACTCATTACTCCGTCTTTCAAAGTAACATCAAAATTATTTAATTTTTTTAAAGTTTGTATACTTTTAATAATTTGATTTTCTGATTTCAATATTGCATACCCTTTTTTT
>QCDA01000035.1 GCA_003281065.1 Pelagibacteraceae bacterium AG-349-E10
TCTTTTCAAACCTTAAAAGATGATCACTAAATTGCAATTTAAGTTTTTTTGCACTATTGCTAATTTTATCAAGGAAATTAATACTTATTTTAATACTTTTTTGTTCATTTTCGGATATTTGACCAACATAGGTGATAGCATTCCATAATCCAAGAGAGTTCATCGGTGAAAATTTTTTCTTAGAGGATAACGATAGGTTTATAAATGAAAATAAAAATGAAGATGCGGATACTTTAAATTTTTTTCTAAAATGAGGTATTTTTTTATTCAGGCTTTCTACAAATTTTTTGGGATCACTAAATTGATAGGGATTAATCTTTGGAAAGAATAATTTGAGAAGCTTTTTTGAAAAATCATTTCCTGATGAATAAATAAAAAATAGCTGACCTTTTACATCTAACATTTTTAATAATGGAATAAGTACTAGCTTAAGTGTTCTGTCGTAAGGAGATCTTAGCCTGAAAGCTTGAGATGCAATTATATAGTCGTAAAACTTTGGAATACTCTCTAACTTACTTGGTATCAAATGCTTTAATGCAATTTTTTGATCCTTCCTATAAATAACCATCAGTGTCTTTTGCCTCGGTCTCAATATGGTTGAAGAAGTATCCTCTTTTATATCCCAATTTTTTCTTATAACCTCACCCATATTCATGAGTTGCTGATTGAAACTAAAACTTGAATTTCCAACTAATTCTTTTTTAATTAATTTACAATCTGTGAAACGATTATCATTAATTTCTCTGTAGGAGGCATTCGTTATACAGAAAACTAAATTCTTATGTTCAAAAAATCTATAACCAAGATAATTTAGAAGACTGTTAATATCATCGATACTAATTTCTTTTCCAACAACTATAATTGGATCTTCAGGAAATTTGTCATGAACAGCCGATAGCAATGTGCAGATGACTGAGCCATCTCCTGTCCCAGCATCAAAAATTCTAAATGCATCTTTAGTAATTTTAGAATTTTTTAAATACTTCGCTAATTGAAAAGCTATTCTGCTTTTTTCATTGGTAGAATTTACAAATGATAAATATTTATCTCTTGAATCAAAAAAATCTGACTTTTTTGCCCCCACCTTATTTCTCCTAGTTTTTTTTTAAACTAGAAATGCATTGATTACCATAATAGAGTTATCTGGTTAGTTTATAAATATTACTCTAGAAACTTGACTTTTATTGGGTTTTTTGGCGCAGTTTTAGTAATATCGATAATGTTTTTTGATATTTACAAAAGAAACAAATAATCTAACTCAAGTAACATTTATTATAATAATAAGATATGACCAATATTATTAAATCAGGCGGAAGCCACGAAACAGACGTTGTAATTATCGGCGCTGGTCCATGTGGTCTATTTCAAGTTTTTGAATTGGGTCTTTTAGATATGAAGGCTCATTTAATTGACAACCTTGATAAAATAGGAGGGCAGTGTGCAGAATTATATCCTGATAAAAATTTATATGATATTCCAAGTAGGCCTGCTATTACTGGCCAAGAACTAACCGATGATCTAATAAAACAAGCTGAGCCTTTCAATCCCTCTTATCATCTCAATCAATTAACCTCTAAAATATCTTTAAATGATAATGATATTTTAGTTGAAACCGATAAGTGCACATCCATTAAATGCAAGTCTCTTGTGATTGCAGCGGGCGCTGGTAGTTTTGTTCCAAGAAAGCTTCCTGCAGAGGGCTCTCAAGAGCTAGAAAATAAAAATATTTTTTACTCCGTTAAAAAAAGATCTGATTTTCAAGATAAGAATATTTTAATAATTGGCGGTGGTGACTCTGCGCTTGATTATGTTATGGGATTTCAAGGAATAGCCAAAAAAGTTTCTTTGGTCCACAGAAGAAAAGAATTTAAAGGAGTTCAAGACTCTGTAAATAAAGTTATGTCTTTAGTTGATAGAGGCGACGTAAATTTCAACATGGGAAGTTTAAAAAAGGTTGAAAAAAATGATAACGGTAAAGTCACAGTGACACTTGAAGATGAGACAATATTAAGTGATATTGACGCCATTTTTCCGTTTTTTGGATTAAAAATAGAATTAGGTCCGATAGCAGATTGGGGTTTGAATTTAGAAAAAAATTTAATATCAGTGAATACTGAGAATTTTGAAACTTCTGTTCCAAGAGTTTTTGCTGTTGGAGATATTTGTATTTATCCTGGTAAATTAAAGTTAATTTTAAGTGGCTTTCATGAAGCAGCTCTTGCAGCAAAAAAAATGTTTGAATACTGTCATAGCGATAAAAAATACGTGTTTAGATACACTACTTCTTCAAGTGATCTTCAAAAAAAACTTGGTGTAAAATAATGTTAAAATGTTTATAACCGACAGTTCATCACTGACTGTATGAAGATAATAATTTTTTCTAAGACTATTTTCTTATTTATTTTTTGTTTTTTAATACTTTTCAGTACTCATTTATATTCAAAAATTTTAGAAAAAACTAGAGTTTCTCTTGATAATCCTTGGGGGATGAGTTGGATAGATGACAACTTATTGATCACTCAAAAATCAGGTGAAATTTTCCTTGTAAATACAAACGATTATTCACAAACAAAAATTGATCACAACATTCCTTTTGTGCAACATGGCCAAGGAGGGCTTTTAGATATTGTAACTGAAAAGAATTTTATATGGGTCACTGGTTCTATTAAAAAAAATGGTAAATACACTACTGCCATTTATCGTGCTGAGTTTAAAAACAATATCCTAATAAATGAAAAACTTATTTATGAAGCACTACCATACTTCAGTAATGGTAAGCATTTTGGTTCACGAATAGAAATTCTTGATGATTATCTTTATGCAAGTATCGGGGAAAGAGGCAAGGGTATGATTGCCCAAGACTTTTCAAACTCTATTGGGGCCATAATCAGAATTCACAAAAATGGTGAATTACCTGACGATAATCCTTTCATTTCAGGCAATAACTGGTTACCTGAGTTATACCAAATTGGTGTTAGAAATCCTCAAGGTATGACATTGGACCCTCAAACAAATTCAATTTACATATCTAATCATGGACCTAAAGGAGGCGACTTCATAGGAAAAGTTGTAAGTGGATCTAATTATGGTTGGAAAAAAATAGGTTGGGGTGGCACTAATTATTCAGGGACTAAAATAGGTGACGGTAATGCGTGGGAGCCTGGATTTATAAAACCTGATTTTATTTGGGTGCCATCAATAGCAGTTAGTGGTATTAAGTTTTATCATGGAGATGCCTTTCCAGAGTGGAAAAATTCACTCTTAGTATCTTCACTAAAATATCAATACCTTTCTATTTTACACAGAAAAGATAATAAATTTGTTAAAGAGGAGATAATTTTTAAAGATAAAATTGGAAGAGTAAGAGATGTAGAGATAGATCAACTAGGAAATATATATGTTATCGCAGATGAAAGGGACTCAAATTTATTTGTTCTTAAACCCTAATTATTCTCTATGTTCTAAATAAAGATTATTTTGAAATGAATATAAATAAGGTTTCAATAGCTCTAGACTGTAAAAATCTAATTGGAGAAAGTTGTTTTTGGGATTCGAAAGAAAATTGCTTAATTTGGACAGACATCGAGGGTAAAACAATTTGGAAACTTGATGAGAGCAATCAAAGTTTTAAATTTAATTTACCAGATAGAGCTGGTTTTATTTTACCAAGAAAAAAAGACGGATTTATAATTGGATTTCCAAAGTTTATTGCAATTTCTAATCAAAATTTTTCATCTTTTAAAAAAATATGTGACGTAGAAGTGAGTGTTAAAAAGACACGAATAAATGATGCAAAAGTAGATCCATATGGTGGAATTGTATTTGGGACTTATAATGAAGATCCAGATAAATTAAATAGAAAGCCTATTGCAAATCTTTACAGACTTGCTCCAGACTTGTCCTTAACTCATCTTTTATCAAATATTACTGTCTCTAATGGACTAGCCTTCTCTCAAAAGGATAATATTATGTATTTTGCAGACACCCCAACTGGTCGGATACAAAAATTTACCTACAATCAAGATTTCAAAAAACTAAATGAATTAGAGTCAAATATGATTTTCAAAGATGTTGGAGAACCAGATGGTGCCACTTTGGATATTGATGACAACTATTGGTCAGCAAGGGTTAGGGGAAAATGTGTTATATGTATTGATACAAAAAATGGCAAAATCATTGAAAAAATTGATCTCCCTACTAGCACACCTACTTGTGTAACATTTGGAAATTCTGATTTATCATGTCTATATGTGACCTCTCTAAGAGCAGATCCAATTAACGATAGTGCTGACGGAAATCTCTATAAAATTAAAACAGGGACTCAAGGTTCAAAGCAACTTTTGGCTGATTTTTGATTTTTATAAATATTTTTTATTCACTAAATTTTCGACATTTAATTTACTCATGTGTTTTAAGAAAAAAACAATATTTTGTGAAGCCTCTAAGGACATCCTTTCCCTACATTCTAATGTTAATGCTGCATTGTGAGGTGTCAGCAAAATATTATCTAACTTAAAAAAAGGATGATTGGACTCAGGCGGCTCAGATACAAACACATCTATTCCTGCGCCTTGAATTTTTTTTGACTCTAAAGCTATACATAAGTCATTTTCGTTAACGATCCCACCTCTTGATGTATTTACAAGAATAGATTTTTTTTTCATTACATTTAACTCTGTTTGGGAGATAAAGTTCATAGTGTCTCCATTTAATGGTAAATGGATAGTAATAAAATCAGCTATAGCTAAACCTTGGTTTTTCTCAATCGGTATACATTGATTTTTAATTATTATTTCATTAGCTAAAAACGGATCATATACATATACCTCCATATCAAATCCGAGACATCTCTTAGCAACTTCTTTTCCTATTCTACCAAAACCAATAATAAGTACTTTCTTTTTATACAATTCAAAAAAATTGGGTAACTGAGATCTTTTTTCAAAGTTACCTTCTTTAACTAGACTATCTGATAGGGATAAATTTTTTGTTAAATAAATGAAAAATGATAATACATGTTCGGCAACACTTACAGCATTAGAAGTAGATGTAATACAAAG
>QCDA01000036.1 GCA_003281065.1 Pelagibacteraceae bacterium AG-349-E10
GAATTACCTTTGTATGAAAAAGATTTAGATATTAAAAATAAAGAATTACTAATTGCTCTACTGCCAAAAGATGAGGCTGATGATAAAAATGTAATATTAGAAATAAGGGCTGGTACCGGAGGAGATGAGGCTGCATTATTTGCTGGAGATTTATATAGAATGTATGAACGATATTCTTCATTAAAAAGTTGGAAGTTTCAGCCAATGGAGAAGAGCGAGACAGGATTGAAGGGTATAAAAGAAGCAATAATAGAAATTAAAGGAGATGGTGTATTTAAATTTTTAAAAAATGAGTCTGGTGTCCATAGAGTTCAACGCATACCAGAAACTGAGTCTGGGGGAAGGATTCACACCTCGGCTGCAACTGTTGCTGTTTTGCCAGAAGCTGAGGACGTTGACTTAGAGATAAAAGATACTGATTTAAGAATAGACGTTTATAGATCAGGGGGGGCGGGAGGCCAATCGGTAAATACAACAGATAGCGCTGTAAGAATTACACATTTACCTACAAACATAGTAGTAACTCAACAAGACGAAAGATCTCAACATAAAAATAAAGCTAAAGCATTAAAAATTCTACGATCTAGATTATATGAAGTAGAAAGAATTAAGAAACAAGAAGAGGTTTCATCCAACAGAAAAAATCAAGTTGGTTCAGGAGATAGATCTGAAAGAATTAGAACATATAATTTTCCACAGGGCAGAGTATCAGATCATAGAATTAACTTAACGCTCTATAAATTAGACCAGTTTTTAACTGGCGAGGCATTAGATGAAATGATATCAGCTTTGTCAGCTAGTGAACAAGCCGAAAAATTAAGTCAACTTAATGCTAATTAATAATTATTTAAGTAAATTAGATATAAAAAAAATATTACTTAAAAATTTAAAATCAATTTCTGGATCTCAAGCTGAGCAAGAGTCCCAAATAATGATTTCTTATTTATCTAATAGTGAAAATAATTTAGATATTAATAATAGTGAAGTTGATCAAGAATTAATTAATAAGATCCTAAATGAAAGAGTAAAAGGAAAGCCATTAGCAAAAATAATCAACGAAAAAGGTTTTTGGGAAAAAATTTTCTATACAGATGATTATACTTTAGATCCAAGAGCTGACTCTGAAATATTAGTTGAACAAATATTAATTGATTGTAAAAAAAATAAAAATAAAAAACACTTGAAGTTGCTTGATTTGTGTTGTGGGACTGGGTGCCTCGGAATTTCTATTATAGATGAGCTAGATAATGCATTTTGTGATTTTATTGATGTATCCAAACATGCTCTTACAGCTTGCAAAAAAAATATAATAAAATTTAAACTGCAACAAAAAACAAAAATATTCCACTCAAATTTATTTGAAAATTATCCAATAAATAGACTGAAATATATTGATTTTATTGTTTGTAACCCACCATATATACCAACAAGAAATTATTTAAATTTAAATAAGGAGACTTTACATGATCCAAGAATTTCACTTGATGGTGGAAAAATAGGCATGGATTATTATGTTAAGATTATTAATTTTTTAATTAGTGTAAAGTTTAAAGGGGTTGTTTATTTCGAAATTGATCCAATTATCACTAAAAAAATGTATAAATTACTATTAGAAAAAGGTGTAAAAATAGTTTATAAAAAAACTGATTATCTTAATTTAGACAGACTGATAAAGATAAAATTCCCTACTATTTAATTGATGGGCTTTTTTAGAGATAATCAATAAAAAATTAATGAAAAATTTTGTAAAAAGAAAGCCTTACGGCGGTCAAAGGAAAATAAACTCCTCTAGATCTGGTGTTGCTGACTCTCCATATCTACAAGCTAATGGAAATTCAAACGGATTTAAAAGAAACGGAAAAAATCCAAAAGATCAATATAACGATTATATTAACAAAGCAAAAGATGCTAAGGGACAAGGTGACGACGTATTAGAGCAGTTTTACCTTCAACACGCTGAACACTATTTTAGACAAACAGATAATTCAAATAGAGGTTTTGTTGCTAGAAAAATTATTAGTAAAGACAAAACTGAAAATAACGATAGCGATTTGAACAAAGACAATAAGCCAGAACGTAACTCAACATCTGATTTTGATGACTTAGCTAGTCAGTTAGCTTAATTTATTTTATTTTTATAAATATTAACTTCTTCATCTATTTCAGAAACTAATATTTGAAATTCATTTAGCTGTTGTTCGTTAAGCTTCCTTCCTGAGGGTAATTTAAGTGTAGCTGGGTTTATTTGTTTTCCATTAACAATAATTTCATAATGTAAATGAGGTCCAGTTGATTTTCCTGTTGAGCCTACATAACCAATAACATCACCTTGCTTAACTCTTACACCACTTGATATTCCTTTTTTATAGCCATTAAGATGTGCGTAAGCTGTTTTATAAGTACTATCGTGACGAATTCTAATATATTTTCCATATCCTCCATTTCTACCTACGTACTCTACAATACCATTTCCAGCAGCAAAAATTGGAGTTCCTGTTGGAGCAGCAAAATCTACTCCTTTATGCATTTTATTATAACCGGAGATAGGATGTTTTCTCATACCATAACTGGAACTAAGCCTTGCACCATTTATTGGAGTTTTCATTAAGCTTTTTGTCATTCCTTTACCTTTTTCGTCAAAATATTCGCTGAATTCTCCATTGTCATAAAGATAGTATATTAATGGAGTGCCTCTTGATGAAAGCATTAAGTATTTTGGATCTTCGATTTGAATTGTCTTACCATTTTTGTTTACCTTTTTAACAAACAGCATTTCAAAATTATCACCCTCATAAATATCTCTCTGAAAATCAACATCAAAACTGTAAATCCTGATAATTTCATTAATTACTATTTCAGATAACCCTTGATCTTTCATAGCTTTATATAAACTTGTTTTAATTTTCCCAGTCACAAAAATTTCTTTGGAACTCAACGGAATTTCATTAATTTCATAAATAAAATTATCATTTAGGTAAGATATGATTAATTCTTTAGTGTCAGAATATTTATAAATTAGGTCAAAAGTATTTAAACCCTCAGCATCATATTCGCTGAATATTTTTACAGTATCCCCAATATATAATTTAGAAAAATCATAATATTCTTTTCCGTTGAGTATTACTAAGTCTATATCTCTTCCTTTTAGACCTCCTTTTTTTAAAACTTTTGCAAAACTATCTCCCTTGGAAACTATGATTTCATCAAAATTATTATTTAATTTCTCATCTTTCTTATTTTCAATTGGTAAAGAGTCTTGTGGTGTTTTTATATTAACTTTCTCTTCTTTTTTGGTTAAGTCTTTATCGAAAATATTTGATAAATTTTCAAGTGTTATATTTTCAAAATAATTTTTTGATTTTTCTTTATCAAATATTGGATCGTCAAGACTTTCAATACTTATAACATCATAATATTTTTGAAATTTTTTTTTATCAAAATAGTTAATATCTACATCATCATAAATATAAGAATATTCATCGTTAATTTTTACGAAATCAGAATAGCTCATATAAAAGCAAAAAAAGCTGATTATAACTAATAAAGTTGTTAGTGATGCTTTTATTGTAAAACTATTTGTCCTTGTCATTTATTTCTTTATAAAGAAGTAAAATTAATCGTTTGTTATCATAATGGAAAAATCTAAAAAAATACTAGTAAATATAATTCAAGAAACTACTAAAATTTTTTGGATTTTATTCAAAGTTATTCTGCCCGTTGTCATTATAATTAGAATCCTTGAGCTAATTGGAGCAATCCCTTTTTTAGCTAAATTCCTTGAGCCATTAACAAGTTTTATTGGCATTGATGGTTCATTAGGACTAGTTTGGATGGCTGCTATTTTAGTAAACATATATGCAGGCCTGGCTGCTTTTGCATCTCTTCAAGCAATATTCGATTACACAATAGCTGAAACTACAATTTTAGGATTAATTATACTTATAGCACATAGTTTACCAATTGAAGTAGCTATTGCAAAAAAATCAAGAATTTCATGGGTATTTAATTTAACTTTTAGATTTGTAAATGCTGTAATTGCAGGAAAAATATTAAATTTAATTTTTATTAATTATAATTTATTTAATGAACCTAATAATTCAATCTTACAAGTACCAATTAAAGATGTCTCAAATTTAGAGTGGGCTATTTCACAACTTCAAAATTTTTTCCTAATTTTTTTAATAATATTTTTTATAATATCGACAATTAATATCCTCAAAACAATTGGCATATGGAAATTTATAATTAATATTTTGAAAATTCCTTTGTCCTATTTGGGTATGTCAGAGAAAGTAGCTAATATAATTTTAATAGGCTTAACATTAGGAATTTCATTTGGAGGGGGTTTTTTAATAGAAGAGTCTAGAAAAAATAATATTTCGAAAAAAGATATTTTACTGTCTTTGTCTTTTTTAAGTTTATGTCATAGCATAATAGAAGATACAATATTAATTTTGTTATTAGGTAGTCATATTTCTGGTATTTTATTTTTTAGATTTATTTATA
>QCDA01000037.1 GCA_003281065.1 Pelagibacteraceae bacterium AG-349-E10
ATTAACAGCTGAGTCACCAACGGTGAAGTCACCAAGAAGTAATGTGAGTATAGCATCTCCTACAACAGGAATAGCTGAAAAAAGATTAGTTATAACAGTTGCTCCCCAATAAGACATCTGACCCCATGGTAGTGTATATCCTAGAAATGCAGTTGCCATCATAAGCATGAACATAGTCAAACCGAAAATGTAGACTAACTCTCTAGGCGCCTTGTATGATCCAAAATATAAAGCTCTAAATATGTGTATAAAAGTAGCTATAAAGAAAAAAGAAACTAAGTTGGCATGCAAATATCTGATTAACCAACCAAAACTAACGTCTCTCATGATCCTTTCAACAGAGTCAAAGGCATCATCAGCTGAGGGCTTATAGTGAAACCCTAAAAAAATTCCAGTTAAAATTAGTCCTATAAGGCAAAACATGGCTATACCACCAAATGACCAAAAGTAATTGAGTGATTTGGGGACAGGAAACTTCAAATATTCTGCTTCCATCATTCTTATAAGAGGAAGTCTAGAGTCAATCCAACCTTTTATACCAGTGTATGGTGAATTTAGTGTTTTTTTATAACCTTGTAATTCATTTGAACTCATTAAATTATCCTATCTTTATTCTGTTATCAGTTAAAAAAACGTAAGGGGGAACAGGTAAGTTAGTCGGAGCTGGTCCTTTTCTTATCCTGCCGGAAGTATCATAATGAGAACCATGACAAGGGCAAAACCATCCGCCATAGTCTCCTTTTGTATCCGAAGCTTTTTGTCCAAGAGGTACACAACCTAAATGAGTACAAACACCTAATACAACTAACCAATTATCTTTTTGAACTCTAGCAGAGTCCTCCTCTGCATCTGGTAGTTCCTCTAAAGAAATATTTCTAGCACTGTCAATTTCACTTTTTGTTCGATGCTTTATAAAAACAGGTTTACCTCTCCATATTACTGTCAAACTCTGGCCCTCTTCCAAGGGAGATAAATCTATTTCAGTTGATGCCAAGGCTAGAGTATCTTTGCCTGGATTCATGCTTGATATAAAAGGAATAAGTAAACTAGCAGCACCAACCCCTCCTAGGGTCATTGCTGATAATTTAATAAAATCTCTTCTTGGTTTTTTATTATCTGACATTTGGGTTTAAAACTAAGTAGATTTTATTGGTAAGATGTAGCATAAGTAGTAGTCATCATGACGCATAAATTTGCAATTTGTCTCTATCAGCCCGATATGCCTCAAAATCTTGGTGTGATTATCAGAACCGCTGCTTGTTTAGAGTTTCCCCTTCACATAATCAAACCTTTGCCTTTCTCCATGACAGATAAAAGATTTAAAGGCGCTGTGATGGATTACATAGACCATTGTGAAATTGTAAATCACGAAAATTGGGATAATTTTTATTTATATTCAAAAAAAAATAACAACAGAATAATCTTAGCCACTACTAAAACCGACAATAATCTTTATGAGTTTAAGTTTGAAGATAATGATATTATTTTATTTGGAAAAGAAACAGCAGGTGTGCCAGAAACAATTCATAATACTGTCAATAACAAAATAACGATACCGATAAGCAGCCAAACAAGGTCATTAAATCTTGCTACCTCTGTTGCAATTGTCGTTTCATCTATTAAAGCTGATTTTTAAGATAAATAATTTAAAAATTGCCTCAGCTCATTATTCGCTTTTAAAAAAGTAATGGTATTTTTTGGAAATGGCATCTTGTAGATCTTATTAAGCTCTTGTGATATTTTTTTTTCTTTTACAAAATCTGTAATGTTTTTTGAGAGTAACATTATAGCTTCCAAATCAGCTGGAAAGGTTTTTGTATTTTCAAATAATGAAAGAAACCTGATATATCTTATTGCCCTTAGATAATCTTTTTGAATTTGTACAATTGGGTCAAAAATAAACTTCAAGTAGTTATTTTTAAAATGCTCAACACCTGAATAAAAATCGAACACCTCCCCTATTAAATTTATGTATATGCTATTAAATGTAAAATCTCTTCTTAAAGAGTCCTCTTTAATACTCATGGCATTAGCAATTTTTGAATGTCTTCCAGATGGGGCTACATCTTTTCTAAATGAATTTATCTGGAACTCAAAATCACCTAATTCGAACGATATACTTTTATAAGCTTGATAATATTTTGCACTATCATATTTATCTAAAATTTTATCGACCGTTCGATCATCTAATTCTGGAATAACTACATCAATATCTTTGTTTTCGAGATTATCCGATAATAAAGACCTAGTAGCTCCTCCAATAAGATAAATATCCTTTTTTTCAAATGGAAGCATACTGCAGATTTCATAAAAATGAGAAATATTAGAGATTTCTTCTACTTTTTTTTTTAAATTCATCTTCTAATTTAATTCCATGAGTTCTAGCCATCTTTGCTCTTTATTTTCCAATTCTATTTGGAGAGAGCCTAATTTTTTAGTTGTGCTAATAAATAACTCATAGTCCTTTTTATAAAGATCTGGTGCCTCTATGATTTTTTCAAAATGAACAATTTCTTCTTTCAAAAGGTCTATTTGCTTGGGTAAATTATTAAGCTCATATTGTAATTTAAAGGTTAACTTTTTTTTATGTAAATTTTTTAAATTTATATTTTTCTTTTCAGATTTATTTTCATTTTGAGAATAGTTATTAGTATCATTTTCAAGAAGATCTTTGTTTTTTAAGAAGTCATGATAGCCACCATTAAATAACAAAACATCACCATTTCCTTTGAAAAATAATATTTTATTTACTAATTTGTCTAAAAAATCTCTATTGTGTGAAACAACTACGAGAGTCCCGTTGTAATTTGAAAGTATAGACTCTACTAAATCTAAAGTATCAATATCAAGGTCATTAGTAGGCTCATCTAAGATTAAGCCACTTTTAGGATTTGATAAGACTTTTGATAAAAGTAGTCGATTTTTCATTCCACCAGATAAACTCCCGACAGGATCATTTGCTTTAGATGGATCAAAATGGAAATCTTTTAAATAACTGCATACATGTCTCTCTTTACCCTGCGTTTTTAAGTAATCGCCACCAGATGGGACTAAGACCTTCTTTATTGGTAAATTGTCTTTTAAATCATTTCTTAATTGGTCAAAATAGGAAAACTCTAACTCTTTTCTTAATTTTAAAGTTCCCGATTTTAAATTCAGTTCATTAAGCAAAATTTTTAAAAAAGTTGTTTTTCCAGATCCATTACCTCCCAAAAGACCAATTCTATCTTTTTTGCTTATTTTTAAATTAAAGTTTTTTAAAATAAAATTTTTATTATTTTCTTCATAGTAAAATTCTGCATTGTGAAACTCTGCAACATTTTTAAAATTCTTTGAATTCTCATAAATTTGATTAATTTCAATCTTTTTTGTAGCTTTTTTAAATTCGCTAATATCTTTGTCTAAATTTTCCTTTAAGTCTTTAGCTTGTTCTAACCTTCTGGTATTTCTTTTAACTCTTGCTTTAACTCCTTTATTAGCCCAATTCACCTCTAAATTGACAAATTGCTTCCTATTTTGTAGTTCTCTCTCTTCTTGTGATAAAAGAGTCTCAGACCAATTATCAAAATCACTATAACCTTTGTAGTTTATTTTTATTTTAGATCGATCTATCCATAATATTTTATTTGTAAAGTTTTTTAGAAATTGTCGATCATGACTTACACATAAGATTGCACAATCTAGTTTTTTTAAATAATTTTCTAGCCAAACAATTGTGTCCAAGTCTAAATGATTAGTTGGTTCATCTAATAGCAAAAGATCAGATGGTTTGATTAAATTTTTGATTAGCCCTACTCTCCTTTTTTGCCCCCCAGATAAATGTTTAATTAAACTGTTTTTATCAATACTTAAATTATTGCAAAATATATCTATCTCATAATTATTATCTTGATTTTTGATTACAGATAAAATTTCTTGCTCAACGGTGTTATTATCATCATTTAATACAAAATTTTGGTTGAAATAATTTACAGCAAAATTATCAATACTCCATTTTTCACCAGCATCAATATCATGTTGACCTGATATGACATTCATTAGAGTTGATTTCCCTGCCCCATTTTTACCAACAAGCGCAATAAAATCTTTTCGATGAATATTTATATCAAGTTCCTTTAAAATTTCTTTTTTATGATAACTAACTGATCCCTCTTTAAGTGAAAATAAAAGTTGTTTCATATTATTTCAATTTATAGCTTAGATATGGCTGGGGCGGTAGGATTCGAACCTACGCATGCCGATACCAAAAACCGGTGCCTTACCGCTTGGCTACGCCCCATCAGGATTTAAAGAACTTATCCGAAATATGAGGATTTTTCAATTCTAACTGAAGGATAAAATTTATTAATCTCCCTAAAAATCGACCTTTCTTTTGCGATTTTCTTGAAA
>QCDA01000038.1 GCA_003281065.1 Pelagibacteraceae bacterium AG-349-E10
GAGGTATTCTCTTGAAACTTTTACTCTAGAGGAATTACCATATTTTATAATATCAGCAGTTGCATATGTTTCTGACCACTTTTCTGGTAGATAACTTCCGGTACCTATGACATCTATAGGAGCTTTGGCTAAAGACATTGCCTTGCACTTCTCATTTGTAAATCCGCTAGATGCAATAATTTTTACTTTTTTAAAACCAAAATTATCAAGTTGTGCTCTCAAATACCACAAAGATGCAGCAGAGACACCAGGCCCAACTAAGTGTTTTAACTCTTTGTCAGATCTGTATTCTTTGATTGAACCGGGTGCGTGTTTTTCTAAGACCTCATATGATTTTGAGGTATCAAGATTCTCAATAAATCTTCCATTTGGGGTATCAAGTCTTATCATTACTTTTCCAGCTTTAGACAACTTATCGAAGTGGCTACAAACTTGAATAGAGTCAGTAATTTCCTTACCGAAATAATCAGGCAATACAACTAAATCATCTTTTGGAAAAGTTTCATGAAACATTTTTACTGCCTCAAGAGTAGATCCTGCATATCCTATTAATGCATGTGGCATCGTTCCTAATGCTTTATTAGATTGAAAATAATGTGATGTTGCATCTATCGATGTTCCAATAAAGCCTTTAGCTTTCTTTCTTTTTGCTGATTTTGATCCTACTGATGCCGCATATGACATTAATTCAGACATTTCTGTACCTGCACAATGTCTTGCATCCATAGCTATAAAGGACGTTTTAGGCAAGTCTAAACACATTTGATATGCATTAGCTGCTGCTATACAAGCTGGACCAATTTTTTGTAAGACTAAAGTTTCCAAATCAACTATATGTTTAAAAGAACCTCTAATATAAAGAATTGGTTCTCCTGCACCGAAATGGTCACCCTCTTTGAATGGACTAGAAGTTGATACTTTAATTCCTCTGTCTTTTGAAATTTGTTTAATCCAATTTATTGCTAGTTTTAATGCTATAACACCTGGTCTACGAATAAAAACAGCATAAGTAACTTTAATATCCCCATACTTATGGATAATTTTTTTTGTTTTTAAAAAATAATTATCAGTAAAATTATTAATTAAATTTGAATTTGTTTTTTTATTCATTATGAATAAGAAAACTAATTCATTTCGCCATTGGACAATAAATCAGCCAGTAGAAAAGATAGCTCTAATGATTGATTAACATTTAGTCTTGGGTCACAAAACGTATGGTATCTATCACCTAAATTTTCATCTTTAATATCATCAGGCCCACCGACACATTCAGTTACATCTAAACCTGTTAATTCAAGGTGAACGCCTCCTGCGACTGAACCCTCTGATTTATGAATTTCAAAAAAAGACTGAATTTCTTTAAAAATATTCTCAGTAGCTCTAGTTTTATAGCCAGATTTGCTAGTAGATGTATTTCCATGCATAGGATCACATATCCATGTAAGGTTAAGACCGAGTTTATTAATTTCTTTCAATAAATCAGGGTATTTTGAATTAATTTTATCTGCTCCCATTCTAACAATAAGTGTAAGTCTCCCACCTTCATTTTCGGGATTCAGTATGTCAATATTTTTTTTTAAATCATCAATGGTTGTAGATGGACCTACTTTAAGACCTAAAGGGTTTTTTATACCACTTAAATAGTGTATGTGAGCACCATTAGGATCTCTAGTTCTATCACCAACCCACAAAAAATGAGAATTTACATTGTACCACTCACCTGTAGTGCTATCTATTCTTGTAAAGGCTTGTTCATAAGGTAAAAGAAGTGCTTCATGGCTTGTGTAAAAATCTGTCTCTCTTAGTTCTCTTGTATTTTTTTCATTTACACCACAGGCATTCATAAATTTTATACTTTCTGCAATTTTTTCAGATAATTCTTTAAATTTTTTTGTTGTATCAAAGTTATCTGCAAAATCTAAATTCCATTTATTTAATTGTGTTAAACTAGCAAAACCTCCTTGAGCAAAAGCTCTTAATAAATTTAAAGTTGAAGCTGAATGGTTATAAGCTTTGATCATTCTTTTAGGGTCTGGCTCTCTAGAGGACTCGTTAAACTCAAATGAATTGATGATATCTCCTCTATAACTAGGTAGCTTTTGACCATTTTTTTCTTCAAAGTCTGAGCTTCTTGGTTTAGCAAATTGTCCACCCATTCTCCCTAGTTTAACGACCGGTTTATTAGTGGCAAAAGTCAAAACAACAGACATTTGCAATAGTAATTTAAAATTATCTCGAATTGTATTGGGGTTTAATTCCTGAAAGCTCTCAGCACAGTCACCGCCTTGTAAATAAAAGGACTCTCCTTTTTGAACTTGATAAATTTGTGATTTTAGAGACCTAGTCTCACCAGCAAATATTAAAGGAGGCATAGAGGATAATTCCTCTATTACAGAGTCTAAATTACCTTGATCAGCGTAAACAGGCATTTGCTTTGCTTCAAAGTTTTTCCAACTATCTTTAGTCCATTTCATGAGGCAAGGATTATATTGTTAAATGTATTAAATAAAAGAAATTATTGGGTTTTAGATTTAAAAGGCCAAATTTTGGGTAGCTTTAATTTAGGTAATGATGGCTCATAACCTGTAGCATAAAAATTATCTATGCTGGATTGTTTATTGTCTGAATACTTTGAATCAATATCTCCATGATTGATAATTCCGATATTATCAACGATATCTACTGTGGTGATTAGGCCATGATTGTCTGTAATGTAATAGCATTTATCTAAATTTAAATAATCATATGAGCTTTTACCGATTTGATAAGAATTTTTATCAGAACCATCAGATAGAAAAATAAAATTTTTTATGTTTTTTAATTTATATTTGTTTGAAAGTATGTATGTATCGTCATACTTGAGTATCTCATGAATATACTTTTTATTACTTAATTTTAAATTAGGGAAAAAAGTTCCTTTTGATAAGTAACTAGGATATTGATTGTCATCAATAATATTAGAGAAGAAATTATTTTGTTTGTTAAAATTATTATTAATTTCTAATACTTGATTAGAAAATATGTAAGATTTATTAAACCTGAGTAAAAATTTAAATATGAATAAAGATATAAACTTAGGGAAAAAATTATAAAAATTAAAAAAAAGATTATTAATATAGTAATTGTTATTATTGCTGGAGTTATACGTATTCTTAATGTCTAAAGTATTTAAGCTTAAAAGATTTACTATTTCAAAACATATTCCCAAATAAGATTTATTTTTAATTGTAATCTCTTTGGTATTATTATTTTTAGAGTAATAAATAGATAAACTAGTTGGGACTTTGATTTTAATAAGATCACTCTCTTGAATTTTTTTATTAGCAATTTTCTTAATATATTTTTTTAAAAGAGATATATTCTCAGAAAAAAAGTGTATTGTGCTGCTATTTGGAAAAACAATATTTATTTTTTTAAATTTTAAGTTAGTAAAAATTGATGAGCAGTATTTGTGTTGAATCTCATTAATTTCAAATCTATAAAAAATTTTATAATCTGTTGTTTCGATTTTAATATCTGGATTATTATCTTTAACAGTGTAGCCATTATCATTAATTAAATAAGATATTTGTTCT
>QCDA01000039.1 GCA_003281065.1 Pelagibacteraceae bacterium AG-349-E10
CTTTCGATGCATCCACTGCCACTTATGTAAGTGGAGGCGAATTAGATATCTCCTCTCAGGAAAGTGAGCCATCAGGCATAGAGTTTAACAATGATGGAACCAAATTGTTTATTGTTGGAACGTCAGGAGATGATGTAACCGAATACACACTTTCTACAGCTTTCGATGTATCTACCGCCTCACATGTTAGTGGAGGTGAAAAAGACTTATCCTCACAGGATCTCCGACCAAGAGACCTTACCTTCAATAGTGATGGGACCAAGATGATTGTTGTAGGGGACGCAGGAGAAACTATTGAAGAATATGATTTATCGACAGCTTACGATGTTTCCACTGCATCTCACGACAGTTCATTAGATGTATCTGGTCAAGAACAAACTCCCGCTGCTATAGAATTTAGTCCAGATGGAAAAAAAATGTTTGTTTTAGGATATACAGGCGATGATGTTAATCAATATACTTTATCTACTGGTTTCGATATTTCTACTGCCTCCCATGATGGGGCATTTGATATAAGCTCACAGGAAACAAACCCAAGAGGTTTAGCTTTTAATAATGATGGTACAAAAATGTTCCTTGTTGGTGGCAGTGAAGACAAAGTTTTTGAATATACACTTACCACTCCTTTTAATTTAATTGCTGTTAGTGGTGAGCATACCGGTGATGTCATTGATACTGCTAATACGTCTACTTACGATACTGATGTAGATGTTGAAACATTAACGGTAACTGCTGTTCGTCTTGGCTCCTCTGAAGGTTCGGGTACAGCTGGCACTGTAGGATCTGCTCTTACAGGAACTTATGGTCAATTAACACTTAACTCAAATGGTTCTTACACCTATGTTGCCAATCAAACTGCTGCTGACAATTTAGATGCAGGCGACGTTGTAACAGACTCTTTTAATTACACTGTTAGTGATGGCACGGCTACAGATATAGCGGTGATTACCATTACTGTGATTGGTATCAATGATGCTCCTTCTGCTCAAAATGATGTGGGTGTGATTGTAGAAGATAGTACTTTAACTGTTACTAATGGTGCTAACGCAACTTTAACAGGCACTTATGATGCTACTGGAGAAAACTCTGGTGATTTAATTGACACTAGCTCATCAAGCCACACTGACTCAGACCTTGATACTTCTGCATCTTTATCAATAACACAAATTAAAAAAGAAAATGGATCTAATTCTGCCGTAGCATCGGGAAGTTCTTATAATAGCAGTGGCACACAGGTTACCGGAACATATGGAACACTTACTATCGGTGCTGACGGATCATACACCTATGCCGCAACTGCTGATGCGGCTGACGCATTAGATGTTGGAGAGAGCGCAACTGATGTTTTTGTTTATACTTTAAGTGATGGCACAGATACAACAACTGCTAATATTACTATTACAATTTTGGGCGCTAATGATGCTCCTGTTGCTGCTAATGATTACGGCGCTATTAATGAGGATGCTACCTTAACTGTTGCCGATGGAGATAATCAATACTTTACTGCAAACCAAAGATATGATGACACAGGCGAACACTCGGGCGATGTAATTAATACAACTTATACGGGAACTGATACGGATGTTGATGGAGATACACTTACTGTAAGTGCAGTTCGAACAGGTTCAACCGAAGGTTCAGGTACTGATGGCACAGTTGGTTCAGCACTCACTGGTACATACGGTCAATTAACTTTAAACTCGAATGGTTCATATACATATGTTGCTAATCAAGCAGCAGCGGATGCACTTGATGTAGGCGATACAGTAACAGACTCTTTTAATTATACTGTCACTGATGGCGGCTTGACAGACACAGCAGTTATCGAAATAAAAGTTTTTGGTGTTAACGATGTTCCCGTTGCACAAAATGATGTTGGTGTAATAAACGAAGACTCCACACTGACTGTTTCTGATGGCGATAATGCAAACGAGACCAATGACGCTGGTAGTACATATAACGCAACCGGCGAGCATTCTGGAGATGTAATAAATACAAGCAGCGGCACTCATCAAGACAGTGACGCGGACGCCTCAGCTACTTTAACAGTAACTCAGATTAAAAAAAATGGTGGCTCTAACTCTGCAGTTTCCTCAGGGACTACTAATAGTAATGGTACCTCTGTCACTGGCACTTACGGAACATTAACAATAGGAGCAGATGGTTCTTATACCTATGCTGCTACTGCAGATGCGGCTGACGGCATTGCAGATGGAGAAAGTGCAACTGATGTTTTTGTTTATACTTTAAGTGATGGCACAGATACAACAACTGCTAACATTACCATTACAATTTTAGGTCAAAACGATGCGCTAACAGCACAAAATGATGAGGGTGTGATCATGGAAGGCAGTACTTTAACAGTTGCTAATGGTTCAAATGCTAATGTTTCTGGAAGCTATGATGCTACCGGCGAGCATTCTGGTGACGTCCTTGATACTACATCTAGTTCTCACAAAGACAGTGATCCAGACACTTCTGACACTTTAACAATTACGCACATCAAAAAAGATGGTGGCTCTAACTCTACTGTCTCCTCTGGAAGCTCTTATAATAGCAGTGGAACTGCAGTAACTGGTGCTTACGGTACTTTAACAATAGGTGCCGATGGTTCTTATAAGTATGTTGCTCAATCTGATATCTCTGGTTTTGATGCAGGAGAGACGCTTACAGATACATTTACATATACGGTCTCTGATGGCAATGGCTCGACCGGGACTGCCAATATCGTTATCACTCTTTTAGGAGACGATGGAAATACTAACAATGCTCCTGTAGCTCGAGATGATGTGGGTGTCATCGTAGAAGATGGCACGTTAACTGTTACCGACGGGGCTAACGCTAATGAGTCGGGAGGTTCTTATAATGCCACCGGTGAATATTCTGGTGATTTAATTAACACTAGTTCGACCACACACTACGATACAGATGCAGATAGCGATACAATTACTATCACCCAAATTAGAACAAGTTCAGGCTCTGACTCTGCAGTTTCTTCAGGCAGCTCTTATAACAGTAATGGTACTTCTGTCACTGGCACTTATGGAACATTAACAATTGGTGCAGATGGTTCTTATACATATGTAGCAGACCAAGCGGCTGCTGACGCTCTCGATCTTAATGACAGTGTTACTGATACTTTTGTTTATACTATTACGGACGACGCAAGCTCTCCTCGCTCGCCACTTACTGACTCAGCAACTTTAACAATTACTGTGTTGGGAATTAATGATACCCCCACTGCAGTAAACGATACAGATAGTGTTAATGAAGATGGTACGGTTACTAAGACAGGTGCCCAAGATGATGTACTCACAGATGACAGTGATCCTGATGAGTCACCCACTTTGACAGTTACCGCAATTCAACCTAGTGGTGGCTCCTCTTCGAATGTTTCCTCTGGAAGTACATATGCCAGCAGCGGTACTTCAGTAACTGGTACATACGGTACTCTTATTATTGGAGCCGAT
>QCDA01000040.1 GCA_003281065.1 Pelagibacteraceae bacterium AG-349-E10
TTTTGATGGGTCAAAGTCGAAAACACTTTTAAATGAGAGTTATTCATTTAAAGATAATAAATACGCAGAAATAGGAGTAGATGAACTAAGAAAAAGAGCAAATTTTATAAAAAAAAATGAGGAGTTTTGCTCTCGTCTTATTAAACTTCACCTTTCAAATCAAAAAGAATGGCCTGAACCATTTAATGTTGAGGATAGAATATTTGAGAGCTTCCCATCACATCAAGATAAGAAATTAATGATTGATTTTCATATCGCGCCTAACGATAAGAAATATGAAATTGCAAAACAATTCAAAGATGACCGATATAAAGAAATAGCTGTACGAATTTTATATGAAATAGCCCCCCACACTCTGCCTGAAAATGACAAAAGAAATTATGAATTTGAAATAAAAGAGCGTTTTAATGATGATGACAAATCTAAATGGAATTCTAAAAATAAAATTCTCTCTAGTTTAGAGACCGACCTAGATAAAATGATTATAGATGAAGATGAAAAAATTCAGTTTAAACAAAAAGTTATAACATTTTTAAATAATGAATCTGCTAAATGGAATTAAGATTAATATCGAGTTAGATATTCTTTGATATATTGTCCATAATCAGACTTGATTAATTTTTCTGCAATATCATTTAAATTACTTTTGTTTATAAAGCCTTTTTCGTACGAAGCAATTTCATAAGAGCCAATTTTTACATCGTTATTTTGTTCATATAATTTTACTTTTTGTGCTGCCTCTAGAAGAGCCTTTGCATTACCAGTATCATGCCAAACAATTGAATCATCTAAAATTTCTAAAGCAAGTTTTTTTTCAGATAAATATATTTTAATTAAATCAGTTATTTCTAATTCGCCTCTGTTTGATGGTTTGAGTGTTTTTGCAAATTTTGTAGCATCGGAGTCAAAAAAATATAAACCAGGAATAATCAAATTACTTTTGGGTTTTGATGGTTTTTCCTCAATGCCAACAATATTTTTATTGTTATCTAATTCAATAACACCAAATTTTTCTGGATCTGGAACTGGCAATCCAAATACACTTCCACCGTTCTCTTGCATCTTAAGAAGAGCAGAATTTGCGTAGTCAAAATAATTTTTTCCAAGAAAAACATTATCACTTAATGCTAATACTGATGGGCTGCCGTCTAAAAATTTTTCAGAAATAAAGTAAGCATCTGCTATACCCCTTTGAATTTTTTGGACTTCATATGAAAAATTAAGACCAACCTCTGATCCTGTTCCAAATGTTTTTTTGAATATTGTAAGGTCGTCCTCTTGAATAATAAACAATATATCTTTAATTCCTAATCTAACTAAAGTCTCGAGTGGATAATAAATCATAGGTTTATCGTAAAGAGGTAACAATGGTTTTGAGGCAGGTATTGTTGCGGGCATTAATCTTGTACCCTTACCAGCAGCAAGAATAATACCTTTAGTTTTCATATCCAGCCAAATGACTTAACTAAAAAAACTATAGGAATAATCATACATATAAATGTAATTAAAATTATATTTAGTTTTGTGCTATCTCTAACAGAGCTTATAAGGTCTCTATGAGAAATAAAATTTATTAATTTATTTTGATCATCTACAACTGGTAGGTGCCTGATGTTATTTTCTCCCATAATTTTTATTGCAATTTCTGAGGAGGTTTTTAAGTCCACAGTTATAATTTCTGATGTCATAATATCTGATGCTGTGACCAAATCTGGATCTCTGCCGTCTTTGACACATTTTCTGACTATGTCTCTTTCTGAAACAACACCAAGTAATATTTTTTGTTCATTTAGTATAGGAACAGCCCCTATATTTTTTATATCCATACTATCTGCAATTTCACTTACTATAGACTCAGGACCAAAAAATATATATTCATCATTAAGCTTAATCTTTTTAATATCCTTAATACTTGGCATGAAGGTATTATATAGGCATTGGAGGATTTAAATAAATTAAGCGTATTGAAGCACTTTTAGGTCTTCAAAAACTTTAATTTTTCAATTATTGTTGCAGATAAAATGTTTAGATTTTTTAACTCAAGAAAATGGTTTCTATGGGCATGGGCAGGGTCAGCTGCAATATTAGGTAGTCTTTGGGTGCAAGTAGAAATTGATGTTAGGATTAATGAGTGGTTTGGTACTTTCTATGATATGATTCAAAAAGCACTTGCTGAGCCAAATTCAATTACAATTGAAGAATATTGGGCGGGCTTACTATCTTTTATAACACTTGCAGGTATATATGTGGCTATTGCAGTTTTGGTTAGTTTTTTCACTGCACATTTCTTATTTAGATGGAGAACCGCTATGGTTGAGTGGTATCACAGTGTTTATAACTATGCCCGTACAATCGAGGGTGCTGCTCAAAGAGTTCAAGAGGACACCATTAAGTTTGGTAGAATTATGGAAGGTCTTGGAACAAGCTTAATTGAGTCGGTAATGATAATTGTACAATTCCTTCCAATCTTATTAGGGCTTAGTGCTGGTATTCCGATATTCTTTTTTGGCGATTGGGAGTATGGTTTAGTTGTTGGTGCATTAATTTGGTCAGTTGGTGGCACAGTTTTTTTAATACTCCTTGGAATAATTCTCAGACTTGTTGGTGTAGAATATGATTTACAAAAACAAGAGGCAGCTTACAGAAAAGTTTTAGTTATTGCTGAAGATGACGAAACTATTCGTCCAAAAACAATAGAAGAATTATTTGATGACGTAAGAAAAATTCATTTTCTCTCATATATTCGGTACTTGTACTTTAATATTGGAAGAATTGCTTATTTGCAGGCTAATGTTTTAAGTGCTTATGTATTTTTAGCTCCTGCAATTGTTGCAGGTATTATTACCCTTGGTGTTATGCAACAAATTATTCGTGCTTTTGGCAGGGTTGAGGGGTCAATGCAGTACTTGTTAAAATCATGGCCAACAATTATTGAGCTTGCAAGTGTTTACAAAAGACTTAGAGAATTTGAGAGAAAACTTAAGTCTACGACAGATACTGCCAAGGTGTCTGAATAAATATTTTAGACATCACATAGACAGAACTTAGAGTAATTAAAACAATGATAATCCACACCCATCTATTTTTTTTATCGTAGTTTTCACCATTTTTATTCGGATCTACCATGATATTTAAATATAATAATTATTTATTAAAATCAATTATGCTTTTTTTAAGTATCTTGTTCTGTTGACAACAGCATAATTTTTAAAAAGTTTCTGAGCGAGTAAATTACTTTTTTCTACACCTTTAATTATCAGATCAAGATTTTTTTCT
>QCDA01000041.1 GCA_003281065.1 Pelagibacteraceae bacterium AG-349-E10
TGATTATATTTCTCCTATTTCGGATCCTGAAACTAAAACTTTTGAAATTGTTGTTAAAGTTGAAAATAAAGATCTTAGGTATAAAGATGGTCTATCATCTATTATTTCCATAGTTAAAGGAAATGTTCTTGCTCATAAAATTTCTCCGTCAATTCTAGCTTTGGGAGACTCAGGAGAGTTAGGTGTAAAAGTAATAGGATCTGATAATACTGTTCAATTTAAAAAAATTAATGTTATAGAAGACACCTCTGATTACATGTTAGTCTCTGGCTTAAGTCAAAAAGAAAAAATTATAATTGTCGGACAGCAATACGTATCTGCAGGAGAAAAAGTTAGTTTTAATTAATCATGAGTTTGGTTAACTTAGCAAGTCAATACTATAGAACTACAATTTCTATTTTCCTATTTGTTATCGTTAGCGGGTCACTTGTGTTTAATAATATTCCTAAAGAGTCATCTCCAGATGTAAGTTTGCCTTATATATATGTATCTCTAGGTTTAACAGGAATATCCCCCGAGGACTCTGAAAAACTTTTAATAAAACCTGTTGAAGATGAAGTTTCAAATATCGAAGGAAAAAAAGAAATGACTAGCACTTCTTATCAAGGTGGTGGAAATGTCTTACTAGAATTTGATGCTGGATTTGATCCTGATCAAGCACTTTTAGACACTAGAGAGCAAGTTGACAGAGCAAAATCAGATTTACCTGATGATGCAGATGAACCCAAGGTAAGTGAAGTTAATATAAGCTTATTTCCAATCTTAGTTGTATCAATAAGTGGAGATATTTCTGAATTTCTGCTTAAGAAAATTTCAAACGACCTTAAAGACAAAATTCAATCTTTACCAAATGTTCTAGAAGTAAATATTGGTGGTGAAAGAGAAGAGCAATTAGACATTGTCATTGACCAGAATAAAATTGAAGCTTACGGATTAAATCTAAATGAAATATTAAATTTTGTAAGGTCAAATAACCAAATAGTCTCTGCTGGAAATCTTGATACAGGAGATGGAAGATTTGTAATTAAAATACCCGGTTTATATGAGAGCCTTAATGATGTTTTTAACACACCAATAAAAGTTAATGATAAAAAGACGATTAAATTTAAAGATATTGCTCAACTTAAAAGAACTTTTAAAGATCCAGAAAAATTTGCTCGCTTAAATAATGAATCTGCATTTACTCTGGAAATATCGAAAAGAATTGGAGCAAACATTGTAGAGACTGTTGATCAGGTAAAACAATTAGTAAAGGAAGAACAAAAAGTTCTTCCTTCAAAAGTTAATATTACTTTTTCTGGTGATGAGTCTGTAAATATTAAAAGTATGCTAGGAGATCTCCAAAATAATGTAATTTTTTCGATAATACTTGTTATGAGTGTGGTTGTTATCTTTCTTGGTATAAGGTCAAGTTTACTTGTAGGTTTAGCAGTACCGGGTTCGTTTTTATCATCTATTTTAATCCTTTATTCGCTTGGCTTTACAATCAATATGGTTGTTTTGTTTGGGTTAATACTCTCAGTTGGGCTACTTGTTGATGGGGCTGTTGTTGTAGTTGAATATGCCCAAAGAAAAATACAAGAAGGTATGGGACTAGCAGAGTCATATATAAAGGCTGCCTCAAGAATGTCCCTTCCAATCATGGCTTCAACTTTCACCACTATTGCAGCTTTCATTCCTCTTTTATTTTGGCCAGGCACTACTGGTGGTTTTATGAAGTATATACCTATAACAGTAATATCTGTTTTAGGTTCTAGTTTAGCTATGGCCTTAATAGTTATTCCTATAATTGGAACCCAGGCCTATAAAATAAAAAATCTTTTTTTCTTCTTTATTATACCACTAATTTTATTTGGATTTATTAATTTTGTTGCGTTTAATTTTTTATCTCAGTTAGAATTTGATAGCTACATAAATATGGGTGCAAAAGCCATAACAACAATTTCAATTGGTATTATTATATTTTTTATTTTTAGGTACATAAAGAATAAAGGTTTTTTTCAGAAAATGATAATCCCTAGAATAAATGCTGATGATGACGAAGACTTAACTGATTTAGCAAAAGTAGGTTTTTTTACTAAAATTTACCTTTTAATTTTGAGGCTCTGTATAAATAATCCAATAAAAATTGTTTTACTCTCTTTTATATTGTTAGTTGGTATCTATGGTGCATATGGAAAGTTTGGTAAAGGAGTTACTTTTTTTCCTTCTGTTGAAGCAGAGAATACTAAAGTAATTATTTATGCTACAGGCAATCTCTCAGTTTTAGAAAAAGATAGACTCGTTGCAAAAGTAGAGTCACAGGTATTAAACTTACAAAAAAAGAATAATGAGTTTGAATCTGTTTATACTACATCTGGAAATGTGGAAAATAGACAAGAAAGCTCGCCTGATATTATAGGATTTATAGATATAGAATTCAAAGATTGGGATAAAAGAAGAAAAGCAGATACAATAATTTCTGAAATAAGAAAAGAAACTTCAGTTATTCCTGGCATTAAAGTTGAAACAAGAACTTTGAGAGCAGGCCCCCCAAGAGGGAAGCCCATTGAAATTAATTTAACTTCTTCTGATCCTAAAATCACAGTTCAAGAACTTAAAAGAATTGAAAAATATCTATCGAGCATATCTGGTTTAAAAGATTTGGAAACATCTCTACCCTCTCCAAGTATTGAATATGAGCTTTATGTTGATAGAGAGGAGGCAGCAAAATATGGTGCTAGTATTTCAATAATTGGTAACACCATAAAACTTCTAACAAGTGGCCTAAAATTGAGTGAATTTAGACCTGATGATAGTGATGAATCTATACCTATATTCCTTCGATTGCCAAAAGAACAGAGAACGATCGATCAATTAGACAGTATTAAGATACCAACAACTTCAGGCTATGTACCAATTTCAAATTTTACTAAAATTGAAACCAATCAAGAGACAGGAAATTTAACCAGAGTAGAGCAAAACAGAATTGAAACAATTAAATCAGATGTAACTAGATTTTATCAAACTGATGCCTATGTAAGACTTATAAAACATTGGCTTGGAATTGAAAAATTTAATATTCCAAATAACTTTGGTTTAGATATTCCTGAATTTAATTCAGCAAATATTGATCCAAGAGTAAAAATAGAATTTAAGGGAGAGGATGAAAGTCAGCAGAAGTCTAAAGCTTTTCTACAAAAAGCTTTTTTGATAGCTGTATTTTTAATGGGCTTAATTCTTTTGACTCAATTTAA
>QCDA01000042.1 GCA_003281065.1 Pelagibacteraceae bacterium AG-349-E10
TTGAGGAATTACTTTTAAAAAACAATGTTAAATATGACAACCTTAAAATATCTCAGTATGGCCTTCATTATACTATCAAAGCTCCTTTTTATTTAAGCCATCTTTATAATGAGGAGGAACTTATTAATTCATTTCAAGAGTATTTTTTATCTAATCAGAATAAATCTTATAAAGAAGTATTTAATGTTTTAGGCTTAAAGAAAATTAAAAATGTTTTTGCTCTAGAAATGAACTCTAATGAAAAATTTAATTTTCTGTGCAATGATATAATGAGGTATTTTGATTTATATAGAAAAACCCTCAATCAACAAGAAGTTCAAAAAGATATTAAGCGTTTCAGTAAATTAACTTCTTTAGAGATGGAATATTATTTAATATGGGGATATCCTTATTTATTTGAATTTAACAATCACCATATCTCAGTATCAGATATCACAAAAGAGATAATATTTGATAACTCAATCAAATCTTTGAATTACTCAAATATTAGCTTAATGAGACAAGATAGCTTAAATGATAAATTTATCTCTATATGTAAAAGTGATTAGTCTTAATGCTAAAATTATTTACACTACAGTAATAGTTAAATAATATATTTTGCTGATGGGAATTTATGTTAAAAAAAAGAAATTTAATATTTTAAACTTTTTTTTGATTTTTTTATTTTTAATTATAGTTCTTATAACTTTATATTTTTTTAACATTTTTTCAGAAAAAAAAATTTTTGATTTATCAAATAGTGCAAATAAACAGTTTGAGAAAGAGCCGAATCAAATTATCGAACCAGATCTAAGCTCTTATTTAAAAAAAGAAGATGTAAATTTTGATGAGTATTTTACCAAAAAGGAATTTGATCAAAATATAAAAAAATTTATAGACGAAAATCCAGATTATATCTTAGGTGTTCTTAGAGAATATCAATTAGAGCAGAATAAATTAGAACAAGAAAAAACTAATCAAAAAAATATCTCAAGTATAAAAAATTTAAATCTTGCATATCATCCTATGTACTTGGGCGACTCAAATTCCGCAAAAGTTATTTATGAATTTGTTGATTATAATTGTGGTTATTGTCAAAAATTCCATCAAGAATTAATAAATGTAATGAACGATAATTCATTAAAACTTGTTATTATACAGATGCCAATTTTAGGGAATTTTTCAGAGGAATTGACTAAGTTAGCTTTAGCTTCCTCCTTGCAAGGTCAATTTAAGGTTGTCCATAATTATTTATACTCTACTGAGAGAAAATCAAAAATGGAGGATATTTTGGCTGACTTATTTCTTAGAGGTGTTGATCTTGACATATTAAAGAATGATTTGGACTCACAAGAGGTATCAGACTTTCTATCTACTCATAGAAGTTACGCAGATGAATTTAAATTTACTGGAACACCTGCAACTATAATTGGAAATCAAATAATTCCAGGCTTTATCGATGCAGATAAAATTAATGAGATTTTGGAAAAAGAATTTTCCTAAGCTCAATGAAAATCAGTAATTTTTCAAAGATTTCTTCAAATATTTTTGGATCTCGTGTAACCGGATTTATTAGAGACATACTTTTTGCAAATTATTTAGGTGCCAATTTGATGTCAGATGCATTCCTTTTTGCTTATAGATTACCAAATTTATTTAGAAGAATTTTTGCTGAGGGCTCAATGAATAGTGTATTTATTCCTTTGTATGTAAACCAAGAACAAATGAATTCAAAATCAGCAAATGATTTTATATGGATAGTTTTCAACTTTTTTTTTGTAATTACTTTAATTTTATCTTTTTTAATATTTTTATATACTGAGCAAGTCATATCAATTTTAGCACCAGGATTTTTATTAAATAAAAGTCAATTTTTGTTTGCAAATCAGTTATTGATTATAACTTTCCCTTTTTTGATATTTGTGACTCTTTCATCAGTGTTGAGTTCAGTTTTGAATGTGAGAGGAAAATTTTTCTTACCTTCCTTCTTATCAGTAATACTTAACATCTTTATGATTATAACTTTGGTGTCATTCAAGTCTAACTCTCATTTTGCACTAGCTTGGTCAATGATAATAGCTGGTTTCACTCAATTGATTCTTTTATTTATCAATTTAGGCACAATAAAAATATTTTGGGGTATTGGCTTAAAGAGTATAAAAGTCTTGTCTAGAGAGCTTAAAAAATTCTTTGGAAGATTTCTCTTTTCTTTACTGGGATCTGGTATTGTTCAGTTAAATATATTTATCTCAATGTTATTTGCCTCTTTAGTAGGTGGGGGTGCTATAAGTCAAATTTACTACGCTGATAGAATTATTGACTTACCATTTGCTCTTATTGCAGTTGCTATGTCTTTTACACTTTTGCCCTATTTGAGCAAAAATATCTCAGATGAGAGTAAAAATTCTAAAGCTTTCAACGAAACAGTAATATTTTGTTTTCTTTTCGCCATACCAAGCTCATTAGGTATTTTTATTCTTAGTGAAGATATTATAAGAGCATTATTTGGTAGGGGTGAATTTAATAATGAGGATGTGCTAATTACATCTAAGATTTTGCTAGTCTACTCTTTTTCATTGCCAGGATATATGCTCGCTCGAATTTTTAATCAAGTCTTTTACTCCTATGAAAAAGTTGAGTATCCCGTTAAAGCGGCTGTCCCAACATTTATATGTAATTTTATTTTATGTTTTCTTCTTT
>QCDA01000043.1 GCA_003281065.1 Pelagibacteraceae bacterium AG-349-E10
TTTTAAACAATTCTTTAATATTAAAATAAGTCAAAAATTGTTAACTAAAATGCATTTTGACTCTAAATATGATGTTTTTTACGAGAGAGAAAAAAAATCATTTGATCAACTGAGTAAGAATAAAAATATGAAATTAACGAATATTGATTTTAATAAGATACCTTCTTTATCTAAAGAAATTCTTGAAAAATTAAATAAACACAAACCTGAAAATTTATATGATGCTGGTAAAATTTCAGGCATCACACCCAGTGCACTCTTTCAAATAGTAAAACACAAAAAAGTTAAAGGTAATAAAGTTGCTTAATGAAAAATTAGTAAATTTCTGTAATGAAAATTTTGATAACTCGAATTCAATTTTAAATAAACTTTCTGAATACAAAAAAATACTATTGAAAGAAAATGAATATATGAATTTGATTGGAAGAAGTACAATCGAAAATTTAGACGAAAGGCATCTTCTAGATTGCATACAGATAGTTAAGTATCTACCCCATCATAAAAAGTCCCTGATGGATATCGGAACAGGTGCTGGACTTCCAGGAATAATATTATCAATCATTGGTTTTAAAAACCTTCATTTAGTCGAAAAATCGCCAAAAAAAGCTCTTTTTCTAGAAAAATGTAAAATACAATTAGATTTAAATTATCGTGTGCACAATAAATCTATAACAGAAATATTAGACCTTAATGTCGATTGTATTACAGCGCGTGCTTTTGCTTCTGTAGAAAAAATTATGTCTATGACTAAGAACATAATAAATAAAAAAACAAAATTCATCTTGCTAAAGGGAAGATCCTATTTAACAGAACTCAAAGCAATTAATCCACAAAAGTATTGTTGGGAGACACATCCAAGTATTACATCAAGTGTATCTAAAATAATAATCATGGTTGCTAAATGATTATTACTATAGCAAATCAAAAAGGAGGTGTTGGTAAAACTACAACAGTTGTTAATTTAGCAACTGCTTTAGCTTCAATTGATAAAAATGTTTTAGTTGTGGACATGGACCCCCAATATAACTCCTCTATGTCATTTAATGCTTACGATTCTAGTAAATCAATTTATAAAGTTTTTAGTAATGAGACTGATATAAATAATGCTATACAAAAGTCTTTGATTCCAAAATTAGATGTTATTTCTGCGTGTGAAGATCTGGCTGCAGCAGAATATGAGCTTGCCGATGATGAAAACAGAAACTATTTGCTTAAAAAATATATTAATAACATAACTAAAAGTTATGATTATATTTTCATTGATACACCTCCAACTCTAGGCTTACTAACAATAAGCTCTCTGACTGCCAGTAATGAAGTTTTGATTCCAGTACAGTGTGAGTTTTTTGCATTAGAAGGTTTATCAAAATTAATTAAGACTATAGATATTGTTAAATCAAATCTTAATATAAACCTAAAATTAAACGGAATTATTTTAACAATGTATGACAAAAGAAATTCTCTATCATCTTTAATTGAAAAAGAGGCAAGAGAATACTTTGATATGAATGTATATAAATTTAATGTCCCTAGAAATGTTACTCTGTCTGAAGCACCTAGTCACGGTTTACCGGCTATAATATATGATCTCAAGTGTGCAGGCTCACAAGCTTACATTGCACTAGCCAAAGAGTTTCTAGAAAGGAGCACTATAGATGGCAACAAATAAAAAATTAGGAAAAGGGCTTTCCTCACTTCTTGGGAGTAAAGAAGATCTCTCAATTAATGTTAAAGAGGATAAAGGATTATTGCTTGTCCCAATAGAGAAAATATTTAGGGATGAAAACCAGCCACGAAAAGAATTTGATCCTGAGAAAATTAATGAATTAGCGCAGTCAATTAAAAAAAACGGTTTAATTCAGCCATTAATTTTAACTAAAAGGAATTATGACACTTATACTCTTGTCGCAGGAGAACGAAGATGGAGAGCCGCTCAAATCGCAGATCTGAAAATATTACCATCTCTTTTATTACCTAAAGATCTTGATAAAGATGAAATTTCACTTATAGAAAATATACAAAGAGAGGACCTCAAAATTTCCGAAGAAGCTCAAGCTTATCAAAGATTAATCGATAAAAATAATTATACGCATGAAAATCTTGCACAAATAGTAGGAAAGAGTAGATCTCATATAACAAATCTTTTAAGAATTCTAAGTTTAGATAAGTACTTTTTAAGTCTTTTAAATAAAGGAATATTAACAATGGGACATGCCAGAGCGTTAGTTGGAAAAACACCAGATAATTTTGATGAAAAAACATTATCAATCATTTCTTCAGGGAAGATTTCAGTAAGGGACTTAGAGAAAAACAAGAGAAGAGCTCAAAATATTGAACCAAACTTAATTCAGGAAGAAAA
>QCDA01000044.1 GCA_003281065.1 Pelagibacteraceae bacterium AG-349-E10
AGTAATGTTAAAAATAACAGGTTATAGTGATAAGTACTCAGCTCACCCTGGCGAAGAGGTTAAATTTTATATTAATGCTGAATACAATGACAGTTATGAAGTTCAATTAGTCCGCTTAATACACGGTGATACAAATCCTGAAGGCCCAGGATATAAAGAGGCCGAAATAGATGCTAGTTGCAATGGAACCTATCAAGGGAAAAACCAGAGAATACATGGTGGATCATATATCATCATGCCCCAACACGATAATTTAAATTTAGAAAGCTTCACTATGCAGGCTTACATTTTCCCAACCACCCCTGACAAAGGCAGACAAGGAATTTTCACCAAATTTAATGAAGAAGAAAAAAAAGGCTATGGCCTTTTCGTTAATGATGAAGGCTGTTTATCTGTAGAAATTGGTGATGGTTCTCAGGTTGTTACTGTCTCCTCAGAAAAAAAGCTTTTAAGAAAGGTCTGGTATCTGGTTATTGCAACATTTGATGCTCAATCAAGAAGGCTTACCCTTCATCAAGAACCCAGAGTTACATCTACAAATGGTGGCTTAGGTATGGCTATTTTGAATCCAATTGAAGAAACCTCAGCTATTATTGAGACCACTAGCTCAGTTTTACCTGCTGCTAATGACGCTCCATTGCTAATTGCTGCCACAACACTTAACAATAGATCAGGCAGACATATTTCTGGCGGACATTTTAAAGAGGTACCTCACCCTATTGAATTACCTGAGCAAACAAAGACATTTAATGGAAAGATAGACAGACCTAGATTATCTAATATTGCGCTATCGAAGGCTGAAATTGAAACACTTGCATCAAGCTATGATGAGTGTAATACCACTGTCAGGTCAACAGTCGTAGGTGCCTGGGATTTTCATGCGAATATTGGCAAAAACATTGCCTCAACAAAGATTGTTGATACTTCTCCAAATAATCACCACGGATTTATTATTAATATGCCAAACAGAGGTATGACAGGACATAACTGGACAGCGGATGAAATGGTTTTCCATCATAAACCTGAGGAATACGGTGCAATTCACTTTCATGACGATGATATAGACGATGCAAGATGGGATGTAGACTTTACTCTAAAAGTACCTGAGGGATTAAAAAGTGGTGTCTACGCTGCAAGACTAAGAGTAGACGGACGAGAGGAATCAGAAAATGAGGACTATATTCCATTTTGTGTTAAACCTCCCAAGGGGACAGCAACTGCAAAAACTTTATTCTTATTGCCTACTAATAGTTACATGGCTTACTCCAATGATAATCTTGGAACCAACTCTGTTGTAGCACAATTGCTTGCAGGTAAAGTGCCTGTGCTTGAGCCAGCAGATTTATATTTAAATGAACATAGAGAATACGGGCTATCAACTTATTCACTTCACTCAGACGGACATGGTGTATCAATATCATCAAGACTAAGACCAATCCTTAATATGAGACCCAAATACAGACATTGGCTTTCTCCTTCATTATGGCAACTCAATGCCGACTTACATCTTACTGATTGGCTAGAAGAAAAAGGTTTTGATTTTGATGTTCTGACAGACGAGGATTTGGAACATGAAGGTATAAATTTATTAAATCGTTATAAAGTTGTGATGACTGGAAGTCACCCTGAGTATTCATCTGAGAAATATATGGATGCTTTAGAGTCCTATCAAATGCAGGGTGGTAGATGTTTTTATCTAGGATCAGATGGATTTTATTGGATTAGTGAGTATCATCCTGATAACCCTAATATTACCGAAGTTCGAAAAGGTGAAGCAGGCACAAGAGCATGGACATCTAACCCAGGTGAATACAATAATGCTTTTGATGGTAAATATGGAGGTATGTGGAGAGCTCGAGGAAGAATACCTTCTAAAGTTTGTGGGTTAACTTTCACATCTTATGGATTTGACGTGTCCTCATACTACAAAAGAGAAGAAGATAGTTTTAAACCTGAATGTTCATGGATCTTTGAGGGGATTGGAGCAGATGAGGTGATTGGTGATTTTGGTTTAGTTGGTGGAGGAGCTGCCGGTTTGGAGTTAGACAGATACGACTTAGAATTTGGAACCCCACATAATGC
>QCDA01000045.1 GCA_003281065.1 Pelagibacteraceae bacterium AG-349-E10
CTTAATTTTGTTGATTTTTTCATTAATTAACATAAATTTCTGCCTTATTGTTTATAACTATTACATTAAATTATGAAAATTAAAAGTTCTCTTAAAACAGCAAAAACCAGAGATAAGAATAATCAACTGGTTAGAAGAAAGGGTAGGTTATATGTAATAAATAAAACCAACCCAAGAATGAAAGCCAGACAAGGCTAAAATTAATCTAGATACTTCTCAACTTCTAAAGCTGCCATACATCCCATACCAGCAGCAGTAACAGCCTGTCTATAAATCTTATCTTTAACATCTCCTGCAGCAAATACTCCTTCAATCGAGGTCTTTGTGCTATCTGGATCAGTAATTATGTACCCACCCTCATCCATTTTTAGTTGATCTTTAAATAATTGTGTTGCTGGATCGTGACCTATCGCAATAAATACACCATCTATTTTGAGATTTGAAATTTTATTTTCTTGTTTATTTAACAAGTCTATTGACTCTAAATCATCATTTCCATTAAACTTAGTTACTTCACTATTCCAAATAAACTCTATTTTAGAATTTTGTTTTAATCGATCTTGTAATATTTTTTCAGCTCTTAGTTTATCTCTCCTGTGAACAAGATAAACTTTTGTTGCAAATTTAGTTAAAAATAATGCTTCCTCAGCTGCACTATTTCCACCACCAATAACAGCAACCTCTTTATCTTTAAAGAAAAAACCATCACAAGTTGCACATGCAGATAGTCCATGACCTTGAAATTTAGCCTCATTTTCTAAACCGAGCCATCTCGCTTGTGCTCCTGTGCTAATTATCACAGTTTTAGTATTTAGAGTTGTGCCATTATCTAAATTTAATTTTTTAATTTTTTCGTTTAAAAAAACTTCTGTTACTTGTGAATTGATTATTTCGGTGCCAACATGTGCTGCTTGCTTTTGCATTTGTTCCATTAACCATGGCCCTTGGATAGGATCTTCGTACCCTGGATAGTTTTCCACATCAGTAGTTATGGTGAGTTGACCGCCAGGTTGAAAACCACTAACTAAAATAGGCTTTAAATTAGCCCTAGCTGCGTATATTGCAGCAGTATATCCAGCAGGTCCTGAACCTATAATAATAACATTATTAATATCAGCCATCTATTGGCCAACTAGTGGGGAAGGTTACATAATTTATCTGCATGCATCTTCTCTCAATCTTGATTTCTTTTTTTTCAAGTCCGTGCCAAGTATTATTGCCAGAAGCAAAAAAATAACCAGTATTATGTTTATAGGGAACTGTCTTAACAAGTTTCATATCTGTGTCGTAAAAATCTGTTCCAAGATTTTCTGATTCATCGTAGGTATTAATAAATAACATCATAGTCATAAGTTTCTCTTTGATATCCAAATGTGGTTTTAACCAAAAACCTTTACGATCTGATATGTATTCAATCCTAATAAAACTATTTGATAAATTTTTTTTTATTTTCTCTTGTATTGACTCAATAACATCCTTATCTCTCAAATCATCAATTAAACTCATACCGTTTGATAAGTTTTTTGAATTATCACTCTCTAAAAAAACTCTAAGTTTACCATCTATCCCATCTCCACCTGCATCAGCGGCTCTTGTACCATCAAAAGACCGAGGTGCATCAGATATATCTACATCATTAAGTTCTTTTATTAGCCCTTCTGTAAAAGGGGAGTCTAGCTCCCAATGGGGAAAAGGGTCTGAGAACGTTTTACAACGATTTAGTATTGATTCCTTAAGCATTAGTAGAACTGAACCTTAAATTAGATTGTATCTTATTCAAGATCTTAGTTTTAAGATTTTTGTTGTACTCATCAATAGAGATTTCATAAGGTTTTAAATTTTGATTATAAAATTGTGCGAAATTAAGCTCTGTAATTTTATCAAAAAACTTAAGATATCTTTTTGGGCATAATTTTTCTTCAAACTTAAATAAAAAAGTTCCAGCCTCAGAAGATATAGCTTCAGATATCATAGATATTGAGTCCCAAGTTACAACTTGCAAATTACCCTCAGATAGAAGATCACCATACTTCCTTGGATTAAATAAA
>QCDA01000046.1 GCA_003281065.1 Pelagibacteraceae bacterium AG-349-E10
AAAATTAATAAAATACTTTTAGAATTTGGTATTAAAAAAATTCTAGCGATTGAGTTTTTAATACTTACTTCTTTCCTTACTTATCTAAATATTGGTATTAATAAAGAAATTATTACTGTTTTAGTATTACTTTGTATTTTACATGAAGTATTAAAAATTTCAAAAAATGAAATCAATAGTATTACTCTTTCAAAATTATTTTTTTTTATTTTCTTTTATTCATTAATAAAACCATTACATACTATTTTTTTAATTACACTTCTTTTTTTCTATTTAATTTACTATTATATTTTAAAAAAAAAATTAATTATATGGTATGTAATATTTTTTTTTATAATTTTAGTTTTAATACTAGCAAATTTAATCAATTTTCGATATTCAGATGATATACCTTATTTTAACTTTTTAAATTCCTATCAATATATCAATGGTAATAGAGCTACTTTCTTTAATGTTGGACTGACTCATCCCTCTTTAGCATATTTAAATAGAACAGAGCAATTGTTAACTTTTGAGGGCTTTATATTCAGTGTAAATAATCTTAGATTACTTTTTAATGGATTATTTAGTAGTTTAATTTTTCCCAGTATTAATGATGTTATATTTGCTATTAACCATAACTCTCGCTTTATTCTTTTTGTCTTATTCGATTCTTTTTTAATAAAAATAGGTATTTGTTTTTCAATATATTGTTTAATTAAAAATAAATATTTTTTTAGTTACTTAATAATATTAAGTTTAATGATTATATTTACATTGATTTTAACATCAAATGTTCCAAATGATGGAATTACTTACAGATATTTATATCCATATAAATTTTTATTTATATTTATAGGATATTATCAGACTAAATTATTTATAAAAAAGTTATGGTAGCCTCGGGCGGACTCGAACCGCCACGGGAATAAATCCCACTGGATTTTAAGTCCAGACTGTCTACCAATTCCAGCACGAGGCCATGATAAAATTGTAAATCGAATTTAGATGATTACTTAGGTTTTTCAATTGTTTTATCAATTTAAATAGTCTTGATTATCGATAATTTCTTCATATTTGTATTTACCAAAAATAAGATCTGAAAATAAATCATAGTTTTTATTCTCTGATGAATAATTTGGTTTGAGTACACTTTTATTTTTATTTTCTAAAATCTTTTTGTAACTTTCAGGTAAGTCCTCTTCAATACTTCTTACCTCATTAATTGATAATGGACTAAGCTGGATATTAAAATCTTTAAAGGCCTTTAATCTTACATTTTCATCAATTAGATAGCATAAAAGTCCTGAACTTTGTGAATTATTTAAATAGGCGCTAAAACCATAAAAAGATAAAGGTTTACTCTCTAAACTCTCTTTAAAAACTCCTTCATCACTATCCCAAGTATATTCACTCTTTGGGAAAAGTTGAAAACTTCTAAATTCAACATTTTTATTAAGTAATATACCATCACTAAATAAAGTATAAACATTCTCTGAATTTTCAAAAGAGTTAAAAACCTCCAGAAAATCATTATTAACAATATTTTTGTTAAGGTTTACATATGTTTTTGAAAACAAATCTACAGTTAGCTCAAAAGTTAAACTATCTAAATTAATAGTGGGTTGTTCTAAAAGATATAAAATTAAATTAATAATATCCTCTTTAGTTTTAAAGCTCATTCCCAGTGTATATTTAATCGGATTATATAATTCTGAAAATTCCTCAAAAGTTATTTTTTTATGATCGTCCTTGCTTAAAAGTATAAATGTATCTAAATCTAGTGGGAATAAATTTCCTTTAACTTCAATTTCATTATCATTATAAAAATTTAAAACTTTATCAGGTATCTGAGTTTGATTTAAACTCAATTTAGCTAAATCTCTAAATTCGCCAAATATAATATCAAATTCATTTGCATTTTGATTAACTTCGCTAATTGTAAATTCTATATCATTTATTAAAGAGTAATCACCGAGTGCATAATACAAGTAATATTTATAATCTATGTAATTATTTTCGATAAACCCAATATTCAACTTTTTTTTTATTAAACACTCATT